>NZ_JBQTGH010000004.1:0-332085 GCF_052400625.1 Thermophagus sp. OGC60D27
AATGAATTTAAATCTAAGACGAAAGCGAAAACGAAGATTGCCGGCTCGCGAAAAAGAATCGTTAAGCCGGCCACAAGTGGTTATTTCGGTCTGATTGTGCCAGTGATTTCGGTCAAAATGTGCCAGTGATTTCGGTCAAAATGTGCCAGTGTGAGAGAAGGTGCAATAGTACAAAAAAAAGTTTATTCAGTTTTCAAAATATCTCTTCTTAAAGAGGGTCCGTTTAGATCGATTCGATGGGAAGAATTTACCAGTCGGTCGAGTATTGCGTCGGCGATTGTTCCTTCACCAATAATATCATACCATACAGACACGGGGATTTGTGACGAGACAATTGTAGATTTATGACTATATCGGTCATCTATAACATCCATTAGCGTTTCACGATCGTGTTTATCAAGGGATTGCAATCCGAAGTCATCAAGGATTAAAAGATCCACTTTTGATAGTTTGTTAAGTTCTTTCATGTAAGTGCCATCCACTTTAGAGAGTTTAAAGCGCTTAAATAATCGTGAAGTAATAGCATAATACACTCTATATTCCATCATACAGGCATGGTGCCCTATAGCCTGGGCCAGATAGCTTTTACCAACGCCGGAGGGTCCTGTGAAAATCAGGTTTTCGTTTCTTTTAATAAAATCAAGAGAACAAAGTCTTTGAAACATGTTTTTATCCAGTTTTCTGTCAGCCTGATAATTTACATCACCGATGGATGCTGTTTGGCGAAAACCGGCTTGCTTAAGTAATCGCTGTATTTTCTTGTTTTGTCTGTCTTCCCATTCATGATCGGTAAGCAATGCCAGATATTCATCGGGGGTGACATCTGTCAACTGATTGTTTTTCATTTGCTGCAGGTGCAAATCGGCCATTGCATTAATCCGCATTTTTCTGAGTTTTTCGATTGTTTGATTGTTGTTCATGACATTTTTTTTACTTGTTTGTATTTTTATTTATAGGCTGAAGCGCCCCGTATATTGCGATGAATAGGGATATGTGTTTGCCTGTGATCCTCAAGAGTGTCAAAGTTTTTATCCTGATTATTCTTGAGTATATTCTTTATTCTTTTGTAAGAGTATGTTCCCACGTTGAGGGCTATTTGACAGGCAGTATTTAATCGTTCAGAACCGTAATCGCGATATAGCTGGATGATGCCCATTGCTCGTTTGTAGGCCGTTTCCGGATAATCATTTTTATTTAGAAGCGCCTCAATAAGAGTTAATACATGCTCACCGTGCCTGATGGCCTTCTTCTTAAAATAATCAGGACTCCATTGACTATAAGCTTTATGAGTGCTACATAGGTGGTTCTCATTGGTGGTATAAATGCCGGGTGAGGGATTTCGTTTATGAGAAGCTATACGCTCATGATTGTAAAAAATCTCAACGGTTGATTTTGTGTATTGGATCTGTGTCTGTTTTCCAATAAAGCGATAAGGAACGCTGTAATAGTGCTTGTCAGGAGAGAAATAAACATACCCGATCTTTTGCACTTTTGCCCGTCGATAGTCTTTTAACTCATAAAGGGTCTCAGGAAGAGGTTTAAGATATTCCCGCTCTATAGACTGAAACAACTCTCTGCGACTGGCTTGTCGGTGTTGCAGCAAAAGATCATTATAGGGGGTTAAAAGCCTTTTTATTTCTCTATTGAGAGCTTCCACAGAGAAGAATCTCATTTGGCGTAAGGGGTAGAATATGCGCTGATAAACGAGATTTACAGCATTCTCTACTAATGCTTTGTCTTGAGGTGAATAACTACGTGTGGGATTAATTACGCAGTTGTAATGATGAGCAAAATCCTTAAAGGCGCGATTTATTTGTGGTTCGTATTTACTGGCTCTTGTTACCGCCGATTTTAAATTGTCTGATACGATGGCTTTCGGTACGCCTCCATAATAAGACAAAGCATTGGACATACAACTTATTAAATCTTCCCGTTTTTGACTCAAACAGGCTTCTGCATAGGTGTATTGACTTTTGGGCAATATCGCAACGAATACTTCTACAGGAATGATTTCCCCTGTTTCCCGGTTTGTGATGTGTAGTTTCTTGCCTGTAAAGTCAATATAAACCTCATTCCCGGCCTTGTGCTCCAGCTTCATAGAACCTTTTACCTTGGGGTGCTTCCGGTGGTAATGTTCCATGAACTGAGTGTAACTGTATGGATTTTTTGATGCCTGCCGGTATTCTCTGTAGTGGTATAAAAATGTAAAGCCCGGATGGTCACGTTGCGCGTTCATCTTCTCAAAATAGCGCATTAGCTCATCATAACGGGCATTTTTGATGGTGGTATGGATTGGAAAAAGCTTGAGTAATTCACTATTATCTAATGAAACAAGTTCTTCTTTGCTGTATTTACTGGAATTAAATAGATGAACGTAATTGTTGATGGTATTCCTGTGAATACCCAATATTTCTCCTATTTTTCGGTTGCTTATACCATCTAAATGTAATGTCAATATCTGTTTTAAATCCATAAGATCAAGTTTATTGGCCATATCGCTTTTTGGGGGCGATATAGCGGTTTTTTCCTGATCTCTCAAACTGGCACAAGTCGAACCGAAAATCCTGGCACAAGTCGAACCGAAAGCTTTTTTTGCTTATGCGCTATGTCTGGCACATTTTAAACCGAAATGTCTGGCACAAGTACTCCGAAATCGGTGGCACATTTTGAACCGTTTTAGCCACCCAACCCATTAGATTGTTAGATGTAAGATTTAAGACATCGCATTCGCTATGCCCCTTGCTCCTGTGCCATTTGCCATCAAACGCAGAAACGCAAAGATTAGATATAAGATAGTTAGATTTAAGATATCAGATGCTTCATGCACTATGCTATCCTGAGCGCTAGTCTAACCTTCCGGCTTCTGACTTCCAGCCTCTGGCTTCCGGCTTCTGACCTCTGTTATAAAAACACTCTTGAAGGCCCATGCAGCAATTAATCCACAATCATTCTGGCTTTTTGGTAGCCATGATAAAAGTTGGGGTCGCTGTGTTTAAAAATGGACATCAGCTTGTCTATCCGGTTTTTCAGCAGTTTGTTGGCGTCCGATAAGAGCAGATCGATTTGGTTGGTAGCCACGCTCGATTTAATTTGGAATGCACGGGGCAGACCATCGATTTGGAGCAGCTGGTTGAGGTCGTTTTGGACGTCGGTGATTTGTTGGGCCGACAGTCCGAAGTCACTCACCAATACTTCCTGCAGTTCTAATGCTTTGTTGATGATGGCTTCTACTTTGATGTAAAAATCATTGTAGGGCAACCGGAAGAGATCCGTCTGGGTGTCGCTCATTTGGCGTGCCAGTTCGTCATCCCCTTCGATGAGGGCATATGCTTCAATCACATCGTTTAGGATGTCGGCTTTAGCGGCAATGTCTTTTTTTAGGGCCAACTTAGTCTTGCCGTAGGAGACCTGAGCGCTGGCCTGTGCTTCAGAAGCAGCCCTGATGGTCGTAATTAATTGGCTCAGCTCGGCCTTTGCGGCAGCCAGGCGAGAAATGCTCTGCCATTTCGCCGCATTTTGGTCAAGGTAGCCATTGACTGCCTCGAACATATTGAGATGATTGGTTTGAATGGTATTCATGGCAGATAATTTTAATTTGGTTACAAATAAAGAGACTTAACACCAAATAAAACGGCCTTCAAGAGTGTATATGCATTATATCTTTCTCAATATATAAAAGAGACACAATTTCGTGAATACTCTTATGATCGGTCTTAAGGGGCTTGTGATTAACCTTAAGGGGTTTATGATCAACCTTGAGAGGTTTATGATCGACCTCAAGAGGTTTATGATCAACCTTGAGAGGTTTATGATCGACCTCAAGAGGTTTATGATCGACCTTAAGGGGTTTATGATTAACCTTAAGAGGCTTATGATCGACCTTAAGGGGTTTATGATTAACCTTAAGAGGTTTATGATCGACCCTAAGGGGTTTATGATCGACCTTAAGGGGTTTATGATTAACCTTAAGAGGCTTATGATCGACCTTAAGGGGTTTATGATTAACCTTAAGACCTTTATGCAGACTTGTTTGTCCTAAATTATCGTAACGGACTTTTTTGCCGGGGTTAAGGAGGCGGACCTGTTTTTCCGGCGACAAACAGCGGTATGACGTTTCGTAGCTTCATCAGAATCAACACCGTTAATCAATTAATTGCAGATTGATTGAACTGTTGGCACCAGCCGACGCCAGCCGCTGTTTTTTCGTTGATGTCACCATTCCTAATCATGCGATGCACATCAACGGGTGCGATGCGTCGATCGTTGAGAAGATTTGTGTGCCTGAAACTCATATAGAATACGGTTTAAATGGCCGCATCGGAAAGATGCCATGCTAACAATAATGTTTCACAAAGCGCACTTTAAATTTAGTAATATTGAATTCCTCACTTCGGACAAGCTTTATATCCATTTCCAATACCTGCCATGGCCCCTGAGGTATTACCCGGCGATATTATACAAACGCCCGTGGTTGCCGAATATATTCTTCCTTAAGTAGCTTAATCTCTTTCATTAACCGCTAAACCTTTTTAGGATGGATTTGGCAGCCAACGATCATTAAAGCATAGGGCATTGCCACAGCCATAATCTGCATCAGGATCTTCAGAAATGGCGTAAATATCGTTTACAACCTCTTCATTGGAAACTTCCAACTGTTTAGAACCATCAATTGTCAAAGTCTTTTTCGACGGTCTTCGTCCTTGTTTGCCAGACTTGTTCCAATATTAAAGATGATGCTTTGTGATTCAAGCAATTTCCTTATTTTTAGTTATTTAATCACCGCGGAATTCAACAAATATTCCTAACGCTTTTTACGCAATCAGTTTTTGTCGTTATTATTTTTCCCCTGTTTTTTGGTTAAAACTATTCCAATCAAAACGCCAAAAGCTACTCCAAGACTAATACACAGAGCTACATTGTCTGTCAAAACACCTATCGCACTTCCGATTGCAGCACCAAAAGCGGCACCTAAAACTATTTTTTTTTCCTTATCCATCCTTTACGATTTCTTTTTATTAAAAGTCGATTAATTTTTATAATGTTACAGGTCTCTTG
Source organism: Thermophagus sp. OGC60D27 (assembly GCF_052400625.1). Classification (NCBI taxonomy): domain Bacteria; kingdom Pseudomonadati; phylum Bacteroidota; class Bacteroidia; order Marinilabiliales; family Marinilabiliaceae; genus Thermophagus; species Thermophagus sp. OGC60D27. Next base: position 5,056 of record NZ_JBQTGH010000004.1, read on the forward strand.
TTTTTTTCTGATTGCTGCAAATGGTTATTATATGCAAAGCAGGTGATTTCACACCTCAAACTTATCGAACAGTTGAAAAACTGAAGCGGGCTACAATCGTTGAATTTATGATTACCCCGGCAATTTTGCAAACATAAAGTGCCGGGCGTTGGTGCTTTATTTCTCCTTAATTTCTTTACGATAAATAATCTTTTTATTTGGCACATCGTAGATTTCCATTACCGCACCGACATTATTGTACCCTTTGTCTTTAACAAACTTTTCAATTGAGGGATATACTTTCATGATTCCCAAAATAACAGATAATTTCCCTTTGAACGGGAATTCGGCGACTATATACGATTTTCTAGGGTATGTTTTTGTTTTAAATTCCCCCTTTAATTGAGATAGTTTTGAAATATCTTTTTGTTCCACGATACAGCCAATCTCTGATCGCAATTTGTTTTTTTCAACCTCTTTGGGGTTGTCGTAATATATACCAAATCCTTTGAAGGTTTCAATTCCGTAATCATTCAGTAAGGCATAATAGATTTCGTCTGCCAGTTTTCCACTCTTGGCATAATCTCCGGTCATATCTTTGAAAACCAAAGTTTCTCCACCCTGAGTGTCAATCCGACAATTTACTTTTGTTAAACCACCGTAATAAATGAAAACAATCGCCATTAAAGCCAAAGTAACTCCGATAATAATTAATGCAATTTTCATATTTATTAATTTATTAGTTTAATAGGCAGACAAAGATTGACATTGAAATATCCCAGTTCATATTTTTCTGAATACAGATACATTTCAAGATGGGGTCGGTCATCGGGCAAATACTGTGAGTTTAACAACCACTCTTTAAACATATAATCCCATGCATTTGCAATATTGTTTTTATGTCCCTGATAATTAAAAACGGCAAACTTCCCACCATATATTATTTTGGAATCGCATGGAATTCTTTCAGGTAAGTCTTTGGGATTTACAGCAATACAAATATCATATCTGCATTTGTCGGCCGGGGTGTAATCAGGGTCATCATATCCAACGCCTATAAACTGCTCTATTTTAAAATGATAATCAATTGCAAGCTTATATAGTTCATTAGCAGTTTGGGGAATCAACTCATTATCATATCCCGATGTTATTTTTTTAAATAAAACATATCTCTCTGGTAAGTTCACTATACCTTTGAAAGTAATGTCCAATTCTGTGTTTTTGATATTTATCACCCTTTCTTCCAAAACTTTATCTGATTGCCGTGCCTGTGATGGAGAGATGCCATGATATTCTTTGAAATCTCTGGAAAAATTTGCTGTAGAATTATATCCTACTTTAATTGCAAGGTCTTTGATTTCAATGGTTTTGTCTACTTGCAGAAAACGGTATGCTTTGATCATCCGTATTCTTTTTATAAACTCATTGAGGTTTTCACCGGTTACTGTCTTAAAAATCCTGTGAAAATGATATTTTGAAAACATTGCAACCTCTGCAAGCTCGGCCAGTAAAAGCTTTGAATCCAAATTGATTTCAATGTAATCAATAACTTTATTAATTCGTTCTATATAGTACTTATTGGTCATTCTTCATTTTTTCGCAAAATAAAGCTTAACATTAGGATTCCGTTTCCAAATATTGCTTTTTTGCAGCTCGTCACTCAGCAGGACATCCAATTTATAAATACACCCCTCCCCCAACTTATCTCCATCTCCCCCAAAATAAATTAGAAAGCTTTTACTGTGTTAAACTTCCTCATATCGGATTATATATCTGGTCTTAATGGTACTTATTAGTATTTAATCATGAAAGGGATGCTATGGTTTTATGTTATGAATAGTTGCCGGTTTCGGAATGATTGACTTTCAGGTTTTATCGCATTTTTTCGAGATAAAAGCCCTTGAGTGACCACAGACTCTGCAATTATTTATGAGAGTGTGTGTTGAGCTTGGTATTAATTTCCAGGTCCATCTGTTTTCCATTTTCTTTGGCCTTTTTATCTAATAGGGCACCAATAACAAAACCAATAAGCATTCCCAGTACTACTGTCATTCCCATTCTTCAACTTATTCCAAACACTGGTCCTGAAAATACAGCAAAGCGACCCATTCCAATAACCATACCCATTTTGGGATAATAGTATTTGGGTGCTAGTTTTAGCTCTTCACCGATCAATTCCAGTATTTTGGATTGCTCTTTTTCCATTTGTTTCAATAAATCCTTTTTCGAACCGGAGAATGAGTTAATTGCCTCTATAGATTGGTTAACAGCATTTACGATATTGGACGATAATTCCTTTTTTATCAATTCCTGAATATGAGTAGTATCGGATTCTCTATTGCTAACTTTTAAATTTACAACTAAACTCAATAATAAGCAGCTAGTTTTGGAATAAGCACAAAAACTGGTATTACTTATATTTTTTGCACCGGTAGTTATTTTATTCTGCTAATAGCGTTATTGAATTAATATATTGCGGGCATTTTCTAATTCATCTTGTAAGTCAGGGTTTAAAATATCAGCTTTCCATGGTTCAATCCAGTTTAATCCATATATAATTCCTATATCAAATGCAGCAGCGAAAATTGAATCTTTGTTTGAATACGGTTTTCTCCCGTTCATTTTAAAATCAGGGTCATTTGTTACTGACCAAACAAATTGGCCAGCACAATGAGGTTTAAAATCCCACATTATTTGCCAGGTGATTAAATCAGATGTTAAATTGGGATTTGGAGTATTCGCATTTAAAGAACCTTTGGCGATTATTAATTGATCACCATAGGTATTAAATGAATAATTAAGAACTTCATACAGAGCTGAATATTCATTACTTACAAGTGCAGATGAAATGGGTCCTACGGCAGTAATTAAATACTTATTTTTAATATTTTCCATAGCATTATCAATCAGCGTTTTATAAGCATTTACAAACACCTCTTCAGTAAAGCCAGCATCTAAAAATGATTGTTTTTGCAAATCGTCATTAATTCTAAAATCCCAGTCACCCGTATTTGGATCTACCATTGAAATTGAAATTGCAAAAACCGTTTCATTATTTTTATACCTATCTGCAAGTGCTTTATAAAAATTTGATTTTATTCTAATAAATGTTTCGTCCCAGTACGCTGGATGATATCTTTTTTGCAAGGTTTGTTTGTCATATACAAATATTTCTTTTATTGATGGATAGTTCTGCATGACCCAACTTGGTATGCCTTCTCCACCTGTATGAATTGCTATTCTAACTTTTTTGTTTCCAGAAGATGCTCTATTCACTTCGGAATCTATAAAACTCCAATCATAAGTATTTTCCTTAATTTCGACATTACTCCAATCATCCAATATCATATATCCATCAACAAATTGATTATCTATCACTTCCTGGGGTATAGGAATACCTTTAGTTCCAGTAGAAATTATTCCTTTTTGCATTGGAGGGAGTAAAGTAGATGCTTCCTCATTTGGAGAAATACTATTTTCTTTAGAACAACTAACTGTCATTATTACCAAAAGTAAGAGTAATGTTCTGGTTATCATTTATATTTTTTTAAGCTTATATCTCTAATTTGACTTATACAACTTTTGATTTATAAATCTCCAAAAGGTTTAATAAGTTTTGTAAGCTTCCCAAATCATGGTTTTGCTTTTTAAATTCAGTTGGGCTTACTTCAAAATACTTTTTGAAAGCTCTTGAAAAGGAAGAATTATCGCTAAATCCGTATTTGTGTGCTATTTCTGTTGTTGTGATGTTTTTATGTAATAAATCAGATGCTGATTTTTCAATTCTCCGTCTTGTTACGTATTTGTTTAGAGTTTCTCCTGTAACAAATTTGAATACCCGATGAAAATGAAAGGGTGAGAAAAAAGCAATTTCCGAAACAGTGTTCAAAGATAAATCCGATTCCAGGTTTTGGTCAATAAACTCAAAAACTCGGTTGATTCGTTTTTTGTAATCAATTTGTTTTTCTTTATCTGTAATTGTCATTTGGCAAAGGGGATATAACGGTTTTGTGCATGATTAGTGGCGTGTTTAAGTAACTAATTTTGTAAACTAACCCTTTATAGGACAGCTCTAAAATAGACATTTTTCTTTTTCTGAAACCAAAATTCTAAATGCATATTCAGTGCGCAAGTTGGTTCTGTCAAGGGCGGCTGAGGCACGAAGCCGTTTATATACCCTTGACAGGTTCGGAACACGCCCTGAAAAACGTTTAGAAATAGGTTTCGAAAAATAATGAAATATGCAACTTTAGCATTGTCCTAAAAAAGGGAAGGCGACAGTTACAGTTGACAGCCCATCGCTAAAAATATGAGTGTATCGTTCTGTTGTTTTAATGTTCCGGTGTTCCAAAAGGTCCTGCACATACCGGATGTCACGGCCATCTTCCGGTAATTGAGAGGCAAGGGAACGAGGGAGCATAGGGCACAGAGCCAGGGGCATCTTAAACCGACTCCTCTATCAGATAGTTTCAAAGATTCTTAGCCAACGCCTATTTAATAAAAAAGAAGTTTTTATTTTTGACAAACCAATCACATTAAATGTGAGTGTCATGGCAAAAAGAACCAAGCAAAAAAGCAAACAATTATCCGGGGTCGAAAGAATAGACCGATGGTGCGCCTCCAACCGGTCTCTATTGACGGGTATTGCCATTTTCACTTATGTCTTCTTTAGTTTTTTCACATTTAGTTTGAGAATAAGTGAAGGGGGCGATGACAGCACCTATATCATTCGTGCGTTGTCGTTCCTTGAGGATGGCAAGTTTCCAAGCTATCAGGGGCCGGTATATCCTTTAATATTATCGGGGTTGGTCGCCATTTTTGGGACAAATCTGGCCATCTTAAAACTGGGTTCATGGTTATTTCTTACCCTTGCGATCGTCTTATTGGGTAAGGCGGTTTCAAAAAAGATCTCACAATTCACCTATTGGGGCGTTTTATTGGCCATCATCGTCAATTATCACATTTTATATTTTGGCAGCCAGACCTACTCCGAGGCCTTTTTCATGGCACTTCAGAGTCTTTTCTTTCTCTATTTATTCAGGCTGCTAGCACAATCCGGGGATATCCATCTTTCGTACCGCTCCACCTTAACCCTGTCAGGCATTCTGCTGGCTCTATTTCTCACTCGTACAATCGCTCTGGCAGCACTTCCGGCCTTGGTTCTATTTTTATTGCTTAAAAAACAAAACAAGTCTGCTTTTCTAGTATTGTTAAATTTTGCCATTCTGTTGGCTATCTATATAGGATTAAAAGAACTTATCTGGGGAAGTACCGGCAGCGACAATGCCCAGCTTCAATCGTTGTTGATGCGCCATCCGTACGACTCCTCCCAAGGGAAAGAATCCCTAGGCGGCTTTCTTCTCCGATTCATTCAAAATTCTAACATTTATTTATCCAAGCACTTTGCCATTTTTACCGGATTTAAAGCGGCCTTATCATTATCCAAGCAGCCTTTTATTACCATTATCCTATACCTATGGTTTTTCACAGGATTATATCGTTTTTACCGGCATCATCCATATCTTTTTTTTATTGGCCTCTATTTGGTCTTTACGTTGGGGACTACGTTTATTGCTCTGCAACCATTGTGGGATCAGGAGAGGCTAATCATTCCTTTCTACCCGCTAATACTAATCTTCTTGGCAGAAACCCTGATTACGTTGACCCGAAACAGCCCTTCGGTAAATAAACAAATACTTCCTGTCGTTCTACTGTCATTAGTCGTTGTTTTATCGACTACCCAAACGGTCAAACAAACCGATTTTCAAGCTATTTTCCGAAATCTATCGGGCGATCGATTTTACGGATATACACCAGATTGGCAAAACTATCTTAAGATGGCAGAATACACCTCCGAAGAATTGCCGATAACAAGTTATGTGGCTTGTCGCAAGCCCAACATGGCGCGCCTTATGGCAGGCGGGAAAAAATTTTATGGCATTTACAGGTTCGACTCACAAAATGCGGATACCCTCATATCTCAAATATATGAACGTGGTGTTACTCATATTATCGTGGCGTCTTTGCGAAAAAATCCAAGAATTAGAAACGGCCAGGTAATCAACACCATTCATCGATACATGAAGTATATTGAAGAAGCGTATCCCGGCACCTTCCTACTTCGCAAACAAATAGGGCGAGAAGAACCTGCATGGTTGTTCGAAATCAATTACGATCTTTGGCAACAAAAGAAAAAAACATCATCAACCACGTCCCGATAAAACCAAGACAAAAGCGATGGAGCATATCTTAAACTATTTTAATCATGCTGCTAAAACATGGTCTCGTTACCGTAGAAAGAAGGCCTATTACTGGAATCACATCACCCGCCATTGTAATTATTTTATACCACCTGACCACAAAGTGTTGGAAATTGGTTGTGCTACCGGAGAACTACTAGCAGGACTTGATGCAACCGATAAAACGGGGATTGATTTTAGTCCCGAAATGATCCGGCGAGCCAAGCAAAAATGGCCCAACATTAACTTTGAAGTTATGCCTGCAGAAGCAATAACTCTTGAGGAAAAATACGACACCATTATAATGTCTAACTTAGTAGGGGTACTCCCTGATGTAGAACAGGCTTTTTCCCAACTAAAAAACATAACCCATTCACGCAGCCGGATCATCGTCACCTATTATAACCGGTTATGGGAGCCGTTTTTGAAAATGGCGGAATGGCTGCACATAAAACGCCCTTCCCCCCTACAAAACTGGCTGTCTACTACCGATCTGAAAAATCTCCTGTATCTTGCCGGCTTTGAAACCTACAGGGTCAACAAAAATATGCTGATTCCCTTTTATGTTCCGGTAATCTCCTGGTTATTTAACCGCATATTGTCTCGCCTGCCCTTAATTCGGCACTTAAGCCTGAACAATTATATTTTTGCCAGACCTGCCCCCATACCCCATCATGTTGCCGCCCCATTATCGGTTTCTGTTATTATCCCTGCCCGTAATGAATCGGGAAACATAGAAAACGCGGTGAAAAGAATTCCCCAGTTTGGCAAACATGTAGAAATAATTTTTGTGGAGGGAAACTCAACCGATGACACCTGGGAAGTTATCAACCAAACAAAAAATAAATATCAACACACGCACGATATAAAAGCCATTCGCCAGCCCGGCAAAGGGAAAGGAGATGCTGTCCGGGAAGGATTTAAACAGGCTACGGGAGATATTTTGATGATACTGGACGCCGACCTGACGGTGCCTCCTGAAGATTTACCAAAATTTTACAAAGCCATTGCCGGCAGAAAAGGAGAGTTCATCAATGGAGTAAGGCTGGTATATCCCATGGAGAAAAACGCGATGCGTCCGCTGAATACCATTGGCAATTATTTTTTCAGTTTATTATTTTCCTGGCTTCTGGAACAACCCGTTAAAGACACTTTGTGCGGAACAAAGGTGATGTATCGGTCAGACTATCATCGATTGGCTCAAAATCGTCCGTTTTTTGGAGAATTTGATCCTTTTGGCGATTTCGATTTACTATTTGGCGCCTATAAATTAAACTTAAAAATAATTGACCTCCCGGTAAGATACCGGGAAAGAACCTACGGCAGCACCAATATAAGTCGTTTTTCTCACGGATTTATCCTGCTTAAAATGGCCACCTTTGCTGCCGCTAAAATAAAATTCTGGTAATAGGCAATCAACATTAAAGCAACCTCAAACAGGCTCATCGACCGAGCAAAGAGGGAGAATATTAGTTCTACCTGAAGAAAAAGTATACCCATAGAAACACGGGAAGATAAAATATTGAAGCCTTGAATTGGTGATCTGACTTATTTTTTAGATTTTTACGACGTCAGCCGGATCAACATTACTTTAATTAAGTATCGGTCTTTTATGGATTCATCAACAAAACAACCTAATAAAAAAGCGATTCATAATAAACTCTGATCCGGCAGAGCATAAAACCAACAATACAAAAATTCCATTACCCGCCAATCCTATTCATTTAACCAATTAGTAAGATCATAGAAAAACGGCAGGCATGCAAAAAACAGCAATTTTTCCCGGATCGTTCGATCCATTTACCGTTGGACACGAAAACATTGTTCGCAGAGGATTAAGCCTATTTGATAAAGTTTTTATTGCCATAGGCTACAATGCCAACAAAAAAGATTTTTTCCCTGTCGATCAACGCATCGACTGGATAAAGTCGGTTTTTCAGGACGAACCCCGTATAGAGGTAGTCTCTTATGATGGGTTGACGGTAGACTATGCCAAGGAACTGGGGTGTAATTTCATTTTGCGGGGGATCCGCACAGCAGCTGACTTTGAATATGAGCGTGCCATTGCTCAGGTCAACAAAGCCATGTCAGGGATCGACACTGTTTTTCTGCTAACTTCACCGGAACATACCCCTGTTAACTCTTCCATTGTACGGGACATCCTGAAGCATGGAGGAGATGCATCAAGATTTATTCCGGATAAAATAAAAATCCAGGTAGCCCGTGTCAGCCGACAACGGTAGCTGAAGAAGTTTTTGGGGATCAAAGCTTAAAATATCTTGTACATAACAAGCCATTATGAAATATCAACAAGCAATTCTGTCAATTGTCTTTAGTTGGTTAATAACCTTAACGTTAAGCGGCCAATCACAAACTGTCCGGATCTATGGTTCGGCACCTGAATACAGCGACTATGCACTTGTTTTTAAGCATTTTCAAAACTTTATAAACAGGGCGCAAAAAGAACTATTTACCATCAAGATAGACGACCACGGCACCTTCGATTTTTCGTTTCCATTGGAAGCGACGACTTATGCATTTTCCGACATCGGCCAGTTTAGAGGCTTCATTTATCTGAGTCCAGGTCAGGAATATCACATTAAACTTCCACCATTCCGTCCCCTTTCACAGGCGCAACAACTCAACCCCTTTTTTCAGCCGGAACCTGTGGTTATCGGAATATTAAACGAAGATTCAAAAAGTTTAAACGCATACATTCGGGACTTTGATCAAGCTTTCGGAGACAAACTACGTCAACATGCCATAAAACTGATTACCACAAAAAACCAAATACTATCTCAGAATATCATTGACTCTCTTGAAACGGAATTCACATCCGAATCAACCTTTTTTCAAGCACACAAACATTTTAGTTATGCTAGCTTGGCCTTACTGTCGAGTCGCCATAAAGAACGAGATGTCATAAAAAAATACTTTTCTGATCGTCCGGTTGCATTCAACATGCCGGCATACTGGATTTCCTTCGAAGAAGTTTTCAGCGGTTTTTGTCACCCCTTTTTCAGTGAATATAAATTTCAGTCGCCCTTAAGCTACCGCGCCATTGTCGATTCTCTCCAAACCAAAGAGATCTTTCAGCGACACGATTTGGCAGAGGTCCTTGCGCTATGGATTATCTATGAGAGCTATCATGAAAAATTGATTTCCAAAAGGATGGCACTTGAATTATTAGATCAATCGACAGAACAAACCCATCTTAAGCCGATTGGCGAAATTGCACAGGCCCTATATAACAGGATAAAAATATTAATGGAAGGCGAAAAAGCCCCTGAGTTTAGACTGCCTGATTTTGCAGGCAATGAAAAGTCATTACTCGATTTCACCGGCAAATTTGTTTATCTGAATTTTATGCACACTGACAATTTTGCCTGCCGGAAAGACCTAAAACTACTGAAAAAAATACACGATACTTTTAACCGAGATCTGGAAATTGTCTCCATAATAATAGACGAAGATTTTGACAAGGCAGCCAGCTATTTAAAAGAAAATCAAGACAACATGGATTGGCAATTTTTATATTTTGCCATGCAAGGAAATCTCATCAACAACTATAATGTTCAGGCGGTTCCATTGTATTACCTTATCAGTCCGGAAGGGAAACTGGTAATGTCTCCAGCCCCTGCACCGGGTGAAAATTTTCATGACGCATTTGTTAGTGAATACAAAAATTATCGTCGTGAACGGTTGAGAAAACAACCCAAGAATACGAATAGTCCATTGGGATGGTAGCGTAAAATAATGTCCCCCAAGGGGCTATTCCTCCCGAATCACCTTATAAAGTTGCTTTTTTTCACCACAATAATCAGAAAAAACTCATAAATCGTGTAAAAACCAGCAACTTTTATGTATTTTTCTAACAAGTTCGTCGTTTATTTGCTAATTTCAGCATGTTGAACACTGAACAATTCCGACAAAACAAAAGTTTTTATTTAATAGTGTTTCACCCATCCTCATAAATGGATGGGCGTTTCTGTTATTCGCAATCAATCATAAGAGTTGAAAACAAGCATCAAATATCCAATATCAGGGTTGCTCCCTTTTATACTGTTTCTGGGATTATTCTTTAATACCCGAGCTCAATCTCCAAATGCCGAATTTGTAATCAACCAAATAGATGTTTGTGCTGTAGGGAAAATTACGGTTGAGTTGAAAATCCGATTTTATGGGGATGCATATTTTGGATTCAAAATAAAAGATCCAAACGGGACAGAATTCTTCAATAGTAAACCGATATATGAAGAAGACCTGGTAGACGGCGTTTTCACGGAAGAATACAGTTTCACCTTTTCTGTTCCCAATGGCACATCGAATAGGACAGGAACCTTTGAAATTTTAGAAGTTTTTGACAGCTCAAACGGAGGGACGTGGAAGAACCTGTCAGACGAAATAGTCACCTTCACCAACTGGGGCATCCCAAAACTCAATGCAGGAACTGATATAGACTCCTGTGGGTTGAATGCTACTTTAGGAGCCATTCCGGACCCCATATCAAACACCTATTATTGGGAGCTACCATCGCAGGGTACTATTTCCGATCTCAATGAGGCCAATCCCACATTTACCGCCCCGAATACCGGCAATTACACCCTTGTATTTCATCAGGAAAACGGAGCATGTTCTGCCTCAGATGATGTATCGGTAATCCTCCGTGGTTCACCCTCCGCAAAAATAACCACCAATTCAGAGGTTTGTGGCACTGATGATCAAACAGCTGTACTTAATTTAACTTTTGAAGACGAAAATGGACCGTGGGATTACGGTATTACCAATGGTGAATCGACAGTCATAACCAATAACACGTCGACAGCAACCACCACCGAAACAGTCACGGTTAACGGGGAAACAACGTTTTCTTTTTCGTGGGTTCGAGATCAAAATGGCTGTTTCGCTTTACCCGAAGACATTGCAGCCACAGCAGCAGTAAAGGATCTGCTACCCTCGCCCAATGCCGGCAATGACACCGCTATTTGTGGAATTAGAAGCATTGTTCTGGAGTCATCGTTATCGCCCAAGGCGCAAAGTGGCCACTGGATTGCTGAATCCGGGGTTATCACCGACAGCGGCAGTGCGAACACCAAAATTTTTCAGGCAGATGAATGGGGGGAGCATATCGTAACCTGGGAAGAGTCTAATAGTAAGTGCACGGCCAGCGATAGTCGCATCATCAGATTTGATGAACCACCCATCACAAAAATCTTAACTGGTGAAAAAGACACGCTTTATCAGATTTATCACACCACGCTGCAAGCAGCCACGCCTCTTGAATTTCCTTCAAAAGGTGCGTGGCATGGGCAATGGAGCGTCACCTCCGGAAGTGCCAACATAGCCAGTCCGAACGACACTGTCACCCTGATCACCCAGGTGACAGATGATCCGGTGATTATTGAATGGCAAGTCACCAACGGCGTTTGCCCTGAAGAATCGGACCAAATAGCCATCTACCTGAGCAAGATCTCCTATTTCACGGGCATATCTCCCAATCAAGATGGGCGGAATGACTATTTCTTTTTGAGAGGCGCAGAAGATATTGAGGAGAATGAATTCATTGTTTTTGACCAAAACGGCCAGATCGTTTATCGTAAGAATAATTTTCAAAGAAATCCTGAAGATTACAAAGGGTGGAATGGAACTGCCTTGGACGGAAAACCATTAAATAGCGGCATCTATTATTTTATTTTTAAAGGGAAAGGAATCGAACCGGTTCAGGATTATATTATTATTAAAAGACAATAATCATCAATATGTCAGCACAACTCATTTCCAACAATCACAGAGAATACAAAAAATTGGGCAGCCCCGTTTCATGACTTGATCACCTTAATTAGCTAACAAAACCTCCTATCGATGAGAATTCCTGCCATTATCATATTTTTCATCATAACATTGCCCTTAACCGGCCAAAAAGCGATGACCTTAAGTCAATATATGCACAACCGCTTCGCGATAAATAGTGCATTTGCAGGATCCAGGGAAGTTCTTTCGGTTTTTGGATCTTTCCGAAAGCAATGGGCAGGCCTTCCGCAATCCCCACAGGCGCAATATTTCACCGGCCATATGCCACTGCGGCGTCCTGAAATGGCTGTAGGGCTGCAAATATTTAATGAAACATTTGCCATTAAAAGGAATATGGGGGTCTCTTTGTCCTATACTTATCGATTACATGTGAATCCATCAACCTGGATGGCCTTCAGTTTATCCGGGGGCTTTACCAGCTACTCCATCAACTGGAATGAAGTTACGTTAGAAAACATCGAAGACGAAGTATTTAGTACCAGAGAGGCTTCATCCGGTCCCCAAGCAGGATTTGGCTGGAGCATATATAACCATCGCTTTTTCGGAGGAATTTCTGTGCCGGAATTCTTTACTCATGATTTTGAAAAGTTAGATGGCCCTCAACTGGACCCGGGACGAATGGATTATTTATTCACGGGTGGTTATCTGTTAGATCTATCTTCGGTCCTTAGTTTTCAACCTTCATTCCTATTAAAAATTAATCAAACAACGGGCAACTGGACAGACTTGTCCGGCTCATTCATCTATAAAAATATGATTTGGGGAGGAGCCACTTACCGAACATTAGATGAACTAGTTTTTCACCTCGGATGGCAAATTCTTCCTCAACTAAGAATGGCCTACTCTTATCAACATTCTTTAAATGGAATAGGTAACTTCAACAATGGAGGATATGAAATATCCTTACAATATGATTTTGGCTACACAGTAAATACTCCCAATCCCAAATTCTTTTAAAAATGACGACCACAAACTGCAGACATTTTTTTTGTACTTGCATATTTTTTTGGTTAATCGCCATAGTCAACCTCTCCGGGCAAGAAATCAAAATTGAAAAATTAAATATTAGTACGCCGGCAACCAGTGAATATGCCCCTATTGTTAAGGATTCCGTACTCTTCTTTGTCTCTAACCGCAGAGCCAACCTGTTGGTAACTTATTTTGATCAAAACCGAAATATTCTTTACAGCATATTTAATGCGCCCTTATTTTCAAACGGGAACACCGGCAAGATAAAACTCTTTTCACCTTCGGGGCAGCCTCGTTTTAATGCAGGACCAATAACATTCTCCGGCAATGGTTCCAGTCTCATTGCCACTCATAACCGATCATTGCGCCCCACCAAAAAGCGTAGACAAAACCGCTCCAACTCTTTAACCCTTTACAGCGCCCAAAAAGAAGGGGCTGTCTGGAGAGACTTTAAAAAACTGAAAATTCAAATTCCTCCGCGGGCTTCAGCCGGTCATCCATCTCTTTCGGCCGATGGAACGCAATTGTTTTTTGTTTCCAACATGGAAGGTGGATATGGAGAAACAGATATTTATGTATCGCAAAAAAATAAGGATGGCTGGAGTTCTCCCCAAAACATGGGTGAAAGAATTAACACTCCCGGAAAAGAATTATTTCCCTTTATTCATCCATCCGGCAAGCTCTATTTTACTTCTGACGGACATGGCGGAGAAGGGAACCTTGATATTTATTTTATTGATTTAGATCATCGCGACAGTGAACCGGTTCCGTTACCGGCACCTATAAACAGCATTTACAATGATTTTTCGTTTTATGCCGGGTTCGATGAAAATCAAGGCTTTTTTGCATCAGACAGAGACGGAAATGATGATATATTTTCGTTTACCATTCCCGAAATTGTTTGTAAGGACCCACAACCAATCGAGGAGAACCATTTTTGCTTTACCTTCTTCGAAAATGGTCCCTTCCAAACAGACACACTCCCCTATGTTTACCGATGGAATTTCGGGGATGGTCATGAAGCAGAAGGGTTGGAAACCGACCACTGTTTTTCAGGGCCCGGAGAATATCACATCCAACTCAATGTGATCGACACCTTATTAAATAAGGAACTTTTTTCCGTAGCTTCGTATAATCTAAAACTGGAACCAAAAAAACAGATATGGTTCCAAGTTCCAGATACCATAAAGACAGGCACAGTGCTTAAATTAGAAGCAATCTTTCAGGGCTTTGATGAAGCGCCTAACCACACATTGCTGACATGGGATTTTGGAACCGGAGACACCAGAATAGGGGAAAAAGTTTCTTATATTTATCGTGAGGCAGGCAGATACAGGATCATCTGTTCAACTCAAATACAAAATAACCGAAGAATTTGTTTTTACAGAGAAATAAAAGTTACGAATTCTCAATATTGAGCACATGAAACCATCAACAGCAACTTATTTTTTGATCATTATAACCACATTTATAAATGTTTCTTATATCTCGGCCCAACCGGTTCCTGCTATTGACGAAAACATTCCTTATTTGGTGACCTTTGGAGGGGAGGGAGACTCCGCATGGGGAGATGACGATTTTTGCCAAATCATCTTTTTTTCAATCCCGAAAACATACGAACATCCCGTTTTCATTCGTGTTTTCGACCCTGAAATATCTGAAGATATTGATGAATTGAAAGGAGAATGGAATACGGTGATGCGTTACTCTGTATATGGGGGAAAAGGCGCCTGCTCTGAAGAAGACGCCCGACGTTCTAACCTGAAAGGAAATTATAATAGTGGCAATCTGTTGGCTTCAAAAATCTTTAACTCTAATACGAGATACAATAACAATTGGTACACCTTTGGTCCGTTTAATCCGACCGAAGGAGAATTACTTCCAGACTACGGAGGTTATGTATTTAAACTGATCATTGAAGGCGTTTCTGGGGACGATGGGAATCTCTACAAATTGTTTCTATCCACGGAAGGAAATGAAAATCGCCCGGTAGAAGGAGCCTTTGCATTCTATTTCAAATATAAATTCAGGTTATACAACGACGCCAATGAAGTTTCACATATTTATCCCTATATAACATCAGATGTAGTAGCCATTAAGCAGAGTAATTTCGATTGGGATAATGACGGTTTTATTCGCATCATTTCGCCTGCTAAAAATGGAGAGATTCTAGCCGCCTCGGGCGACGATGATTGGGTGGAAAGTCGACATACAATATCAAAAGAAGAACACAATAGTTCTTTGGATATTCAGATGATCAAGCGGAAATCCCCCATCGTAAAAGATAACAATGTTGTCATCTTTCTGGAAAACCAATATGGAGAGCTTATGCCATTTTACAGTATCCCCATTGGAGGCATTCCAAAGTATAAATACAGCATAGGCATCAAACCGAAACAATAGACTTATGGATTTTGGCAATCGATTTTGGAAAAATACACTGCTGCTTGTTATTCCGCTATTATTGTATCCATCCTTTCTGGAGGCACAATCTTTCAGATTTAAAACTTTTGATTCCAACGTAGGATTACCGCAGAACTTTGTCTATGCACTGGAACAAGACCAGGACGGTTACATTTGGATGGGGACAGGCGAAGGACTAGTGAAGTATAATGGCATAGAATTCAACAACTATAACAGAAACGACTCACTCGCTGACGATTTTATAACTGCCCTTCATCTGACTTCCGACGGCCTTTTATGGATCGGCCATAACAACGGAGACATTACCTTATATAAAAAAAATCACTTCATCCCCATAAGAATTGCCAATACCCAAAGTCCAGTCACAGCAATCAGAAACCTCAATAAAGATAAAATCCTCCTTTCCTGCCAAAATGAAGGTTTCATCATTATCAACAAAAACACTTTAGATTACAAACTGCTAAACCATGTTTCTTTAAAACAAAAGCTTATTTTTTCATTTGGTGTCAACGGAGATACTATATTATCCGGAACTTCCGAAGGATTATATAGGGTGATTTTGTCCAAAAGCGATTCCATAATATCCGCAACAAGAATAGCTCAAGTTCCACTTACCAAAATTTCCTGTATCGTCCCAAGAAAAGGGATCATTGGCGACTATTGGATCGGGACAGAAGACAACGGCTTCTACTTATTTTCACGATCAGCGGGAACTGCTCAACACATTGTTGACAACTCGCTTTGCCTAACCTTCGACATTCAATGGGAAAACATTAAAGACATAGAAGAGGAACCCAATGGCAACCTACTTTTAGCCACATGGGGAGACGGAATTATTAAGTTGATATACCACCCAGACACACAAACCTATGTGGATTCTTACCATTTTTCAATGGAAAATGGATTAAGTAATAATTATGTCAGAGATATATTGTGTGATCGAGAAGGAAACTATTGGATGGCTACCTATGGAGGAGGCACCTCGCTTCTGACTAACAAATATTATGTATTCTACAATCTGAAAAACATCGGATTTGAAAAGAACAAAGTGTTATCAGTGTTGCGACACGATAGCACGCTCTGGCTGGGGTTGGATAAAGGACTAATAAAAACCGATCCCTATTGCTTAACCAATTTCGAATATTACGATACAGAGTTGGGTATTCCAAACGATGAAATAACAGGATTGTATCAGCTCCCTAACGGGACACTCTTTGCTGCCACCGGAAACAATGGTCTTTATTTCCGTCAACCAGGAAATTTAAATTTCAGAAAATGGGCTTACTCGAACAAGCAACCATGCCTGAAAATAAGAGATCTTTCTGGGAAAGGAGATATAATTTATTTGGCAACCTATGGAGGTTTCTTTTCCATCCATACAAAAACCGGAGAAACGGAACATCTTACCACAGAAAGAGGCCTCCCACACAACAGCATTAATTTTGTCTATATTGACAAGGAAAACAAACTATGGATCGGTCCCAAAAACAGTGGCATATGCCAAATTAATGATACGCGCATCGAGCTACACAAAATATCCGATTCCCCGATAGATGTTAATGGCATGGTCCAAACATCTGACAAAACCATCTGGCTTGCCACACGAGGGCAAGGTGTAATCCAATACGGGAACGATTCTATTCACAGATTTAGCACATTAAATGGCCTGGCAAAAAATTTTTGTTACAGTATCTCTGTGGACAAAAAAGACCGTCTATGGATTGCCCACCATCCGGGATTGAGCATGATTGATAGCAGGACCGGAAAAATTGAAGTTTATGACCATGAGGCAGGTATTAGCTCAGACTTTTATCAAATCGTAAAAGATTCAGATGAAACATTATGGTTTGCTGGCACCCAAGGGGCAATCCATTACTTCCCTGAAAAACACTCAAGAAATGTTATTCCTCCTGCACTCAATTTCACCGACATATCAATATCAGGTAAAAATTACCAGCCAGGCGACCGTATAAGACTTCCATACCCTTACAGAAAAAATTATCAGTTCCGCTTTAACTTTATCGGAATCAGTTTTAAAAAAACCAATCAGGTAACCTATCAGTATCAATTATCTCAAAGCTCAGGAGCAGAAAATTCAGAATGGATCAACCTGGGAACCACAAACTTTCGAGAATATGACTTTTTACCCAGCGGCCATTACACGCTGAGAGTTCGAGCCTTTAATGCTGACGGAGTCGCCTCGGGACCTGTTTCTGTTTCCTTCTCCATTGCGTCCCCCTTTTGGAAAGAACCATGGTTCTATCTGACTTTGACAGCCCTTATCATATATGTTGTTTATCTGATAATCATTATTCGGGAAAAAAATTTAAAACGTCAGAAGGAACAATTGCAAAAAGCTGTTGACCAACAAACCATTTTGCTTAGAGAACAAAAAGCAGAAATTGAGAGGAAAAACCGAGACATTACCGATAGCATTAACTATGCAAAAACGATCCAATCCTCCATCCTGCCACCTCTTAATGTATTAAAATCCAATTACCCGGAATCCTTTGTTTTCTTTGAACCTAGAGACATCGTTAGTGGTGATTTTTATTGGTTTCACAAAACTAAGAAATACTTTATCCTGGGCTGTGCCGACTGCACAGGTCATGGTGTCCCGGGAGCTTTCATGTCCATGATCGGTAGCACTTTGCTTAATGATATTGTCAAACGGAAAAATGTCAACTCACCAGCATCTTTACTGGAACGATTAGACATGGAAATAAAAGTATTACTTCAAAACAGCAAAAACAAAGAAAACACCCATGACGGCATGGATATTTCCGTTCTCGAAATTGAAATAGAAACCAATAAAGTAAGGATCGCCTCTGCTAAGCGTCCAGTCTATCTATACCTCAATGATGAACTGGTTATTTACAAAGGAAATCGTCGAAGTATTGGAGATTCCCTAGTCGATGGAGATACCCCGTTTGTTAACATGGAATACCAATGCAACCCCAATGACCTTATTTACTTATTCTCAGATGGTTTTTCGGATCAGTTTGGGGGCCCCAAAGAAAAGAAATTCATGAAGGTGGGCATCAAAAACATGTTGGAAAAAATCCATCATCTCCCCATGGATAAACAATATAAAGCTGTTAAACACCATTTCCATCAATGGAAGGGAGACTTGGATCAGGTTGATGACGTAATATTTATGGGAATAAAGCTTTAGGAAGGGCCTTTCCCCTCTCAACTCAATCGACCCATCCGATAATGGTTTGTTTCCCTTTCACCCGCTGGCCAGGTTTTACATCAATACGACTCCCCAGTGGCAAAAAAATATCCACTCGCGAACCAAATTTGATAAACCCCATTTGTTGTCCCTGTCTCATAGAATCCCCTTCTTTTGCATAGCAAACGATACGTCGGGCCAGTGCCCCAGCAATTTGCCGTACAAGTATGGTTGCTCCCCCTTTTGTTTCTAAGGCTATGGTGGTTCGTTCATTTTCAAAAGAAGCTTTTGGCAGATAAGCAGCTTTAAAACGTCCAGAATGGTGTTTTACATAGCGTACAATCCCAGATACGGGAAACCAATTAATATGCACGTTGAATACTGACATAAATACAGAAACCTGAATACACTTCTCTTTTAAAAACTCATTCTCTTCAGTCTCTTCTATCACCACGATTTTTCCATCTGCAGGGGAAATGATGGCTTTATCCTGCAAAAAAACACTTCGTTTGGGGCTGCGAAAAAAGGCAACAAAAAAGAGAAACAAGAAAAAAGACAACAGTATAGTCCATTTAAGCACAGGGGCAGGCGAACTAACAGAAAAATAAATGGCAATGTTTAATCCTACCAAAATCAAAAATACAATTGTCAAAATGGCAAAACCTTCCTTGTGAATTGTCATAGATTTTCAAATTTTAAAAGACATGCAAAGTTAACAAAACAAAAGATAGCAACTTACAACGGGAGCTGAGAAAAAGACTCCATCGAATCGGTCAAGAATGCCTCCATGCCCAGGAAAGACTCTTCCAGAATCTTTAATGTTGACACTGCGCTTTAACATCGACTCAATAAGATCGCCATAGGTTCCCAACACGCCCACCAGACCAGCAACCACAATCCAATCAATAACGCTTAAAATACCAAAATAATAAAAACAACCAATACTTATTAGAATTGTAAAGAAAATGCCGCCGATAGCTCCTTCCCAGCTTTTAGCCGGTGAAACACTAGGAAACAATTTGTGTTTGCCAAAGAGAGAACCCATAATGTAAGCGCCTGAATCATTCGCCCATACTAACAGAAAAAAACCCAACAACAATTTTGGGTTATATTCACCACCGTAAAAAGCTAAATGATGCAAAAAAGCAAATGGTAGCGCAACATACAATGGTGTGATTAAGGTGGTTGCAATATTTAGAAGAGAATTTTTATTTTTAAAATACAATTCCGAAAGGAAAGCCCCTCCAGCAAGTGGCACAATGATCACCAACCAACGCGCTTGTATATGCGAATAAAAAAATAAGAATGATCCAACATACAAAAAAATCCCTATTGTTTGTGACCAAAAATATCGGACCTTCACATCCATTCCCTGCATCATTCTCATAAATTCGTGCATCCCAAGCAAAATTACTACGGCAAAAATGCTCATGTATGCCAAAGGATTCCACCATAATCCTAAGATAATAGCTACAACAAAAAGAAAACCTGTTATGGTACGTTGCCAAAAATTATTCATGCAAAAAGAAATTATCGTCACAAAAAACACACTCATCAATAGATCTGAAGATCATCCTTGGATTAAATGATGCATCTATTGAAGATCAATTATATATTACAACAATTAATTCGCGGGGACCATGAGCACCCATAACAAGGGTTTTTTCAATATCTGCCGTACGGCTAGGACCTGAAATCAAGGATATTTGGGAAGGTCGGTGTCCATATTTTGCTTCTATCCGCTCAAATCCATCCTTAATGGAATGTACCAATTGATCTTTAGCGGCCAATACTACATGAATTGATGGAAAAATATTCATTTTTCGACCTGACGCGGAACTACTCACCATAACGCTGCCTGTCAAGGCAACCAATGCCTCACACCCTGTCAATCCGACTTCCGAATCATCTGACTCAGAAAAAGATTCTGCGATGGGAATATCATTTCCCAAACATTTATCTTTTATGGTACCATCTTCCACCACAAAGTATTCCCAACCTCTTTCCCGTAAAAGTAATTTGAGCTTCAGCCAGGCATCTTCTTCATTCTTTTCAATGAATACCTGTCCGCCCAATCCTTCCAATTCCTCTATAAAAGAAGAGAGTGGATCCAACAACCTTTCAAACACTTCTCCGTCAGGAACTTCATCCTGCCATTTCATTTCCCACGACCGAGGTTTTGAATTCCTCAACTTGGAGAGAATAATTTCCTTAGAATTACTATTATTTATCGGATCCTTCATTTTTATCCTTATCTTGATCTATGCTCTTATCGTCAGATACATTCTGTTGATCCGAATTAACTATATCTTTTTCCCCCGTCAGTTCTGGACTATCATTATTCCCATTCGACGAAATAAAGTGCTGCGGTCCTTTTCTCTTTCCAAATATTCGCTCCAAATCTTCGCTAAAAATAACTTCTTTCTCCAACAATAACTCCGCAAGGTGAGCGTGTTTTTCTTTATTTTCTGTTAATATTTTTTTCGCCCTGGCATACTGTTCTTCAATAATGGCTGCAGCCTCGCGATCGATAAGCTCTGCTGTTTTCTCACTATAAGGTCTGTGAAAAGAATACTCACTTTGACCAGAAGAATCGAAAAAGCTGATATTTCCCAATTTCGGACTCATTCCAAAATAACTAACCATCGCATAGGCCTGACGGGTTACTTTTTCCAGGTCATTCAATGCCCCGGTAGAAATCCTATTAAACATCAACTCTTCAGCAGCACGTCCTCCCAGGGCAGAACACATTTCGTCAAGCATTTGTTCCGTTGTTGTCAATTGTCGTTCTTCCGGAAGATACCAAGCCGCTCCCAACGCTTTTCCCCTAGGTACTATGGTTACCTTTACCAAGGGATGGGCATGCTCCAGCAACCAGCTAATGACGGCATGTCCGGCTTCATGATAGGCGATCCGTCGTTTTTCATCTTTACTAATAATTTTGTTTTTCTTTTCCAGCCCCCCAACTATCCGATCAACCGCATCAATAAAATCTTCCCTTTCAACCAGCTTTTTATTTCGTCTGGCAGCAATCAATGCAGCTTCATTACAAACATTTGCAATATCGGCACCTGAGAAACCAGGCGTTTGTTTAGCCAGAAAATCTGGATCTACATCCTCTTTAAGTCTTAAAGGACGTAAATGTACTTTAAAAATATCCTTACGTTCATTCAAATCAGGCAATTCAACAGTAATCTGACGATCGAATCGACCGGCACGCATTAAAGCTCTGTCTAAAATATCTGCCCGGTTGGTAGCGGCAAGAATTATAACGCCACTGTTAGAGGCAAAGCCATCCATCTCGGTAAGTAACTGATTGAGGGTATTCTCTCTTTCATCATTACTACTGAAACCAGCATTTTTGCCACGTGCCCGACCTATTGCATCTATCTCATCAATAAATATAATACAAGGTGCTTTTTCTTTAGCTTTTCGAAATAGATCACGAACGCGGGAGGCTCCAACCCCCACAAACATCTCCACAAAATCTGATCCTGACATGCTAAAAAACGGCACATTGGCTTCTCCTGCCACAGCTTTTGCCAATAAAGTTTTCCCCGTCCCGGGAGGTCCTATTAACAAAGCTCCCTTAGGAATTTTACCACCTAGCTCTGTAAATTTCTCAGGTTTTTTCAAAAATTCCACAATCTCTTCAACCTCCTGCTTCGCCTCCTCAAGACCTGCAACATCATCAAAATTAACCTTAATGTTGGACTCACGATCAAACATCTTAGCCTTAGATTTTCCAACACTAAATATGTTACTAGCACCGCCTCCACCACCTTGAGAACTCATTCGTCGAAAAATAAAGACCCAAATAATAATCACCAGCAGGAGGGGCCATACCATACCTATGAAATCTCTGAAGAAATTCACCCTTTCTTCATATTCTACCGGTATTTTAATATTATTTTCATTCTCAGCATCTTTACGAGCTTCCTCAAATCTATCAATGGTTGGTATCTTTACGGCAAAATGAGGACCTATTTTAGTAGGGGTATAACCATTACGAAATAACTCGCTATGCTTATCCAACGCATCTTCTGTCAGAGTTACCTCTGCTACTCCTTCATTGGTAACAACGATTATTTTTCTGATGTCCCCACTTGGCAAAAGCTGATCCTCAAACAGGCTGTAGGATAGGCTTTGGGGTCCTTGCCCTAAATTAAAGGTACTCACGACAATAAGGGCAAGCAAAATAAGCCCGTAAATCCAATAAACATTAAATTTAGGCATTTTGGGTCCCTGGGGTTTATCCCCTCCGTCAGTTCCCCCTCCTTGATTCTTCAAAAATTGATTGGAATTATTCCGGTCGCTTTGTGATTTTTCCGGCTCTTGTTTTTGACCTTTGTGATTTTTTAAATTGTTTTCTGTCATATATATTTACTAAAAGTAAAAGTCCAGTTAAAATAAATTCTCTATATCAGTTCTGGCAGCATCGGCCCATAGCTCTTCAAGATTATAAAATTGCCTTATTTCTTTTTGAAAAACATGTGCAACTACATTCAGATAATCCATTAATACCCATTCGGCATTTTGTTTCCCTTCAACATGAAACGGTTTTTCACCGGCATGATTTAAAACTATCTCTTCTATGGATTCAGAAACTGCATCAACATGAATATTACTATCACCTTCACATATAACAAAATACTCTGCAATACTATTTTCAATGTTTCTAAGATCAAGAATGGTAATGTTATTCCCTTTTTTTTCCTGAATTCCTTCGACTATCGCTTCTACCAACTTTTCGGATGATACAACATCATTACTATTTCCAATCATTCACTACTGCATTTTATTCATTTGTATAAATCTTACTCAAACTATTGGCTGAATGGCACACAAATAGCCTCGCGTTTCTTTATGCATTTTCTTTTCATTGCAATTGTTGCCAGGCTCTGCGCAATAGGTCTAACCAACTGAATTCAATCAAAAAATCACACCATGAAATTTTACTAAAATCCAATTCTACCAACCAGACAACTTAATTTTCCTGAAAAAACAATGCCATAATTAATTTTGACTTCAAAGATAATACTTTAATAGAACATATATAGCTATTTTTGTCAACACTCACCACTCGGAGTGACAAAATGACCTTAAATTCCAGACAAATGAAATCAGTCCCTGAAATTATTCAATTAAATAGCATCCCTTCCACGAGCACCCATTTGAAAGAGCTACTGAAACAACAAACCCTGACAGAATGTTCGGTGGTTATCACCAACAATCAAACAGCCGGAAGAGGCCAACCAGGAAATTCATGGGAATCAGCCCCTGGAAAGAATCTCTCTTTCTCAATCGTATTATACCCCGACATGGTAGCCCCTGCCCACCAATTCATCATTTCAAAAACCATCTCCGTAGCATTGGCTGTTGCTCTCGGGAAGTTAATATCACCTATTGAAATCAAATGGCCCAATGACATCTATTATAACAATAAAAAACTTGGAGGAATACTGATCGAGAATTCTTTGAATGGAAACCTTATAAGTCAATCCGTCGTGGGAATCGGAATAAATATCAACCAAATCAATTTTTCTTCTACTATTCCCAACCCCACATCTATGAAATTAATCAGTGGAAAGAGCTGGGATTTGAAAAATGTTTTTCTCCAGTTATACCAGTCCATTCTCGAACATTATGAAAATCTAAAGGAAGAAAACACAAATGATATTGAAGAAAAGTATCTTTCTTTTCTATATAGGAAGACAGGTTTTTTCAAATACCGTGACAAAACGGGAGAATTTCTGGCTTCAATAAATAAAATCGGACCAGCCGGTCACCTCTATTTGACTCGGAGCAACGGCGCCATATCGAAATATGCTTTTAAGGAAGTAGAATTTATCCTTTAATAGGAATGAGATGCTATGGCATCTCCTAAAAGCCCAACGAACCTCTGCAATGGACCGGAAGCCACCATCTTAAGCATGGGATTCAATTCGGCATCCAAGGTTACTTTAACTTTTGTTGTAGCAGTATCCGTTTCTTTTAATTGAATCCAAAGAAAAAAGTGAAAAGGAACAGATCCATCAGCTGTGTATTTGATCATTTTGGCAGGTTCCTTGTCAATAATTTTTAACCCAACCTGCCCTATTCCAACAACTTCAAAACGACAGCTATCGCCAAAACTTTTCCAATCCTTAATCTTATCTGAAGGAAGAAGATCCTCAAAATTGTCGAAGTCCGATAATTTACTGTAAATCTTGGAAGCAGGTTGATTAACTGCTTTTATATCACTTTCAAATCTTGTCATAACTATTTCTTCCAATTGGCAGGATCATCTCTCCATTTTGCCAAAGCATTCAAATCATCAGACGAAACATATCCGCCTTCAGCAGCGATTCGTATTAAGGTCTGATAATCACTCAAGGTTTCACACTCCACGTTTGCTTGGGAAAAGTTTTCCTCAGCGATCTTAAACCCATAAGAGAAAATAGCAAACATACCCAAAACTTCAGCTCCGTTATTTCGTAAAGCCTCAACCGCCTTAAGACTGCTTCCGCCTGTAGAAATCAGATCTTCTATTACAACCACTTTTTGTCCAGGTTTGAGATCGCCTTCAATTAAATTTTCCAACCCATGCCCTTTAGGACTGGACCGAACATAAACAAATGGTTTTCCCAACAAATCAGCAACCATTGCCCCTTGTGCAATCGCACCTGTTGCAACACCTGCAATAACGTCTACAGAAGACCATCGTTCCAAAATGCGCCTCGCAAACTCAATCTTAATAAAATTACGAATATTTGGATAAGAAAGCGTTTGGCGGTTGTCACAATATATGGGGGCAACCCATCCTGAAGCCCATGTAAAAGGGTTTGCAGGTTGTAGTTTTATTGCTTTTATTTGCAATAGCTGAAGGGCTATTTTTTCTTTCAAATTTTCCATGTCGCAAATGTACAAGATATTTTTTAAAGATAGAGTCATCTTTTTAACGAACAAAATCGATTCGGTTCTTACTCCAGAATTTAGTGCCATACATAAATTAGGAAGTGAAGGAGAATTAAGAAAGTTTATCCGAAATTTTGAACACAATAAAGACAGAAAAGAAGCTTACATCTATCATCACAATGAACATGAGCTTTTCTTGCGTTTCAAAAAAAACTTTAAAAATATCCCCGCTGCCGGTGGACTTGTCTGGGACCCAAAAAAAGAACACTTTCTGGGCATGGCACGCAGAGGTCAAAACGATCTACCCAAAGGCAAACTTGAACCCGGAGAAACCTTTGAAGACGCAGCTATTAGGGAAGTAGAAGAAGAATGTAATATTGACAACCTCAAAATACTTAACCCCATCACTTCAACGTTCCATACTTATTACATTAAAAACATCCCTGTTTTAAAAGAAACCAAATGGTTCGAAATGATCTATTACGGGCAAAAAAAACCCACCCCTCAACAAGAAGAAGATATAACAGAAGTTAACTGGGTAAATTTGGACCAAACTGAACAATTTACCAATAACACCTACCCATCTATTAAAGAAATTTTTAATCTGATTAAAAAGGATTTGTAATTTCAAAAAAAATCCAAATGAGCGATCACGAAGAAGCTTTTAAACAATGGAAAGAGGAAACTCGGCGTGAAGCATTAGAAAAAGAGCTTTCACGACTCCAAAAAGAAAACATAACAAAAAACCGATACCTTAAAAAAATGAAAACAGGACTATTCAGTGTGACTGCTTTGCTGATTTTGTCTTGTATTTTTATATTAACACAATACAATCCTTCAAATCCCAGACAAAAGCCACATGAAAAGGCAAAACTAAATCAAGAAAAAATAACCCATAAGACTCCTCTAGGTTCAGAATTATCCTCAAATATAGATCAGTTAATCTTAATAACCCCAGTATCGGATACAATAAGATTCCGAATTCCAGACGACGGAATTTTTTTCAGCGTTCAGGTGGGAGCCTACATGGGAATAGACATGGACAAATTCAAACAAAATATGGTTTCGCTTCGTCAAATTGACTATGATGATATAAACCAGTTTACGCTAGGAATTTTCACCTCATATGAAGAAGCGGTTGAATTTCGTGACTTGGTAAAACAGATAGGGTTTCAGGAAGCATACATTACTGCTATGCAAGGAGAAAAAAGAATTAACATTCGAGAAGCTCTGCAACAAAGAACAAAAAAGTAATTCGTTTGAATTCACATCCGGTCTGTAAGCTTTTTAACCACTTCATTATTGTTAAAAAACTCTCTGGCAATAACTCGAATGATGGTATAAACCGGAATTGCAAAAAACATTCCCAAGACTCCTGCCAAATAACCTCCGCCCAATATAACAATAAAAATTTCCAAAGGATGGGCTTTTACACTACTGGAAAAAATAAGTGGCTGAAACAATATATTATCCATTAATTGAACAATAACATAAACCAACACCATTCCTCCAAAAAAGGAAAAAAAAGAATATGGTAACGGGAGTTGCAAGTAGACCAAAGTACCTACACTAATGCCAAAAAATGCACCAAACAGAGGCCCCAGATAAGGAATAATATTCATCAAACCACTTATAATCCCTATAATAGCCGCATGATTAAATCCGATTCCTAATATTGAAAAACCACTGGTTACAATAGTGCCAACCAACATCGTTTGGATAAGTATCCCCAAAAAATATCTTCTCAACAAATATCGAATGGAGAGCAAAGCATGCCGAATTCCGGTCTCATGCCTCTGAGGAACAAAAAGCAAAATACCGCCTATGAGTAATCCCTCTTCTTTTAAAAAAAAGAAAGTTATAAAAGATATCGAAAATGCTGCAATAAAAACACCGCCCAAAAAGCCAGCCAATGAAGCAAAAAACTGACGTACCTGCTCAAAATCCAAAAATGTCAGCAATGCATCCTCAAACTGCCTTTCAAAGCCACTCATTATGGTGCGTCCAATCTCCGAATGTTTGAGTGGCGCAAAAGTATCAGAGAGTAATTTCCCGATTTTGTCCAAAGCAACCGGAACATCTATTCTTGAAAAGAATTGGATTTCAGAAGCAATTAAAGGAACCGTAAAACGGAAAAACAAAACAATTACGACCCATAAAGTTAAAACCGTCAGCAATGCAGACAGCGTCTTTCCCACAAAAAATCGCCCTATCTGAATGCGACAATAAAGATCGAACATTGGTCGAGTAACCAATGAAATAACTGCTGAAACCCCCACAAAAACAACTATTGAACGAAAATACCATAACAGGAAAAAACTACCAAAAATGGCAATTGTAAAGAATAAATATTTAAGGACCTGTTTCATGAATTCAGAACAAAAATTTTTCTTTTTTCAATATATATACGTTCATCAAAAGGATAAACCCTTTTTATTTTACAACAGACAACCAACCATCATATTTAATCTCAAGCAAGAACCATTAGAAAATCCTCTATTCTTTTTTTACCAGATTTCATAATTCAACCTTTCACTTGAACACTAGACCGAAATATCATTATTTTTTAATCTATCCAATCATTTCAATTCTACAACACAGGCATTTCCATAAAAACAACAGAATTACTCAAATATACAAATTAATAGTTAACAAATACACTTCAGATCTTTTACAAAAAAAGGGAATCAATACTGCCGATAATATATTAAAAAAAACTTTGTTTTTACCTCGAAACTTATCATATTAGTGTACTATTTTCATAAGAAACCATTTTAAACCTAAGCCAGACTATGAAAGGTGCCATCATTGGAGACATTATAGGATCTGCATTTAAGACCGACAATGCTTCAAATACCGAATTTCAACTATTCAAACCCTCATCCGCATTTACAGATGATACCATTTTAACACTCGCCACAGCAGATGCCATAATTAATCGGACAACATACGAGAAAACACTCAAAAAATGGGTGCGGAATTTCCCTAAAGCAGGTTATCGTCCCCTGTTTCTGGAATGGGCCCTATCAGACGACACAACGCCATACATCAGTAAAGGAGACGGAGCTGCAAGAAGAATCAGTCCTATCGGCTTTGCCGCCAGAAACATCGATGAGGCTTTATCCGAGGCAGAGATAAGCACAAAAATTACCCACAATATTCCTGAACGCATCAAAGCTGCCAAAGCCGTTGCGGCAGCCATACATATGTGCAGAAAAACGGGGACAAAGAAAGAGATAAAAACATTCATCGGCCAGGCTTTTGACTATGATCTCTCAATAACGGTACAAAACTGGAAGTCCATAAAAATTTCACCAGACAGTGACATATCTCCGGTACAACCTGCATTCGCAGCATTTCTGGAAGCATCTGACTTTGAAGAAGCCATCCGCCTTGCTATTTCTATAGGTGGTCCAAGTAATACCATAGCATCAATAGCAGGCGGATTAGCAGAAGCCTATTTCGAACATATCCCCAAATCAATCATTCGCAAAGCTCTATCTCGGCTTACTCCTGAAATGCAAACAATAATGAATGCTTTTGAGGAAAAATTCCTTTCTCATTCCACTGAAAACAGAAAAGTTTTAAATTAAAGACATATTGCAATAATACTTTTTAATCAACAAGGGAAAGTTCCAACACCTCATTGATATTTTCCACATAGTGAAAAATCAATCCTTCTATGTATATGGACTTAATTTCTTCAATATCTTTTTTATTGTCTGCGGGCAAAACGATTTCACGAATTCCGGCACGTTTAGCAGCCAATATTTTTTCTTTTATACCCCCTACCGGAAGCACCTTGCCACGAAGTGTTATTTCCCCGGTCATGGCGATCCGAGCCTTCACCTTACGTCCTGTAAATGATGACGCCAAAGACGTTACCATCGTTATGCCTGCCGATGGACCATCCTTAGGAATGGCACCTTCAGGAATATGAACATGGACATTATGCTCATCAAAAACCTTTTCTTCTATATTGAGTATCTCCGCATGCGACTTCAAATATTCAAGGGCAAGGATGGCAGACTCTTTCATAACATCACCTAAATTTCCTGTAAGTGTCAATTGACCTTTCCCCTTACTTAAACTGCTTTCCACAAAAAGAATTTCCCCTCCCGCAGCAGTCCATGCCAGGCCGGTAACAACCCCAACAAACTTATTATCCTGCCAAGTATCTTTGGAATATTTTTCAATACCAAGAAACTCCCTAACATCGGAAACCGCAATACTTTTTTTCACTTCTTCATCAGTTGCCAGTTTCAATGCTATTTTCCGAAATAAACGAGCCAACGTTTTGTTCAACTCTCGAACACCGGATTCTCGGGTATAATGATCGATAATATATGTCAATGTGCGCTTTGGCAAAGAAATCTTCCCTTTGGGAATACCATGATTTTCCATCTGTTGAGGCAGTAGATGACGTTTAGCAATCTCTACTTTTTCTTCAAGAACATACCCACTAACATCTATCAATTCCATCCGATCTAGTAAGGGTTGAGAAATGGTATTTAAAGTATTTGCCGTAGCAATAAAAATAACCTTCGAAAGGTCAAAATCCACCTCAAGAAAATTATCATGAAAAGCGTTGTTCTGTTCAGGATCTAAAACTTCCAACAATGCAGATGCAGGATCTCCATGAAAACTATTGCTAATCTTATCTATTTCATCCAATATAAATACAGGATTTGACGACCCGGCTTTTCGAAGATTCTGAATGATTCTACCTGGCATGGCTCCTATATAAGTTTTTCTATGGCCTCTAATTTCAGCTTCATCATGAAGTCCCCCCAATGACATTCTGACATACTTACGCCCTAATGCTTCTGCAACCGATTTTCCCAATGAAGTTTTGCCTACGCCGGGAGGGCCATACAAACATATAATAGGTGATTTTAAATCTCTTTTCAATTTTAAAACCGCAAGATGCTCCATGATCCGTTCCTTCACCTTCTCCAATCCATAATGATCTCTGTCTAAGATCCGCCGGGCACGCTTTAAATCAAAATTATCTTCAGTATACTCATTCCATGGAAGGTCCAACAAAGTTTGCAGATAATTATATTGAATGGAATATTCACCAGACGCAGGATTTAAACGATGTAATTTTTCAACCTCCTTCGAAAAAAGATCAGCTATCTCTCCTGACCACTTTTTCTTAGAAGCTTGCTTTTCAAGTTCTTTAATTTCTTGTTCTAATGGACTTGACCCCAGCTCATCCTGAATGGTCTTCATTTGCTGTTGAAGCAAATACTCCCGTTGTTGCTGGTCAATATCCTGCTTTACTTTCGACTGAATGTCATTTTTTATCTCCATCAGCTGGACCTCACGAACCAAAAACTCAACCAGCCGCATTCCCCGCTCTTTCAGGTCATGAATCTCAAGCAGTCGTTGCTTTTCTTTTACAGGAATATCCGTATTGGATGAAACATAATTTATCAGAAAAGCAGGATTTTCAATATTACGGATGGCAAACGAAGCTTCCGGAGGAACATTGGGACTTTGTTTTATTAAGGTTAAAGACAAATCCTTTAATGAAGATACGACCGCTTCGAATTCTCTTGTCTTATCCCCTTGAGGCTCTGCATCCGGAAGTACATGAATCCGACCAATAAAATAAGGATCCTCACTCACCATCTCCACCAATTCAAAGCGTTTCTTACCTTGAATAATAACCGTAGTGGAATTATCTGGCATTTGAAGGATTTTTACGATTCTGGCTACTGTCCCGGTTTTATACAAATCATCAATGCCAGGATCATCCACCTTAAAATCAATTTGTGTCAAGGTGCCAAAATAGCCATTTGACTCTTTTACATCATTAATAAGGCGATGAGATTTTTCACGACCAATAGCAATGGGAACAATTACCCCCGGAAACAATATAGTATTTCGCAATGGCAACACCGGCAACTCATCGGGAACAGGAATTTCATCAGTATCCTGTTCAATCTCCTCACCTATAATAGGAATATACTCAGCATTTCCATCCTCAAATTCGCTCATCCAAAAGGAATTCTTCGATTTCTTTAATTCATCCATATTTTAATTCTCTCAAACTTTAGCACTTTCTGACTGCTATTCTGACAGTCTATTTTCTGTCGTTTCTTTTTCGTAACATTTACTATCGGCAATGCTTTCCAAATCACAAATATTTATATCTGCATCCCCTGCCTCGCATTCCCATTTTTTAGAAAGCATAAAGCGCTTTAAATTAAACGTTTTCTACAACAAACTTAGATCCTGCTAAAAGCTGATCAAAGACCAATCTTTCTTATAGCTCCATAAAATAGCAATATGCATACCAACTATAATGTTACAATACATGTCCTTGCTATATGGTCAACATATATAAGCAAGAAAACAGCATTACCACTCAAATTTTTATCGCAACCCCGAAAACAAAAAACCCCGGATACTTCCGGGGCAAGAATTAATATAATATTTTTAACAAGCTATTTTTTCTTGGCTTCAAGATGCTTTTTATACCTATTCCGGAACTTATCGACACGTCCTGCCGTATCAACAAGCTTCATTTTTCCAGTATAAAATGGATGCGAAGAACTTGATATTTCAAGTTTTACTAATGGATATTCAGTCCCGTCAACTTCAATTGTGTCACGAGTATTAATTGTAGAACGGGTTATAAATGTATCGCCATTGGACATATCTTTAAATGCAACCATGCGATAATTCTCCGGATGAATTCCCTTTTTCATTGTTCAAATATTTTTCTTTACCTCAATATCAATTATTCTCTCATTGCCATAAATGGCATTCCGATTACATTCACTCTAAACGGTCCGCAAAATTAATCAATCCCACAACAATCACCAAAAATTTCTTTTAAAATATTTTCCTTTCCTTCTCAGTATGAAGTTACATCTTAAAAAGAAGCACTATGTATCACGTCTACCAAATACAATCAAAACTTTATTTTCAAGACAACAACTTTTCTTTTGTATCCACAGGAATTGATGATGCTCTTTGACTTTCTTTGCGTTTCTTCTCATCAAACAAGTAACGATACGTGATATGCCTTTTACCAAACTCGGCCCCTACCGATTCATGAAGAGCCCTCATTTTAGGATTAAAATCACCCACCCAAGAAAGTTCCATTTCTTTTATCCATGGCTTCTTTGCAACTTTTTTCCGCAGATGCCAAAAAATACCGGATTCTATTCCATTCCTCTGCCAACGAGGCCTAATCCCCATTATAACCACTCTGGTTCTAGTCATTACCTTCCGCCACTTCAGATAAACAAACTTTAACTTGTTGATAAAATTCATCTTACCATGAAAATATTTCAGAATTTGATTTACATCAGGAAACTGAACAAAGAACCCTATTGGCGTATCTTCATGATAAGCGAACCAGATCAACTCTTCATCCATAAAATCTTTTGCCTCATGTAAAGACTTACGAAGCGTATCTGCCTTCATTGGTGTAAAATTCTCATGAAATTGCCAGGCATCATTATACACTTCAATAAAGTCCTCAATAAATTTTTCACTTTCTTTCCACCTAAAGTGCCGAAAATGATATCCTGGTTTTCTGCCAACCCAGCCAGCAATTTTCCAGAACCTTTCCGGAAATGGTTTTTGAAGGTCAAGGATGTTTGTTACTTGTTCAAAGTAATTCTCAAAACCATACGCTTCAAAAAAATCACGATAATATGATGGATTATACTGCATCCCAAATGAAGGTTGAGTAAATCCTTCAACCAACAAACCCCAAAAATTATCATTCTCCCCGAAATTGATAGGGCCATCCATTGCTTCCATCCCTCTTTCAGAAAGCCACCTCTTGGCAGCATCAAACAGCATAAAAGCTGCCTCCTTATTATCTATGCACTCAAAGAATCCCATACCACCAGTAGGCTGCTGAAACCCATAGGCTTTCTTCTCATTCACATATGCCGCAACCCTGCCGATTGGCTTATTTTCATCCATTAGAAGAAAACGCGTGGCTTCTCCATGCTGAAAAAAATCGTTAATAGACGGATCAAAAACCTCCTCTACCATCATATCTAATGGACGAACATAAGCCGTGTCATTCTTGTAAATTCTATCAACAACATCTAAAAATTGTCTTTTTTCTTTAGCTGATTTTACTTCAACAATATGCATAAAAACAAAATTAATTTTCTTAAAAAATTCACGATATAACAACGCGATCAAAGTTAATTAATTTGGATAAACTTCCTAGATAGCAACTCAATCATCAATACGAAAAACTTCAAAGAACCCTTCAAAAGGCCTCCAATTCATACCTAACTTCTTCGGCCACTAGCATTTCATTCTCACTCCCTTCCTTTAGCCATAGATTTATCGTATCCTCTATTAGGCCTCTATACTCTTCACAAAATCGACCTCCCATCTTCATCGCAAATCCCACGGCTCGATGCATTTGCTTCTCTTCAATCAAATGTTTAAAGGACGGCATCAATTCTTTCATCCGTTTAAATCCCTCATGCCCTTTTTCCCTAAGTCTCCAGCCGATTGCCATTGCAGAGGCATACCGTTGAAACATATTTTCACTATCTAACCAATCCAATAGGATTTCCTCCCCTATACCCAACTGTGAAAGAAGATTTCTCCCCATCTGCTCGGACAGCTCTAAAGTATTCAGCTTCTTCCCCCAAGCCTCAAGTTCGGAACGTTCAATACCTTTTGCATCTGACACCATGGTCGCCATAATCATCGTTTCCCTCACCTCTCGATACCACAATCTTCGAGCAAGCTCATTATCAGCCTCCAGTTCTTTGGCCATTTTTCTAAGATAAATAATAGAAACCCCGTAATTAAGACGATAACGGGCACCTGAATTATTTATCAATTCTGCAGTTTCTCCATTTTTCAGATGGCGAATTTTGCCCAATATAATCTCAACTTGACGATCTATCTCTTCATTCAAAGGAAAAAATTTCATCTAAAACATCTTTAATCTCAGTTATACAAAACTATTTTATATCATTATTAATTCAGGAACCTCAGAAAAAATTAACCTCACTCATTTCCTACATTCTCCGATCTTCTCAAATCGCAATAAAGAATATTACTGATTTCGTTTCACTTGACACTTATGAAGCAATAATAGACGCATTTTTTAAAAAAACATTTGCAAAACTAATGGAAAAAATTTTACCTTTGCACCCACATTAAACGGTGATTGTAGCTCAGTTGGTTAGAGCGCCAGATTGTGGCTCTGGAGGTCGCCGGTTCGAATCCGGTCTTTCACCCTTAAAGCGAACAGCTTAACACGAGTTGTTCGCTTTTTTTTTGGCATTAACATCCAATAAAGAAATATATCTTTAATTTTGACATTCTGCAAGACTTTCGAAAATTAAATTATTACCTTTGCATGAAAATCTAAAGAATAAAATCATGGTAACATCTGAAATGATGAAAGAACTTACCGGACGCGAGATCGCGTTAAGGAGGTATCTTTGACATCGACCGAAAAAAAATTGAAATAGAAGAAGAAGAAATGAGAACCCAGGCCCCGGATTTTTGGAACGATCCCCAAAAAGCCGAAAAAATCATGAAAAAAATAAAAGACCTTAAAAGCTGGGTTAATGCATATCAGGAAATTAAGACTGCTATCGAGGAAGTCTCTGTCCTGATAGAATTTCACAAAGAAGGTGAAGCGGATGAAACCGATGTAATCCATCAGTACAAGAAAACAGTCAAACTCGTCGAAGACCTGGAGCTGAGAAACATGCTTCGCAAGGAAGAAGACAAGTTGGGTGCCATTCTTAAAATAAATGCCGGGGCAGGAGGAACTGAAAGTCAAGATTGGGCAGAAATGCTCATGAGAATGTATGTCCGGTGGGGAGAGCGCCGAGGATATAAAGTGACAGAGACCAACTTTTTAGAAGGAGATGAAGCCGGAATTAAAACCGTCACCCTTCAATTCGAAGGAGATTATGCCTACGGTTATCTTAAAAGTGAAAATGGCGTTCACAGGTTAGTACGCCTTTCACCGTTTAATGCGGCCAATAAAAGGATGACTTCCTTTACGTCAGTATTTGTTATTCCATTGATTGACGACACCATCGAAGTGGAAATAAACCCGGCAGACATTACTTGGGAAACTTTCCGATCGAGCGGTGCCGGCGGTCAAAATGTCAACAAAGTAGAAACCGGTGTAAGGTTAAGACATGCCCCCACTGGAATTGTAATTGAAAATACCGAATCAAGATCACAGGGAGGAAACAAAGAAAATGCTTTACGCATCCTGAAATCACAGATCTACGAATTGGAAATCAGAAAAAAACAAGAAGAACAAAATAAAATTGAAGCACAGAAAAAGAAAATTGAATGGGGCTCACAAATCAGATCATACGTGCTTCAGCCATACAAACTAGTCAAGGATATCCGAACCAATCATGAAACCAGCAACGTTCAGGCTGTTCTTGATGGTGAAATAGACGATTTCATCAAGGCATATTTGATGCAGTTTGGAGGAGAAGAAATCTTTAAAAAGAATTAATCGTTTCAACCACTTTTAAACCTAATAAAAATGGAATACCGCATAGAAAAAGACACCATGGGCGAAGTAAAGGTGCCCGCAGACAAATACTGGGCTGCTCAAACCCAACGTTCAGTAATGAATTTCCCAATTGGACCTTCTGCGTCCATGCCCATCCAAATCATCCGGGCTTTTGGATTTCTAAAAAAAGCTGCGGCTTATGCCAATGAAGAACATGGCATTCTTCCTAAAGAAAAAAGAGAATTGATCGAGAAAGCCTGTAATGAAATTATTGACGGAAAATTAGATGATCAATTTCCTTTGGTCATTTGGCAAACCGGTAGTGGAACTCAATCCAACATGAACTGCAACGAGGTTATAGCCAATCGGGCCCATGTCATCAATGGTGGAAAACTTGGTGAAGGAGAACGCCCCATACACCCCAATGACGATGTCAACAAATCTCAATCGTCCAATGACACCTTCCCCACTGCGATGCATATCGCGGCCTATAAAATGCTGATCGAAAAAACCATTCCCGGCATCGAAAAACTGAGAGACACCCTCCAAGCCAAAGCCAAGGAAATGATGGAGGTAGTTAAAATTGGAAGAACCCATTTAATGGATGCTACCCCGCTTACTTTGGGACAAGAATTTTCAGGTTACGCATCTCAACTCACGCATGGCCTGAAAGCGCTGAAAACCACCTTAGAGCACCTTTCTGAACTGGCATTGGGTGGAACTGCTGTCGGTACAGGCCTAAACACCCCCAAAGGGTTCGATGTTACTGTTGCCAAATACATTGCCAAATTCACCGGCATGCCTTTCAAAACAGCCGAAAATAAATTCGAAGCATTGGCAGCTCACGATGCTATTGTCGAAAGCCATGGTGCGTTGAAACAAATCGCCGTTAGTCTTATGAAAATCGCTAACGACATCCGACTATTGGCTTCAGGTCCACGATCCGGAATCGGAGAAATATTAATCCCTGAAAATGAACCAGGTTCATCCATCATGCCAGGAAAAGTAAATCCTACCCAGGCCGAAGCAATGACAATGGTTTGTGCTCAGGTAATGGGAAATGACACTACGATTTCAGTTGCTGGATCTAACGGACACTTTGAACTGAATGTTTTCAAACCTGTCATGATCTACAATTTCCTTCAAAGTGCTGAACTGCTGGGCGATGCTTGCGTTGCTTTCAACGACAAATGCGTCATTGGAATCAAACCAAATCACAAACGCATAAAAATGCATCTCGATAATTCCCTGATGCTGGTGACTGCCCTTAACCCGCACATCGGGTATTATAAATCAGCGGAAATTGCTAAAAAAGCTCATAAAGAAGGTACGACTCTAAAAGAAGCTGCTCTTGAGTTGGGATACCTCACTGAAGACGAATTTAACAAATGGGTAGATCCGTCAAAAATGACCGGTTCTCTCGATTAATTTTTTCAATATAAAAATGCAACAAACCGTCTCGCAAAACGAGACGGTTTGTTTATTTATAAAAGCGGCGACCTACATTGAGGTCATTTCCTTATCTAACTCATGTTTTCCCAAATGTTTTTCTCTCATACTACCGTTTTTCCCAAAGTGTTTTTTTAACTTTGTGCCAATAAAATTTAATTTCTTCAGGTACAATTTTATTATTGTTTTATCGTTACATCTTTGTTCGACTATAAGCAGTAAAGTATTGTTTCGAAAATTGGGAAAATTAACAGGTCATGAAAACTTACTCCTTCTTTATAATTCTTTTTACCACATTTTTGTGGATCAACTCTTCAATTGCCCAAAACAAAGAAGAAGCAACTTTGGATAATGGAGACATCTCTGGCCAGTTCGATTACACCATTACTAAATCAAGCAAATACGAAGAATACAGGGTCGTCAGAACAGCGTGGCTTTATAAATTAAAAAACAATGTTCTTGATTCACTCAAACTTCTCCACGACAAAACATATACTCTTGAAACAACCATTGATTCATTAAATAATCACATTGCTGATCTTAAGGATAATTTAGAAACGACCCAGAAAAAATTGGATGATACGGTTCGCTCCAAAAACAGTATCCCTTTTATGGGCGCTGAAATCCAAAAAGAAAAATACAACACCATTATGTGGAGTCTGGTATTTATTCTGATTGCCGGTGCAGCTTTCCTTTTCCTGCTTTTCAAAAGATCCAATTATACAACCAAACAAATGCAGGAAAAATACTCAGATCTGGAAAAAGAATTCGAAGCTCATCGTCAAAGAGTCTTGGAAAAAGAAAAAAGAATAGCCCGTCAACACCTTAACGAATTGAACAAACTCAGAGGACGGCAATAGACCACTTTTTTCGCAAATTCAGAACAACTTCCTCCAAACTTTGTCACATCTTTCATCCATTTTTTATGTTTGGGTGAACATTCTTTCTTTGAAAACCCTTCTTATTACGTTATCACATATTTCGTTAACTTTGCCTTTCAGTGCATTGTTTTTGTTTTTTATGACCGCACATTTGTGCATAAATAAAATAGGGGTATCACTTCCGCCTCTAATACAACATTACTTTAATTATGAGCAAAACAGAGATTTTAAAAGAGTTGGTAAGTAAGAGGGTTTTACTCCTCGATGGAGCAATGGGAAGTCTTATTCAACAGCACAAACTGACTGAAGACGATTTCAGAGGAGAAAGGTTTAAAAACCATCCCACTTCTCTTAAAGGCAACAATGATTTACTATCTCTGACACAACCGGAGATTATTCATCAAATTCATGAACAATATCTTGAGGCCGGAGCCGACATCATTGAAACCAATACATTCAACTCAAACCGAATCTCTCAAGCCGACTACAATCTGGAAAAGGAAGTCTATAATCTCAATAAACAGTCGGCTATTCTAGCCTCAAAAGCAGCCAAACAATATAGCTCTGAAGACAAACCAAGATTCGTTGCTGGATCCATGGGGCCTACCAACAAAACCGCTTCATTAAGCCCAGATGTTAATAATCCGGGATATAGAGCCGTCACCTTCGACGATTTGGTAGAAGTATATGCCGAACAGGCATCAGGGCTCCTTGACGGAGGAGTAGACATCTTACTTCTCGAAACCATTTTTGACACACTGAATGCCAAAGCAGCTCTCTACGGAATTAGGAAAGAGTTAAAAAAAAGAAACCTTACCGATTTCCCTGTCATGGTTTCGGTTACAGTGGCCGATGCCAGTGGAAGAACTCTTTCAGGGCAGACTTTAGACGCCTTCTTAATTTCAGTTTCACATTTTCCACTATTTTCCATAGGGCTGAACTGCTCTTTTGGTGCAGAGGATTTAAGATCTTACGTTAAACAAATTGGAGAAAAGTCTTCACTCTTCATCAGCGCCTATCCTAATGCGGGTTTGCCAAATCAGTTTGGAGAATATGACGAAACTCCCGACCAAATGGCGCCAAAAATTTTTGACTACCTGAAACAAGGTTTGGTCAACATCATTGGAGGGTGCTGCGGAACAACTCCCGAACACATTAAGGCCTTCGGTCAATACCTTAAAGATGCGAAACCTCATGTTCCTCCCCAAATAGAAAGAAAAACTCGGCTAAGTGGACTCGAACCTTTGGTCATTGATAAAAATACCAATTTTGTAAATATCGGTGAGCGAACAAACGTGGCTGGTTCCAAAAAATTTGCCCGACTCATTCGGGAAGAAAAATATGAAGAGGCTCTTTCCGTAGCACAACAACAGGTAGAAGGAGGTGCCCAAATCATTGATGTCAACATGGATGACGCCATGCTTGACGCCAAAAAGGAAATGGTTACATTCCTTAATCTGATGGCCTCAGAACCGGATATTGCTTCTCTCCCAATTATGGTGGATTCTTCTAAATGGGAAGTTTTGGAGGCAGGACTTAAATGTCTTCAGGGTAAAGCCATTGTCAATTCCATAAGTCTTAAAGAAGGAGAAGAATCTTTCGTCAATCAAGCCTCAACCATCAAGGAATATGGGGCTGCAGTAGTCGTTATGGCTTTTGATGAAAAGGGACAGGCCGATACTTTTGAAAGACGTATCGAAATTTGCGAAAGAGCTTACCGCTTGCTCACTCAAAAGGTAAACTTCCCTCCTGAAGATATCATCTTTGATCCGAATATCCTTGCCATTGGGACAGGCATTGAAGAGCATAACAATTATGCTGTTGAATACATCAAGGCCACCACATGGATCAAAGAAAATCTACCTTATGCAAAAGTAAGTGGCGGAGTAAGCAATCTTTCCTTCTCTTTCAGAGGCAACAACCTGGTACGCGAGGCCATGCATTCAGCATTTCTTTACCACGCCATTAATGCGGGTATGGATATGGGAATCGTCAATCCAGGAATGCTCCAAATCTACGACCAAATACAGCCTGATCTGTTGGAGCTGGTAGAAGATGTGATTCTCAACAGAAGATCGGATGCCACCGAACGGCTTATTGAAGCTGCAGAACGGCTTAAAGATAAAGGAAGTAAAGAAAATCAAACACAAAAAAATGCCTGGCGTGAGCTGCCACTCGAAAAAAGACTCCACCATTGTCTGATCAAAGGTATTTCTGATTTTTTGGAAGAAGACCTGCAAGAAGCCCGGCAAAAATATGATTATGCCCTCGACATTATTGAACAACCCCTCATGGATGGGATGAATATCGTAGGAGAACTTTTTGGTGCTGGAAAAATGTTTCTTCCGCAGGTTGTGAAAACAGCCCGCGTCATGAAAAAAGCCGTCGCATGGCTCGAACCTTTTATCGAAGAAGAAAAACGCCAAGACCAAAAAACACCTTCCAAAAAAGCTAAAATTCTTATGGCAACCGTCAAAGGTGACGTCCATGATATCGGAAAAAATATCGTTGGTGTGATTCTCGCCTGCAACAATTATGATGTGATTGACTTGGGGGTGATGGTTCCCGCGGAAAAAATACTCAGCGAAGCCGTGAAACAGAATGCTGATATCATTGGGCTGAGTGGACTCATCACTCCGTCTCTAGAAGAGATGAGCAATGTGGCAAAAGAGATGGAGCTTAGAAATATGAAACAGCCACTTTTAATAGGTGGGGCCACAACCTCGAAAATTCATACAGCTGTTAAAATTGACCCGTTCTATAATGGACCTGTGGTTTATGTAAAAGATGCCTCAAGAAGTGCTCAAGTAGTAGGAGCTCTGCTCTCGAACAAAGAAAAAAGCAATTTTATTTCTTCGTTAGAAAAAGAGTACGAAAAACTTCGTGCCGACAATAAATCCAAAAAAATCAAAGAATACTTAAGCATTGAAGAAGCCCGAAAAAGAAAGTGGACCACCAACTGGGAACAAGCTCCCATCAAGAAACCCAACATTTCAGGCATCCAGGTTTTCAATGATTATCCTGTTAATGAAATTGTCCCATTTATTGACTGGACTTTCTTCTTCCAAGCCTGGCGTCTAACCGGCAATTACAGAGGGATTGAGAAGGTTACGGATAAAGCGTCAGAACAAGAATGGATCAACAACTTCGCATCCGATACCTCGAAAGAAAAAGCGGTTGAAGCGCTAAAACTTTGGAATGATGCTCAAGATATGCTACGCAAAATTCATACGGAGAAATTACTTAAACCCAACGCTGTTATCGGTATTTTCCCTGCCAACAGCATCGGTGACGATATTGAAGTTTATAAAAATGATGAACGCTCGGAAGTGATAGCTACATTTCACTTCCTAAGAGAACAACAAAAAAAGAAAGGAAAGGAAACTTACTATTCCCTGGCAGACTTCGTGGCACCAAAAGCATCCGGCACCAAAGATTATATCGGTGGTTTTGCTGTTAGCGCCGGCGAAGGAATTGAACAATGGATTAAGCATTACGAAGAGCAACATGACGATTACAACGCCATCCTGCTAAAATCTCTTGCCGACAGACTGGCCGAAGCTTTTGCTGAATTGATGCACTTCCGCGTACGTAAAGAATTCTGGGGATATAATCCCCATGAGACCTTTAATTACGACGACCTGATTCGGGAAAGATACAGAGGGATCCGGCCTGCTTTGGGATACCCCGCATGCCCCGATCATAGTGAAAAAAGAATCCTGTTCGATCTTCTTAAAGCCGAAGAAAATGCAGGCATCCAATTGACCGAACATTTTAGCATGTATCCCAATGCATCGGTTAGCGGACTTTACCTCGCTCATCCTGATGCCATCTATTTCGGTGTAGGAAAAATAAAAAACGATCAGGTGGAAGATCTTGCCAGAAGAAAAAAACTCAATGCCAAGGAAATCACTAAATGGTTCCCTTCTAACATCGCTGATGAATAAACTTGCTATTTGAGATGGTCATCCTATTTTTTTCTTTTACGTTGAGAACCACAAGCTTTATTAAATTAAACCATTGCCCGCAGGAAACAATGTGACAGATCTTACATAGTTTTATAATGTAACAATCTTGACCTCCAACATTTCCTTCTGGACACCAAAAACAACTTTTATTGTGTTTTCAGAAAAAACAAAACAATTCCTTTTGTCAATATTCTAATCCTTATTACTGAAAATGACCACTGTAGCAGAACTAATACGAAACACAGACAAACCTTCTTTTTCTTTTGAATTGCTTCCCCCATTAAAAGGTAATAGCATCCAGAAAGTCTTTAACACCATTGACCGACTAAAAGAATTCAATCCTCTCTACATAAACATCACCTCTCACCGGGATGAAATTGTTTACAAAACCAATGAAAAGGGAATTACTGAACGGCGCGTATTCCGAAAAAGACCGGGAACAGTAGCCGTGGCGGCGTCCATACAAAACAGATATCAGATTCCGGTAGTGCCTCACATGATATGCAGTGGTTTCTCCAAAAGCGAAACCGAGTATGCACTCATAGACCTTAATTTCCTGGGCATTCACGACTTACTCTTGCTGCGTGGAGACAATTCTTCTCGACATGAATTTTGTAAATCCGGACAAGAAGAAAACACTTATGCCATTGACCTCATCCATCAAGTCAACAACCTTAACAAAGGACAGTTCCTCGACGGCACATTCATGGAACCTTTTGAAACCCCTTTCAGCTATGGTGTTGCCGGCTATCCCGAAAAGCATGAAGAAGCACCCAACCAAGAGTCGGACATCTATTGGCTAAAACAAAAAGTTGAGGCAGGGGCAGAATATGTCATCACTCAAATGTTCTTCGACAACGAAAAGTTTTTCTCTTTTGTAAACAAATGTCGCCAAGCTGGCATTACAG
Source organism: Thermophagus sp. OGC60D27 (assembly GCF_052400625.1). Lineage (NCBI taxonomy): Bacteria > Pseudomonadati > Bacteroidota > Bacteroidia > Marinilabiliales > Marinilabiliaceae > Thermophagus > Thermophagus sp. OGC60D27. Next base: position 48,251 of record NZ_JBQTGH010000004.1, read on the forward strand.
TTCCTATTGTCCCGGGAATTAAACCCATAAACATTAAAAATCAACTTACCATACTGCCAAAAGTATTCCACACCGAAATACCAGAACCACTGGCGCACGAACTCCGAAAATGCAAGAATAATGAAGAAACATCACTTGTTGGAACAGAGTGGGCCACCATGCAGTGCAAAGAACTACTATCCAGGGGATTCAACTTATTACACTTCTACTCCATGATGGCTACACAAAGTGTTTATGATATTGCCAAAGAAGTTTATTAATTGAAATACATATCCTACTCATTATTATCAACATTCAAAAACCTATTTTAATTCTAAAAATCTTTAATTTCGTATCTTCATTGTTCAACGTTGTTCTATGGATTATAACACAGCCCTGCGTAAAGCTTCATCTCTTTGTTCCAGGCAAGAATTCTGTTGCTCCGAAATCAAAAAAAAACTCGAAAATTGGGAAGTCACTTCCTCGCAACAGGAAAAGATTATTTCAGTCCTGATTCAGGAAAAATTTATCGACGAATCCAGATTTGCAATGGCCTATGTTCGCGATAAATTCCGCTTTAACAAATGGGGTCGGCATAAAATCAGATGGCAACTGAAACAGAAAGCTATACCTGATGAAATTATTAACAATGCACTGACGCAGATTGAAGAAGAAGAATACAAACAGACTCTTACCTCTCTCATAAAATCCAAACTGAAACAAATCCAAAACCGCGACATTCAAAAACAAAAAGCCGCCCTCATCAGAAATGCCACATCAAAAGGTTTCGAAATGGACGTGATCATCCCGGTTGTGGAACAATTATTGTTAAAAAAATAAAAAACGACTTTTCAATATGAGCAAATTCTACCTCCTCGTAATTGCTGCAATGCTGGTTTTCTCTAATTTTCAAGCACAAGCCGGAAAACCTAAATGGGTCAAAAAACGACCCTCCGAAAACGAATACTATATCGGCATTGGAATGGCCTTCAAATCCGGAAACGCAGGTCTGGATTATGCCAAAAAGGCAAGAGCCGATGCCCTAAGAGAAATGGCCTCCGAAATTGAAGTCACAGTATCTTCCAATTCCCTGCTCCATCAATTTGAAAACAACTATGCTTTCAAAGAAACTTTTGAATCTAAAATTGCCACATCGGCCGAGGAAAACCTAACTGGCTATGAAGTGCAAACATGGGAAAACAAAAAGGAATACTGGGTAATGATGCGCCTGAACAAAGAGCTATTTCGACGGCGTAAACAACTCGACCTCGAAATGGCGAAAAAGAAAGCGGCTTCCTACCTCTACGAAGCTCGAAAGCTCGTCGATAAGTTGGACATCACGCCTGCTTTGGCCGCCTATTTCAAGGCCATCGAATCCCTTGAAGACCATCTTAAAGAAGACTTGACATACCGCTCTGTTGACGGAAATATTAACTTTGGAACCGATATATTGAACGACCTTAGACAACTATTCTCCAAAATTTCCATTACACCGATCAATCCTGAATATCAGGTTTCATTCTCCAAAACAATGGATGCTCCGCTAACGGCCAAAGTGGAATATTTCGCCCCCCAAGGAAGAAGGGTGCCCGTAAGAAATTTCCCGGTAAAGTTTCAATTTTCTCAGGGCGAAGGAATTATACAAGAAAAAGCCATTTCTAATCCCGGAGGAGAAGTGGAAAGTTATATCCAAAAGCTTGAATCTTCTTTTAAAAAACAACAGGTCACCGCCACTTTTGACCATACTGCCCTGCTCCAAGATGAAAACATTAATAGCCCTCTTGTGAGATTCTTCCTTCCCGAAGGAATTGCTCCTGTGGCAACCTTCGATATTGAACTACAGAAGTCGGACGCTTGGTTCTCCGCAACCGAAACAATCTTTGATGTCCCCCAAATACGACAACCATTTGCAAATATTCTGAAATCGGATCTAAACGAAACCTTTTTCAACTTTACTCACTCCCCGGAATCTGCAGCATACATCGTAGAAGTTTCCGTTTATTTCAGAAAAGGCGAAATTAAAAAAGGAAAAGGCTATGAAGTCTATCTGGTTTTTGCCGACCTTAATTTCTCCATCACATCCAGGGATCAAGGCACAGAAGTATTCAGTGAAACCGTGACCGGCATCAAAGGAATGCGACCGGGTAGTTACGACTACGCATTAACAGAAGCTCGCGACAGACTTTTGCAGAAATTCAGAGAAGAGATTTATCCCAGGCTTGAAATTCTTAATCTTTAATATTCATCAATAATTTCCGGGGCTTCAGGGTATACCTTAACCCCGGAAGTGCACAAACCACTGATACCATAAAAAATAACAAACTCAAGGCAACGGCAGTATCAACCTGAAGATCCAGATACTCGGCACCCATCAGAAACGTAAATTCGCGTGCACCAATGCCTCCTAAAGTCACAGGAACAGATGCCATAATGGACGAAAGAAAAAATAGAAACAAATAGTCGTCATATCTGCCAAAGTCCTTTACACCCAAGGCATAGAGCAGGCATACTGCCGAGATCATTTGCACACCCTGCACCACTACCGACCATATACTAATACGAGCAAATGCTCGGAGAAAATGTGGCAATACCCATCTCAAAAAAACATTTAGTGCAAGAAGAGGGAATGGTATCAATACTACCATCCACGCTTTATAAGGAATGGAATAATCGATATAATAGAGCAGCATCAAAATAAAAGTCATGATCACCGTCAGCCCCGACAAACGATCCGCAAAAATGGCCCCCAGCGACCTTTTCACCGGCACCTTTAAATAATGGTTGAGCAAGTAAATTTTAAAGCCGTCTCCTCCAACGCCCCCCGGAAGAAAAAGATTGTAAAACAAGCCCAGCCAATATAGTTTCAGGTTGGTCTTCTCTGATAGTTGCACCGGAATTAATCGAAACAGTATATTGAGTCGAAATGAAGACGCCACTTGAGAGATCATATAGATCAGAAGCGATAAAAACAGAAACCACAGATTGGCCCTGGTGATAGCACTACCGATTTCCGATAAATCAATTTTGGTGGTAATATACCATAGAACACCGACACTAATTAAAATCTTAGCGATCAGTTTTAATGTTTTCACGGGGCGATTGCTCTTCTTCATCGACTATTTTTATATGCTGTCCACTGAGTTAAGAGCTCAAAAGTACAATAATTTGAAAAAAAAACGCTTCGGCAATACCGAAGCGATTGGTCTCTTCCTATGTTCAAACCTCTATTTCAAAGCATTTCTTTATCCTTCTGTGCGAAGCATTTTGGCTTTAAACCTTGAAATAAAACTAGAGTAACATTCGGGCCAGGTCTTCTTCAAAGAAAAACTCTTCCTGTCCAAATGCCGGTTTCAAATCATCCATCCACAAGGCGCGAGGATCATATTTCGCAAAGAAGGGGCGTCCTACCCAGTCGCTATTGCGACCCTGGATAAATTCGCACACAAACACCTTTTCACCTTTTACTTCACTCACTCCAATGATTCTTACTTTTCCGGGGGTACAGGACATGCTGGGACCTCTTACCGTACGCGAAATACCACTTACTTTGGTATAGGCATTCCGGAATATCTCCCAGGCCCTTGCCAGCGATACCCCAAAATACTCCTGTGCTCCCGTATCTCGGGCTACAAACATATAATAAGGGATCAAGCCCATATTCACCTGCTTTTTCCACATGGTGCTCCAGACATCTCCTTTGGCATTGATGTGATTAAGCAATGGCGACTGCGTTCTAATTTGCGCTCCCGTGCTTCGGATACGTGATATGGCCTTGGCTACCGCTTCGGTTTCCAGTTCCCGATAGTGGTTAAAATGAGCCATAAAAGCCAATGACTTTCCGGCTTTGGTTACTTTCTCAAATACGCGTAATACATCATCGGCATCACTATCCGTCAGATATCGATAGGGCCAGAAGGTAAGCGATTTACTACCTATTCGAATATTTTGCAAGTGGGGAATGTCTGCTTCTAGCAGTCGGGTAATATAGTGATCAAGGATGGAGGCTTTCATCACCATCGGATCACCACCCGTAAATAGTATGTCGGAAATTTCGGGATGCGCTTTCAGATAGTCTATGACGTAGTCAATCTGATTCATGGCAAATTTCAGATCATCCATCCCGGTAAACTGAGGCCAACGGAAACAAAAGGTACAATAGGCATGACATGTCTGTCCCTGGGTCGGGAAAAACAGCATCGTCTCATCATACTTGTGCTGAATACCCGGCAACTTCTGACCGTTCAACTCGGGAACATTATGCGCCTGCCCGGCAGGGTGAGGATTTAATTCGTGGCGGATCTCATTCGCCACTTTTTTTAGGGTCACTTTGTCTTTCCCCGCATCCAAGGCGGTGGCCATACGCTGAAAATCCTCCGTTTTCAACATATCCCTTTGAGGAAAGTTCAGGATAAAAATCGGATCTTCATGAAAATTATCCCAGTCAATAAGTTCATTTACTACATAGTTGTTGGTTTTAAAGGGCAGAACATGACCGACCACATCAATATTCCTTAAATCCTGTTCATTTAACCGATCAATCTGCGGAATTTTGCGATAATTGTGTAAAGAATAAATCTGATATTTCATAGGCATCCAAAGTTTATTTTGTTTATTATTTTTTCTCTTTCGATACACCAACACATCCTTCTCTAAGATCAAGATATGCTTCGGGTGCCAGTACGTTCTTAAACAATAGAAGGCAATTGGTATTGCCGCAAGGAGGAATCCTCAAAGGGTCGGAATAAATAAGGATTTGGGACAAATATACGGAAATTTGGACAACCACGCAAACGATAGTAAACACCTGTGCTGATTTTCAGCCATTTACGCACCTACCCCTCAATTAAAACAATTATCTACTTACACTTTTTCACTTTCACTCACTAAAACCGGCGAATCCGTCCATAAAAACCAGATTTATAAATACACTTATTGCTTCCGATTCAAAAGTAAAAGAGCCATTGCACACAAAATGTTCTATCAACTCAAAATTTCTTTAAACGCAATATCGTGCGAGGCCACGACAAATAACCTCCTGGGTATAGCAGCAGTTTTTGTTTTCAAATCATTGTAGTAAGATTCAAACGTATCATCAGGACTCTTCAATCCCAGCATCACCAGATCGGCATCCATCGAATCGGATGTCAACAAACTGAAGATCTCATCTTTGGCGCCCACCAGAATCTTGCGATCAAATTCCACTCGAATCGACGACAACAGGTTTTCCAAATTCTTTTCTGCCTCTGCGGCAGCCTTTCTTGAGGCAACCACCATCTTTATCGTTACCGACACCTGTTGCCAGTGCGGACTGTTTTGCATCATATAGGCCAATACCATCATCAGGCCGCCATTACCCTTCAGGCCACCCCACCACAAGTCAACCTTAAGCACCTGACGACCTGTCATCGGATTTTCGTCACGAAGGATGATCACATTTTTCCGTGACTTATAAAAATGTGAAATCATTTCTGCATAGGCTTCATGATGCGATTCATCGGTGGTATCGCCCAACAGTATCGTATTGGGAACTACCGAACCCAACCCATAGGCATTACTCAGATGCCGGGCTCCAATAAAGGGATTTTCGGCACGCATCACCCGAACCAGAGAGCGAATATTTTTCTCTAAAAGATATTCTCGTATCTGCTTTTCGTACTGATATATCTTTTCCTGCGAAACACCCTTTTCGGGCAGTATCGTTGCAACTGTAAATAGCCCTTTCTCTTGTGCCAGCCCATTGGCAAAATCGATCAAATGCCACCGCTTTACTGGAGCACCTGAAAACACCAATATATTGGGACGCCAGCTCCGGGGATCTTCCATCGACGTTAACCGCAACATCACAAAGCGCACTACCTGCAATAACATCCCGTTGCGGACATCCCCCCAGGTGGTTTTCAACCGACGTCGACGTAGCCAGCCCAAAACGATCAAAATAAAAACCACTGCAAGCACCGTGGCCACCGCATGAATCAAAAACATCACCGCAACACACCCCAATGCACCGATCAACGAAAATCCCCAATGAACCTTAAACTTGGGTCGAAATGAAGGACTTTTTAAAAATCGCTCAATACCTGCTGTTACATTCAAAATCCCATACGTGGCCAGAAAAAACATGGTCAATATTGGCGCTATGGTATTCAGATCGCCCGCAATGACGCATACCAGCGTAATGGCGATGGTTAGTATGGTACTCCCTTTGGGAATGTTCTCCTGTCCATAACCCTTAGAAAGAAATGAAAACCTCCGAGGCACAACATTATCCCTGGTCAAGGCTTGCAACACACGCGGCGCTCCAAGCAAACTACCCACCGCACTGGAAAGAGAGGCTCCCCAAATCCCCAACACGATGGCGCCTCCCCAAAACGAAATCCGCATCATTATCAGAGGATCGGAAACCAAACTTGCCACATCGGCACGACTCGACAAGACGATCGGTAACAACATATAGATGAAATACCCCGTCCCCACGGCCAGAAATGTACCATACGGTATCGACTTCGACGGGTTCTTCAAATCGCCCGACATGTTGACGCCCGCCATAATGCCTGTTACGGCCGGAAAAAAGACGGCAAAAACCTGCCAAAAACCCACCGAATCCGAAGCAGCAATACCGGCCATCTCTACATCTGTCGAATCCAGTGGCTTTCCTCCCAACAGAGAAAGAATAGACAATCCGATAACTGCCAGTATAACATATTGAGCCCGGATCGCCGCCTGGGTCGAATAGAAGGCCAAGCCCCCCAACACCATGGTCGTTACCAAACCAACTGCCTTGATATTCAAAAAAGGAAAGATGGCCACCATACTCTCTGAAAAACCCATCACATAGAGGGCCACCGACAGCGTCTGAGCCAAATAGAGAGGAATTCCCAACGCACCTCCAATCTCTACACCCAACGATCGACTGATCATATAATAGGCGCCACCCGCTTTTACCTGTGTATTGGTGGCGATCGAAGCTATCGACAGCGACGTCAAAAAAGTGATCATGGTCGAGAGACTCACAATCAACATGGTACCCATCAAACCAACATTCCCTACAACCCAACCGAATCGCAAGTACATGATGACCCCCAATATCGTCAACAACGAAGGCGTAAACACACCGCCAAAGGTACCCAGCTTTTTACTTTCCATATTATTATTTTAATTCCCTATTCGATACGAATTGACCAATCCATTCAGATTGCTAAAAAACAAAGATATTAATATTTAGCTCACAACAATTTGGTACTTCAGAATCCTCCTCCAACCTCCTTCTTCTGCACAAATTGAAATAATTTGACAAAATATGTATTAAAAAACTTTCATACACACCCTTGAAGGTTATTCTGAACACCAATTCCACAAAGAATCGAAAAACAACGCATTTCTCTATAAATAAATTAATTAAATCATATTCCAACCCATTACAAACAACTTTTGGTACCCGTCGTCAAAAATATCTGACATTTTGTGCTCTTTTATAATGCTAAATCCAAATAATGTTCTTTTATTTGTATACTAAATATTTTACTCATGTAGATGGTATGATATTGATTGATTGAAAAATCAGACAATGCATATCCGAAGCATGAAACGATTAACAAACAAATTTAATTTAAAATGAAAACAGGTAAAGTAAAATTCTTTAATGAATCAAAAGGATTTGGATTTATTAAAGAAGATGAGTCGGAAAAAGAATTCTTTGTTCACGCATCCGGTCTTATCGACAGAATCAAAGAAGACGATGAAGTAACTTTCGAACTCGTCGAAGGCAGAAAAGGTCTTAATGCTGTAGATGTTAAGTTGGTTTAGAATATATATTTCAATACCATAATACATTAAGCACAAAATTTAAAGAGAGCTACCCCAAAAGGGTGGCTCTCTTTTTTGGCATTTCATCAGGTTCCCACTTTCTGAAGCTGACGGTGCAAGCGCCGCAACCGGAATGTCTCAAAGTATCGTATCAACTTTCTCAACAGATCCAGATACAAGGTGACATACAACAGAGCCGTGCCAAGCCACATCACTATCACGTTAAAGGCCGGCGTAGGCAAACTGATCAACCCGAATCGCTTCTCCGGTGCATAAAAATGCGCTCTCCCCCATTTTCCCGTGGGCATCTTGTAACCCGGATCTCGCTTCCGGATATACTTATCGCCCGTATATACAAATTGTTCAACACTCTTCTTGTTCAACACTATTTCCCAAAGGGCTTCATTGTGATATCTCTTTTTCAACGCTGCCACAGCCGACGACGAACCCATCTCCTCTATCAATGCCTCCATCTTTTGATCCCGCAGGCCTTTCCAATACAAATATCGGCTGTTAAAATATTCTTTTGCACTCAACAACACGCTGTCAATCTTTAAAAGGGTCGTTTCCGATATTTCATTCCCGTTCGTAACCCCTGTGTTTTCAGCAAAAAGATTCGGATATTCTTCCCCCAGCTGCCTCAATGCATCCCTTAGACGTTGCCCGTAATACTGCTGTTGCGAAACATCACCATGCGACCACGACCATCGCGCCGCCTCCACATAGTTTCGTAGCTCCGGGATTAACGTAGTGCCGTAATAGGAGGCATTGCTCATGGATTGCTCCTCCTTGAAAAAACGGGAATCGAAATCATTATTCATAAACTGATTCATCGCAAGTGCCTCATACGACCACCGCGACACCATGGCATCCCCAATACGCGGCACAAACGCCTCCGACGATATGGATTTGTGCAACTTATCGAAACTCACAATAGTCCCGCTAAACAACAGATGGGGAACCAGTATCAACGGTATCAGAACATAGATGGCTACCACCGAATTCAATCCACTACTGATATTGAGTCCCAGCATATTGGCAAAACAGGCCGTTGAGAACAAAATAAGCCAGTAACTAAACGTCATCCCCCGAATCTCAAGAATGCTGTTCCCTATCAACACAAACATAAGGGTTTGAATGGCCGAAATCGCAAACAATATCAACACCTTACTGTTTAAAAAGCTAAATCGACTAAGATTCAGAAACGATTCTCGTTGAAGCAACTTACGGTCCTTTATGATCTCCTCCGCACTCACATTCAGCCCGATAAACAAGGCCACCACCACACTCATAAACAGATAGGCCGGAATATTCACATTCTCGGAAAACACATACGCAAAGGAATCGCCCCCCGACCCGGCAAGATATTTCGTGAAAAAACCCAATATCAACGCCAACACCGGCGCCTCTAGAATATTGATCAGCATGTATTGCTTGTCCTTCAACTTGGAAAGGCCATCACGAAGTGTATAGATCCAGAACTGTTTCCGACGATTAGGTATGTTGTAAAGGTTCTCCGGAAGGGGCTCCTTACGGTCGATCCTCCGTTTCACCTTCCACTGAAATTTGCTTTCAAAATTCTCCAGGTAAGATCGATACCACTCTTCAGGCTTCACTTTCCGCTTGCGGATGAGCTTACCATAAGGGTTCACCATACGGGCTTCCACAATACGCAGCACCTGCTCGGTCTTAACATTTCCACAAACGTAACACTCCCGTTCCTCCGGATTTACGTAATTGGCCTTCTTCTTAAAATAGACAATGGCATCCATGGGATTCCCGTTAAAGATGATGTATCCACCCTTGTCAATGATAAGAAGCTTATCCAACATCTTATACAGGTCGGAGGAAGGCTGGTGGATGTTAATGATAACCAGTTTCCCTTTCAAAACCTGACGCTTCAACAGCGACATGACCTTTTCCGAATCCATCGACGACAACCCCGACGTGGGCTCATCCACAAACAACACCGAGGGCTCCCGGATGAGCTCCAGAGCAATATTCAGTCGTTTCCGTTGCCCTCCGCTTAAGATCTTATTCAACGGATTCCCTACCACCAGGTCGCGCGCCTCTACCAGATCAAAATCCTGAAGGGCATTATCCACACGCCGAACAATCTCATCCTGGCTCTGATTACTAAAGCATAAACGGGCATTAAAATACAAGTTTTCAAATACCGTTAGTTCCTCTTTCAACAGGTCGTCCTGCGGAACATATCCTATCACCCCTTCAAGACTCTCTTTATCAAGATGTAAATCGTGACCGTTTATGGTTATTTTTCCGCTATTCAAACGATAATTGCCATTCAACACATTCAGCAGGGTGGACTTCCCCGTTCCACTTCCTCCCAATATCCCCACCAGTTGCCCCGATCGGCCCGTAAAGCTGAAACGGTGAATCCCAATCTGATTGTTATTAAACTTATAAGACACATCCACCGCCCGATAGATGATTCTTTCCTTCTCGATACGATGAATGAATTTTTCGGCGATCCGACCATAATATACCGGTGCCATGCGCGAGGTCTTTATTACCGCGCCCACAGCCAAGGCATAAGGCCTGTTTTGCTCTACTTTATGACCATTCAAATAGAGGTTTCGGGACCCGGCATATCGAAAAATAAACGTTTTGGTGCTTCGAACCCGCAACACCCACACCACCACCTGCTGGCGTGGATTGTAAATATGCTTGATGCGCGCATCGGAAGGAGCCTTATCACTGCTGATCAACAGCAGAGAACTTTTATCCGTAACATTTTCCGCCGATTCCAGGATGAAGGTTTTAAGGTTGTCGTAATCCTGAGGGTCTATCTTTAGGTTCTCGGCCAAAATATCCACAAAGTAATGCTCCTCTTCGCTGATGGTATCCTCTTTTCGCAAAAAGTCGAGCAACTGAACAAAAAGAATAATCTTTGGCTCCTGCTCCAACTCCTGATTGATCTGATCGCAGATATTGAGAATGCGCGTCCGGTTGTCCGACGATTGCTTTTCTATCAGTTCCTGATCGTTGCTGTATACATGAGAATGATATCGATTCAGAAATTCATCGAACTTAACCAGATACTTCTGTACGTACTCGGTATTGAAATGACGCCCCAGAAAGTCCTCCACCAAAAAACGTGCGCGTCCGGTTTTACTCTCCTTCTTCAAATCGGTAAGCAGGGCAAACAGTTTCATCAATGATTCCAGAAGTGCTTCGCTCATTGTTTGTTCCATGACTTGCACGGTTTTAGTGAAATTGCTTTTTCTTCGAGTGAAGATAAAAAAAATATCCCTTCACTCTAACGATTCACCCCCTCTCGTTTCGATTCGTCCTCCTCAAAAGCACAAAACTTCTGAAAAAAAAAGGAAACAAGCGGTGATTTTTATTGACCAAACGATCACAAAAAAGGACCACCTGAAAAGGTTGGTCCTTTGGTCGAAATAATGCTATGGTAAGTTGAAACTACTCAACAAACGAGGAGCGCACTTTTCGGGTCTCTTCAATGATAATGTCCATTTGATCTTCCGAAATAGCGTTTTCCTCTACCATGTTATAGACTTTTGCCAGTGGTGATAACTGTTGTATCACTTCCTGAACATTGGGATCATCCTTGTGGATATTCATCAGTTCCAACAACTTGTTGAGCGAGGCTTTTTGCTTCATCACGATCTTCACCATTTCCTTATTCTGATAGGTATTTTCCGAAATGTTGGTGGTGATATACAACGCTTCTACCCAGCTACCGGCAAGAACCAACATACTAACGGCTCCCCGTCCGTTGGCATTCAGATACTCATAAGTGTCGTAAAAGGTATTGGTAATGATCCGCACCAACTGATCCTTATTATCTTCATTTTGTTCTATCTGATCAACGATATCGGCCGGTAGTGCACCGGAGATATTTAAGGCATCAATCAGCTTCTTCGACACTTCCATGAAATCCATGGTTTGCTGCTTCTGATTGTAAGTGCTGGCATAACTCAGGTCGGCACCATACACCCCAAGGTTGAGGGCTTGTTTTTTCTCGGTCAGATATTTATCCACATTTTCCGTCGAATTGGACAGCGTCAGAATATAGGCTGCTCCGATGCGGTTCAACATTTCGGTGACTTCAAACGAGGTGGGCAGAGGGTATACAAACTCTTTCACATCCTTTTCCAACTCTTCTTTTTCTATCCGGGGCTTGGTGGCTGTCGGTTCTTCTTTACCACCTTTATCTTTTTTCTTTCCTGACTGGCATGCGGGAAATACCATTGCCACTGACAAAAACATTAATACCAGTGTCCGTTTTTGTAGAATTCTCATAGGTAATCAGTTTATTTTTTGTTTCTACAAATATAAATCATTAATGCGAAAATTAAAGGCATTAGGCCATCAAAATAGCACCAAAAAACCTGAGTTCAAAATTAATAGACAAGTGCCTGGAACAACGCCATGTTATACAATGAATATTTATTTTCAAGTTCAGGGGAATCACTTTCCCATTACCATGGGAATCGCTTTCCCATTACCGGGGGAATCACCTTCCCATTACCGTGGGAATCGCTTTCCCATTACCGTGGGAATCGCTTTCCCATGGAAGAGAAACAGCTTTTCCCAAAAAAAAACTTCCAACGTGAGAAGTTTCGTCTCATCGTTGGAAGTTTTTATATAAAAAAAAGAAGAGGGCTTAACTCACCACCGTCAGCACCTCATCGAAGAGGGCAGTCCGTGGTTCTTTTAGTAATACGTTTTTACCGTACTGCGTAACAATTTGCAGCCGATAAGCTCCGGCAGGCAAATCGGGCGTTAAAATAATCAGCTCAGCGGGCTTGTTAACCACAACATCTGCCGAATCAACCTTTATTACCTCACCTGTGGATTCGCTGACAAAGCTTACTCCCACTTGCTCATTGTCGCCCGCCAGTTTAATCCTGGAACCTCTTATACGCAAATTTCGACTGGGAGTTATAACGTCATTTACCGACCCCGTCTTCACATCCTCCACTTCCAGTATTTTGGCATCCGTATCCCCAAGACCAATAATTTCCACTTGGATATTGGAAAGCTCCTGACGTAACAAAGCGCCTTGATTAAAATTAATAAACAGGGAGTGCTTGTCAGGATTAAAGGTCTCATGAGGACTATTAAAGACGCCCCGAATCCCTGTGCCGGCAGAAAAATAACCCGTATTGATGAAGAAACCGTCACAGAGACGATAGCTCATCTCCTTAAAGAACAATCCTACGTCGTGTTCCATACGGTCAGCTGTGGTGTCGGCACCACCACGTGTCACTGCTGATTCACAAACTTCCCTGGTATTCAGGGTTCTTTCTGAGTCGACCCGCGCAATAAAGTCATTTGGATTTTCTGTTAAAGGATTATCATACAAGCGGGCCTTAATTGCATGAAGTGTACCCATAACAAATAACTTTTTGTGATTAACATTGGTACTAAAATAATACAACCCTAAAAAAAATACAACCCTTTTCGACAGAAAATTTTGTCCTGTTTTTCACCTTTTATACACTCGGCATCAACGACTAAAGAGATTCATTGCCGAATTGAATATCCGTCACCATCAACTGCAAGGGGAGGTGTTTGTCGTATACACTTTCTTCGATGGTATAACAAATATCGAAAGGTTGAGATTTCTTGATTTTAGCGAGCAGATGCCCTTTACCAAAAGCAATCCCTTTAATAATCTTTGGGGAATCGCTTTCGATGAGTTCGAGCATGAGATGCTCTTTATTTTTTCCCACCACTTTGCTGGTTCCGAAATCATAAACATGGCGGGTCACAAAAACGGGTTTGGGATTTCCCGGTCCGTGCGGGCGGAACCTCTTAAGGTGCCTGAAGAAGTCGGGGGTAATATCCTTCAGCCCGATCTCGGCATCCACTTCAATTTGAGGGATAAGTTGTCCGGGTTGAATGGTGTTGGCCACCACCTGTTCAAACCTTTCGGAAAAAGCAGCCACATTCTCGGGTCTGAGGGTTAGTCCGGCCGCATAGGTATGCCCCCCAAAGTTTTCCAGCAAATCCTGACAAGCTTCAATGGCCTGATAAACATTATACCCGTCGACCGAACGTGCAGAGCCCGTAATGAATCCATTGGTGCGGGTCATCACCACGGCAGGTCGGCAAAAAATAGACGTCAGCCGCGACGCTACAATGCCAATCACCCCCTGATGCCATTCCGGCCGGTACAGAACGGTCGACTTACGGTTTTTCAGTTCGGGATCGGCAGCAATGATACTAAGGGCTTCGCGTGTGATGTTGCGGTCCAGATCCTTTCGTGTCTCATTGCATTCGTTGATGGATCGACTCATACGGCGGGCAGCGGCTTCATCGGTGCTGATCAACAACCTGACGGCATCGTTTCCCGATTCAATTCGTCCCGCAGCATTCAGTCGCGGACCAATCTTAAAAACGATATCACTGACCTTGAGATGACGCTCCCCAATTCCGGCCACGTCAATAATGCTCTTCAACCCGGTGCATGGATTTTCATTGAGTTTTTTAAGGCCCGATATTGCCAGGGTTCGGTTTTCGCCGATGACAGGTACCACATCGGAGGCGATGCTAACCACCACCAAATCGACATATTGCATGAGCCGTTCGGGGGAGATTCCTTTCCGCATGGCAAAGGCCTGCATGAACTTAAAGCCCACCCCGCATCCCGACAGATTCTTTTCGGGGTATGCACAGTCGGCCCGCTTGGGGTCGAGGCATGCCACCGCATGGGGAAGAACATGCCCGGGGGTATGGTGATCACAGATGATAAAATCTATGCCCTTATCTTTGGCATAGGCAATTTTTTCAACGGCTTTAATGCCGCAATCCAAGGCGATCACCAGTGAAACCTTTCGTTCTTCCGCCAAGTCTATACTCTTATAGGAGATCCCGTATCCCTCATCATTTCGATCCGGGATATAATAGTCAATCCTTGAATGAAATTCCCGCAGAAAGGAATAGACCAACGCAACGCTGGTAGTACCGTCCACATCATAATCCCCATAAACCAGGATCTTCTCATCACGGGACAGAGCCAGCAAGATGCGATCTACGGCCGCAGACATGTCCTTCATCAGAAAAGGATCGTGAAGATGTTCTATATGGGGATAAAAAAACGCCCGTGCTTCGTCCTGGTTTCTGATGCCGCGTCCGGCTAACAGTCGCCCGATAATCGTTCCTGCATTTTCAAAAGCGGATAGTTCCGCTTCTATATCAGAATCGGGATTCTCTTTAATGCTCCATCGTTTTTCCATTCTGTATTTCTCACTCCTGAGATCTTAAATTTCCCAAAAGATACCTGTTTTCAAACAATTAAGAACGTTTTAAACTTAAAAAGTTTTCAACACCTGCAAACGAACCATTGCTAACTTACTGAACTCTTGTATTTAACAAAATCAACTGGGTTTATACAAAATTCAACCCGAAAACCGTTTGCAGATTATTTTTCAGAACCCTCTTCACCTGCGACAGATCCATGGCTTCTCCCTTTTCTTTCCGGAAAGAGGTTACCCCTTTGTCCACAAATCCACAAGGGTTAATGTAGTTAAAATAGTCCAGGTTGGTATTCACATTGAGCGCAAAGCCGTGCATCGAAACAAAGCGACTGGCTCTAACTCCGATGGCGCATATTTTCCGGGCATGGGGAGTGCCGGTGTCGAGCCACACACCCGTAGCTCCGTCCAGACGTTCACTTTTTATATCAAAGGCCGACAAGGTAAGAATAATCGCCTCCTCCAAAAGGTGAATGTATTCCTTTACCCCCAACTTCAGTTGTTCCAGGTCGAAAATGGGATACCCCACTATCTGTCCCGGTCCGTGATACGTGATATCCCCACCTCTATTGATTTTGTAGAAGGAAGCGTCAATCTTTTTCAAAAACTCGTCGGTGATGAGAAGGTTTCCCGCCTCCCCACTTCTGCCAAGCGTATATACATGAGGGTGTTCACAAAATATCAACCGATGGATAACGGGCTTTTGGTCGTCGGGGTGTTCGCGATTAAAGAGTTTGACATCGACGATCTGTTGAAAGTTATCTTCTTGATAATCCCAGGCTTTTTTGTAATCAATTAATCCAAGATCTTCAAAAATGGTATCGAAACTGGTCATTCTAAAAACGCTGTTAAACTATTACATACACCTTGTCATCAGGGTATTCCTCCTCTAACATCAATTCTACTCACGATGCCCAAGACCCCCTCAGCAAGGATGATACTACATCAAAAAGATTTAACGATCCGATGATTCGGACAGGGCATGAATATGCTTTTCGGCATGATAGGACGAACGCACCAGTGGGCCGCTTTCCACATATTTGAATCCCTTTTTCAGGCCTTCCTGACGATAGATTTCAAACTGTTCGGGGGTAACATATTCATACACCGGCCAGTGTTTGGGAGAGGGCTGAAGATACTGGCCGATGGTCAGCACGTTAACGCCGGCAGCAATCAGATCGTCCATGGTTTGCAGCACCTCTTCCGGTTTTTCACCCAATCCGACCATGATTCCCGACTTGGCAACCACACCGGCCGAGGAAATGTATTGAAGCACCTTAAGACTCAAGTCGTATTTGGCTTTGCTGCGTATTTGCGGCGTCAGACGACGTACCGTCTCCAGGTTATGACTCACCACTTCGGGACCGGCATCGATCACCTGCCGGATAAGATGTTTCAGCCCATTGAAGTCAGGGATGAGGACCTCTTGCGTGATGCCGGGGTTCAATTCTTTCACTTTACGGATGGTTTCGGCCCACACGGCTGCACCGCCATCTTCCAGATCGTCGCGATCGACCGAGGTAATAACGGCATGTTTGAGTTTCATAATTTGGATGGACCGTGCGATTCTCAGTGGTTCTTTAAGGTCGAGCGCATCGGGTTTTCCGGTTTTTACGTTGCAAAATTTGCAGGAACGGGTGCAAATATCGCCCAGAATCATAAAGGTAGCAGTTCCATTGCCCCAACATTCCGCTGCATTGGGACATTTACCGCTGGTGCAAATGGTGTGCAGTTTATGATCGCGAATGGTTTTATTCATCCAGTGATATTCACCGGTCCCGGGAAGTTGAATTTTTAACCAGGCCGGTTTTCGTTTTCGTTCTGATAATATGTCCATTTATATCTCCTGCTTGTTTATTATCATTAAGAAAAAAGGGTGGAACTGCAAGTTTAATTAAAATGATTTTAAATAACAATAAAGGCAGAAAATTGGTTTTCACAGGTAATCATTATCTTTGTACTGTTTTTGAAAAAAGTGATTACCCAAAAGTTGCCCCCAACCAAACCGCAGACCCCGGTTATTATGCCCGGGCATACGATCGTAACCATTTATAACAGAACAAGTCGCGCTATTACTATTGACGGATATTACAAACCTATAAATACATCAACAATAGAATATTTATGAGCCAACTGGAATTGAGCGAACAGGAAATTATTCGACGCGAAAGCCTGAAAGAGCTACAAAACTTAGGGATTAATCCCTTCCCTCCCGAAGCGTTTCCGGTGAGTCACTACTCGCAGGATATCAAAAAGGAATTCGAAAGCAATCCGGATGCCTTCAAGGAGGTTAGTCTGGCCGGCCGTATTATGGGGCGGCGCATTATGGGAAGTGCTTCGTTTGCCGAGATCAAAGACAAGCAGGGACGGATACAGATCTATCTGCGCCGTGACGATCTCTGCCCGGACGAAGATAAAACCCTCTACAATAGAGTATTCAAAAAACTGCTCGACATTGGCGACATCATCGGCATCAAAGGGTTTGTGTTCAAAACCCAAATGGGAGAGATATCGGTACACGTTACTTCGCTCAAGGTTCTGGCCAAATCGCTGCGTCCACTGCCCGTTGTGAAGGAAAAGGACGGTAAAGTTTACGACGCTTTCTCCGACCCGGAACAAAGATACCGTCAGCGCTATGTGGACCTTATTGTCAACGACAAGGTGCGCGACACTTTCCGCAAAAGAACTCAAATCATCAACTCGATGAGGGAGTTCTTCAACGAAAAGGGATATCTCGAAGTGGAGACCCCCATTCTTCAGCCAATCCCCGGTGGAGCGGCAGCACGCCCCTTCATCACGCATCACAATACGCTCGACATGCCATTGTACCTTCGTATCGCCAACGAGCTCTATCTGAAGCGACTCATCGTGGGCGGCTTTGATGGCGTTTATGAGTTTGGCAAAGATTTCCGTAACGAAGGGATGGACCGTAGCCACAACCCCGAATTTACCGTCATGGAAATTTATGTGGCCTATAAAGACTACGAGTGGATGATGGAATTCACCGAAAGGATGATTGAAAAAGTAGCGCTGGACCTCCATGGAACCACCCAAATAAAAGTGGGCGATCAAACCATCGACTTCAAGCGTCCCTTTAAACGAATCAGCATGCTGGACGCCATCAAAGAGCATACCGGTATCGACATTTCGGGCATGGACGAAACTCAATTGCACAAAGTGTGTGACGACCTTAACATCGAACACGATGAGTCGATGGGTAAAGGAAAACTCATTGATGAGATCTTTGGCGAAAAGTGTGAAGGGTCATACATACAACCAACCTTCATCACCGATTACCCGGTTGAGATGTCACCCCTTTGTAAAAAGCATCGCAACAATCCGGAGTTGACCGAACGTTTCGAGCTAATGGTCAACGGAAAAGAGATTGCCAACGCCTATTCGGAGCTGAACGATCCCATCGATCAGCTGGAACGTTTTAAAGAGCAGTTACGTCTTTCGGAAAAAGGAGATGATGAAGCCATGTTTATTGATATGGATTTTGTGCGAGCTCTGGAATACGGGATGCCCCCCACCTCAGGAATGGGTATTGGCATCGACCGGCTGACCATGTTGATGACCGACCAAAGCACCATTCAGGAGGTGATCTTCTTCCCCCAGATGCGTCCCGAGAAAAAACCGGAACGCGACAGTGAGGAAGCATTTACAGCATTAGGGATTCCCGCCGAGTGGGTACCGGTAATCTACAAAGCCGGCTATCTGAAAACTGCCGACCTGAAAGATGCCAATCCCAACAAACTGCATCAGGAATTATGCGGACTCAACAAAAAACATAAGCTGGGCTTGCAAAACCCCAAACAGGACGAGGTAAAAGCCTGGTGCGCAAAATAATACTTCACCGGTCGAGGCAATGATAAATATCGTTGCCTTGGCAGGTAAATCTTTCTAATTTAGCACAAAATAAAAAGTTACAGGTATGGATGAGTCTTCGACCATTGGAATCATCGGCAGTGGAAGTTGGGCGACCGCCATTGCAAAAATGGTATTGGATAACACAAACCGGTTAAACTGGTACTTTCGCAATGAAGAACACATTAAACGCTTCAAAGAAGTTGGACACAATCCCAATTACCTGACCGCAGTGGATTTCAACCCTGATCAGATCTTCTTTTCGACCGATCTCAATGAGATTGTTGAAAAATCGGATATTCTGATCTTTGCCATTCCTTCGGCCTTTCTGAAGGAGGCATTGGAACCGCTGAATGTTCCGTTAAAAGACAAATTCATCGTTTCCGCCATCAAAGGTCTCATTCCGGACGAAAACCTCATCATAGGCAATTTCTTCCACAAATACTATCAGGTACCCATAGAGTCGATAGCGGTGATCTCGGGCCCCTGTCATGCTGAGGAGGTGGCCCTGGAGCGATTGTCCTATCTGACCATAGCCTGTCAGGACATGAAAAAAGGACGCGCCTTTGCTTCCCGGCTGGCCTGTTCATACATTAAAACCACCGTCATTGATGACATCTACGGCACCGAATATTCGGCTGTGATGAAGAACGTAATGGCCATAGCCGCCGGTATTTGTCACGGACTGGGATATGGCGACAATTTTCAGGCAGTACTGATCTCCAACGGCATACAAGAGATCAAACGATTTGTGGATACCATCCACCCCATCAGCCGGGATATTAAAAGCTCGGCCTATTTGGGCGATTTGTTGGTAACCGCCTATTCTCAGTTCTCACGTAACCGCACCTTCGGCAATATGCTGGGGAAAGGTTATTCGGTAAAAAGTGCACAGCTCGAAATGCTCATGATCGCCGAAGGGTATTATGCCGTAAAAAGCATCATAGAAATCAACAATAAGTTTAAGGTCAACATTCCCATCTCGGAAGCCGTTTACCGAATCATCTATGAAAAGGTCTCCCCTTCCATAGAGATAAAAATTTTGACGGATCAGTTGAGGTAAAGAATTAGGTGATCATGTGAAAGAACGAAAGCAAAAGGCAATAAAACTTCATGATTAAATGGATAGAAATGCAAATGAAGGATTATTATTTGGAAAGCAGAAGGAAAAATAGGGTTGCTCATTATAAAGACACAGGCGCTTAAACGGACTCTTTGACCTTATTGCTTCAGACTTCTACCATTTGCCTCATGGCAGTTGCCGATGCCAACCCAACGGAACAACGAACAAATAATTGTCAACCATATAAAACGACATAAGACTATGAAAAACCTTACCATTGACGTGTCGAATGTTGCCCCGGAGGTAACCATTGACCAGATCAACGCAGAAAAGGAGAAGGTTCAGAAACAACTGGAAACACTCACGGCCAAAACCGGAAAAGGAAACGATTTTCTTGGCTGGCTGGACCTGCCCGTAGAGATAACGCCCGATCAGTTGAATTCGATCGAAGCAACCGCCAACCGGCTGCGCGAGAAGGTGGATTACGTAGTGGTTACGGGTATTGGCGGCAGCTATTTGGGAGCCCGTGCCGTTATCGATGCGCTGAACGATTCCTTTGACCATCTGAAAAGTGATCGCAAGAACCCGGTAATATTGTATGCCGGTCATAATATCGGAGAAGACTACACCTATGAATTGCTGGATCTGTTGAAAGACAAATCCTTTGGCATCATCGTCATCTCCAAGTCGGGAACCACCACTGAGCCGGCCATTGCATTTCGGGTATTGAAAGAGTTACTGGAAACCAAATACGACAAGAGTGAGGTAAAAGAGCGCATCGTTGCCATTACCGACGCTTCCAAAGGCGCTTTACGCACCCTGGCCACTCAGGAAGGCTACGAGACCTTTGTGATACCCGATGATGTGGGAGGCCGCTACTCCGTATTAACGCCGGTGGGTCTTCTGCCTATTGCGGTGGCAGGTTTCAGCATCAGCGAACTGGTGAGAGGTGCAAAAACGATGAGAGAACTCACCGGAACCGATGTGCCCTTCGACAAAAACCCGGCATCCATTTATGCAGCTACGCGCAACCTGCTTTACCAAAACGGGAAAAAAACAGAAATACTGGTCAACTATCATCCCAAATTGCACTTCTTTGCCGAATGGTGGAAACAATTGTACGGTGAGAGTGAAGGAAAAGAAAACAAAGGTATTTTCCCGGCAGCCGTCGATTTCACCACCGACCTGCACAGTATGGGACAATGGATACAAGAGGGTGAACGAACCATCTTCGAAACCGTGCTAAGCATTGGTGCAGCACGCCATCGCGTCCTGATCCCCCGCGATGAAGAAAACCTGGATAATTTGAATTACCTGGCAGGAAAACGCATCGACGAGGTGAACAAGATGGCTGAACTGGGAACCCGTATCGCACACACCGATGGTGGAGTGCCCAACATTCGTATTGAACTCCCAGAGTTGAATGAATTCTGCCTGGGTCAGTTGATCTACTTTTTCGAGAAAGCGTGTGGTATCAGCGGTTATATCCTGGGCGTGAACCCCTTCGATCAGCCGGGAGTGGAAGCCTATAAGAAAAATATGTTTGCCCTGCTGGGAAAACCGGGATTCGAAAAAGAAACCGAAGCCATCAAGAAAAGATTGTAACGTTTTTATTTGAAGGATATAAACTGAAACGTCCCCGGAGTGATGATTCCGGGGACGTTTTTCTTTTTGGGTATAGTTGATATTACACAAATCAATCCATCCGTAAAATATAGTTTCCGCGCTCTTTCCCTGGGAAACAAATTCCCTACACGGTTGTAGGTATTTTCACTTTCGGGTCGATGCTTTCCGCTCAGCCCTGGTGCCTCCTTCGGAATTACTTCTTCTTACTGAACCGATTTCGTATTCTAACCGCCAGATTATACATTACCGGGACCATCACCAGCGTAAGAAAGGTAGCAGTGGTGAGACCAAAGATAATGGTCCAGGCCATCGGTCCCCAAAAGTCGGCATTATCACCACCGAAATAGATGTTCGGATCAAGGCGGGTAAATAGCCCGAAGAAGTCGAAATTCATACCGGTAGCTAAAGGCAACAGCCCCAAAACGGTGGTTATGGCAGTTAACAACACGGGACGCAGACGCGTTTTCCCCGCTTTGATAACGCTATCAATCTCATCTTGTCGAGACAGCACAGCACCTTCGCCCAGATTCAGCTCCATCTTCTTTTCTTGCCGGGTAATATCAATATAATCGATCAGCACAATACCGTTATTCACCACAATTCCCGCCAGGGAAACGATCCCCACACCCGTCATGAGGATGACAAAGTCCATCCCGAAAGTGCCAAGCCCCATAAAAACACCGATGGTACTAAGAACCACGGTCATAAGAATAATGGCCGGTTTAGCCGCCGAATTGAACTGCGTAATCAGGATCATGGAGATCAGCGAAATGGCTATTAACAGAGCTTTGACCAAAAAGTCGGAAGTCTCTTTTTGATCTTCCTGTTCACCGGTCATTTCCCAACGATAACCGGCAGGCATTTCATAGTCAGTCAGCAGTTTCCGAATCTCGGCATTCACCAGGTTCCCGTTATATCCTTCGATCAGGTTGGATGAGAGGGTAATCACACGTGTATTATCTTTACGTTTAATATCCTCATAGGTAGAACCGTATGAATAATCTGCCACCGCAGAAATGGGAATATGGTAGCTCTCACCGTTCTTCTCCACTTTAATTTTAAAGTTCATCAATGATGAGACATCGTGACGAAAACGATCGCCCAAACGTACCATAATATCGTATTCGTCCTCTCCGTCTTTATAGGTATCGGCCTTGGTACCATAGAGGGCCGTACGCAGCGCCCCGGCGACCATCTGTGTGGAAAGCCCCATGCGTCGCACCTTATCTCGGTCAATGCGAATCTCCATCTCGGGTTTATCCATATTAATGTCCATCTCCAAATTTTCGATCCCCCTAATCTGACTGTTGTCGATGGCCAATTTTATCTGAGATGCCAGCTCCACCAGATTCTCAAAATCGTCCCCCGAAACTTCTATATTAACGGGTTTGCCCACAGGAGGCCCGTTCTCTTCCTTCTCCACAAAGAATTTTGCTCCCGTAAAGGTCCGGAGAGAATCACTTAAAGCCTTCATAATCTCCGAGGTACTTATCCCTTCGCGATACTGATAATCGAGAAACGTGATAGTGGTTAATGATTTATTGGGACTACGGTTCGACTCGAAGAAGCCACCTTTTCCATTTCCCACATTTACCACGACCGACTGAACGATGTGACGATAGGGTTCCAATGCACCATCAATAATCTTTTCGGCTTCAAGAGATATTTCGTTGGTTTTTTCAATATCGGTACCCAGCGGCAACTCCATGGTAACAAAGATGGTTTTAGGTTCATTCTCGGGGAAGAACACAACATAGGGATTGGTCATACCGAAAAACATCACCGAGAAGAAGAGCAAACCGATCATCCCGCCAAACAACCACTTGGAGGTGCGTCGTCCCAATGCTTTTTGCAGGGTTAATTCGTAGGCATTCTCGAGCCAGGGAAGCAATCTATGCTGAAAATGGATTGCCCAGGGTTTCAGAACATACAAATTCAAAAGGGTGATCAGTAATGGCAATACCAACAGGTTGCCCCAAAGAATATTCCCCAGCAGATAACTAATGATTCCCACAACCGCCAGGCTGCCACAGATCATTAAAAGTCGACCATGGCTCTTTTTCTCGTTTTGCACTTTATCATGCTTCATAAATTGAAGTGCAAAAACAGGATTAAGAATCAATGCCACAAACAGTGAAGATGTCAACACAATGATCAGGGTAATGGGGAGATATTTCATAAACTCACCCATAATACCCGGCCAGAACAACAACGGAAAAAAGGCGGCTAACGTGGTGGCCGTTGAACTGATTATGGGCACGGCTATTTCGCTCACCCCTTTCTGTACAGCCAGAAAGCGGGGGTAGCCCTCTTCAAAATGGCGATATGTGTTCTCCACCGCAACAATGGCATTATCTACCAGCATCCCCAGAGCCATCAACAGGCCAAAGAGAATCATGGTATTGATGGTATAGTCCAGTTCTCCCAGCACCAGGAATGAGATGAACATCGACATGGGGATGGCCAACCCGGTGAAAAGGGCATTACGTAGACCCATGAAGAGATATAACACCACCATTACAAAAAGCATCCCCATAATGATGGAGTTCTCCAGATTACTAATCTGATCGCGGATATATACCGATTGATCGTCGGTAATGGTAATATTCAAGTCGGGTGGAAGAGAATGAGAAGCCTGCTTTTCGTTAATGATAGAAAATATTTTATCGGTAGCATCAAGCAGGTTTTCGCCGCTTTTTTTCACAATCGACAAGGTAACCACCGGCTGTTTGTTGAGGCGCGAAATGGAAGAACGCTCTTCGAAACCGTCGATAACTTCAGCCACATCTCTCAGATATACCACCTTCCCGTTTTCACTCTTGACGATGGTATTGCGGATCTCGTCCATATTTTTATAATCGGCATCGGTTCTCACCGACCGCCGCGTACCGTCAACAATAATCTCACCTGCGCCAATAGTCACATTTTCCGACAACAGGGCAAATTCTATATCACTAAATTCCAGGTTAGCATTTTCAAGCTTTCGGGGATCCACATGAACTTTTATTTCCCTTTCATCCACCCCTTTGATATCGGCTTCTCTGACTTCGCGCAGCGATTCGAAATCCTCTTGCAGATCTTCGGCAAAATTCTTCAATTCATAAATACTGTAATCGCCCGACAAATTAATATTCAAAACAGGAAATTCGGAGAAGTCCAGATCTTCGGTGATAGGATCGGTTTCAAGGTCCTCGGGCAATTCACTTTTAGCTTTGTCCACCTGATCTTTAGTATCCTGAAGGGCTTTTTGAACCTCCACGTCGGTTTCAAACTCCACAAGGATAAGACTCATATCCTGGAAAGAAGCAGAAGAGAGACGTTTCACACCGGTCAGATCTTTCAGCTCTTTCTCAATGGGACGGGTAATCAGATTCTCGATATCCAAAGGACTGTTTCCCGGATATGGGGTCGATACCATAATATATGGCACCACGATTTCGGGGAACAATTCCCGCTGCATGCTATTGTAAGATACCAGACCTGCAATAAAGAGGAATATGGTCAGAACAAAAATGGTATTCTTGTTTTTAAGAGCGGCCACGGTAGGCCGGAACTTCCTTTGAACCAATTTCTGCTGATTATTTTCGGAATATTCTTGCATTGGACATGATTTTCGTAATACACAGCCAAATGGAAAGCAGTGTTATGCTGTGTATTGATTTTGCAATTAAAAGACGAAATAAACTCTTTTAAAAAAGTCAGTTATTAATCTTCAATGGGATTCCGTCGGCAACCTGCGCAAAGCCACTGGTGATAATCCGGCTTCCCGGTTCCAGTCCATCGGCAATGACCGACCTGTTGTTATCGCGTAGACTGGTGGTGACATATCTTTTCTCTGCTACCGGGTTATTTTCGTCGTCCCTGACCACAAAAATAAACTCCCCTTTAAAGTCCTTTTTAACGTAAAGAGAGGGCACCACCAAGGCATCGGGAACAACAGCGACACGTATTTTCAGTTCTCCCATTAAGTTGGGTTGCAGCCGCTGGTCGGGATTGGTCAGGTTGACTCTGACAGAAAAGGTTCGACTGTCGGGATCAATCATTGATGAAGTACGAAATATCGTAGCCTCTTTACGGATGCCCAAAACGGGAAAAGAAACCAAGACCGTATCCCCGGCATGAATTTTCCCCAGGTATTGCTCCGAGACATCAGCAGTCATATAGACATCATCCAGATTAACAATTCTTGCAAAGGGGATTGCCGGGCCCGCCATTTCGCCCTGCTTCTGGATAAGATCGTCCAGCACGCCGTTAATGGGGGCTTTTACAACGGCCATCTCCAACTGGGCCTCTAATCCCTGAAGTCGTTTTTCCAATGCTTTCATATTGGATTCTGCCTGCAGGAATTCAACTTCGCTTCCTATGTTCTGGTCCCAGAGATTTTTTCTCCTCTGATAAAGAGTCTTCGCCATTTGAAGATTGACTTTAACTTCATCGATAGACTGCTCGATGATGTCGGTATTTAATCGTCCAAGGACCTGCCCTTTCTGAACATACTCACCTTCTTTAACCGCTATTTCCTGAATAACACCGGCGGTTTCGGGGCTGACAATAATATTCTTGTCGGTAGAGACATTACCTGTTGCTTCGATGAATTGCTCGAACAACACGGGTTTCAAAGGGGCCACCTCCACATTAACCCGGTTTAAGGCTTCGTCGTTATTCCCCAGTTCGGCTTCCAAAACTTCGATCTTGGCCTGGATTTCTTTTAATTGTTTTTGGTAGGCTTCCAACTGCTCCATTTTTATTTGCCGGTCATCTGTCGGAATGTCCGCACTGCATCCAACACCGAAAAACACCGCAGCCACAAGTATAAAAACAAACACTAAACACTTCATAACAAACAGATTATATAAATTCTCAAATTAAATTATTCCCTTAAAGCTTTCTCTGACGGCTAAACAGCCAAACAGTCTACCCAATCTGTCAATAACATCACACTATTATACAGGACTAAATCCTTATTCACCATACATACTATTTCTCATCACAATTATTCCGCAACACCCTGAAATCATTTCTTAAGATTCCCATCATAACCACAACATATACAATATCAATCATCACAGCATGCCTATGGCTTTGAGGTAATCAATCCTGGCATTAAGCAGGTTCACCACGGCGTTGACATAATTAATCTGTGCCTGGACATACTGTCCCTGCTGTTGATTGAGTTCAAAGCTTCCTATAATGCCATTGGCAAATTTGACCCTGGTCTTATCGTATATATCCTTTGCCAACGTTCTGCTTTCTTTCGCAATTTCGAGTTGATCAATGGCACTGTAATAATTGGTTAGGGCGGTTAAACTTTCAGTTTGTATATTCCTTAATGCTTGTTGCCGTTGATTCAAACTCTTTTGCCAGGCAAGTTTTTGCTGCTGTACCTGCGCATGTCGCATCCCTGATGAGAAAATAGGCATGGTAATGGTAAGCCCCACAAACTGGGCTTTATACCACTCATCGTTAAAAATATTCCACTCATCCCCATACCCGGTTTTCTGGAAAGTATAGAAAGCACTGATTTCTGGCAGGTACTGCACCTTGGCATTCTTAAGCAGCAGTTTTTGGCTCTCGGCATTGGTATTGGCAATCTTGTATTCGATATGTTCCAACGGACTCCAACCATCAGGTGTGTCATCGGCAACCATTTGCTCGGAAAGCGTCACCAGTTCATCGGTAAGAACCATGGGTTGATCTTCATCCAGCCCCATGGAAAACCGCAAAACGGCCATTGCCACCTCTTCATTTCGTTTCATCTCCACAATTTGCTTTTCGGCTTCTCTCACCATTAGCTTAATCTGTGAGACGTCCATCGATTCGCGAAACCCATTTTCAAACATGGCCTCGGTTTCCCTCAGGGTTCCCCTGTTTATTTCAAGGTTTTCCTGAAATGCGTTATAATTATCTCTTGCAGACAGCACCAGAAAGTAAGCTTTCGCCACGGCATTACGGATTTCTATTTCCGTTTTTTCATCCTGATGACGAGTCAGATCAAGGAAAACCTTGGTCGCTTTAAGCCCTACAAAATAGGAGCCTCTAAAGATCATCTGTGAAGCAGAAATAGAATAGTTGCCATCATACGCCGTGGAAAAAGATACCGGGACCTTATCGCCGGGACCTATTCCGGGGGGACGCATATCTTCAGGAATGATTTCCGCCGGCAAGAGACTTACCGGAACATCAATAGAGTGATTGTATCCTGCAGAAAAATCGATTTGCGGTAATCCGGATGCGATAGTCTCCCATATCTTCTTTTTTGCCGACTTTATATCAAACTCCGAACTAATCTTCTGATAAGCATGCTTCGATGCATAACTCATCGCCTCTTCCAAAGAAAAAGAAAGCGTATCGGCATTGGTCTGCGCAACGACTCCTGCACCCCAAAATGCAGCAATAAAAAACAACAATAAATTTCTAAGCTTCATCATCAATCTTTTTCAAATTTGTTTATTCAAGGGCAGAACGAACGGGACGTCGGCTTTCCTCGCTAAAAATACCTTAATAAGAACCAAAAGTAAAGACTTGTCTTCCTGTCTTATACCGAAATCGGAAGCCGCCACCACCATCATTCCGTTTTAGCTTTTATTTGCAACACTCAACCCCATATTAGCAAAGGCATAAATTGACATCCTACTAATGCGGGAAAGGCAAAATAATTCACTTAAATTCTGTGTTCGAGTACCTTTTTCGACCAGATTGTTGCAAAGTTAACGGGATAAAAGGCTCAAAACTAAATTCACCCCAAAAGTTTCCCGAGTTTCCGCCGAACGAACGAAAAACAACGGTAAATGACAGTAAGAGATCAAGGGAATTGTTTTATATACATCATTATAATTCTTCATAACTGAACAAAATCATCCATCACCAAATCGAAAATGACACATTTTCCTCGCCGTCCTGAATCTAAAGAAAGAAAAGTCAAGAGATCCGAACCACTATAAGAGAACACCAATAAAAATATATTGTTGATACAATGGAATATTCCACCCCTGTTATGCGTTGTAAATATTAAGGGAAAAATTGTTACAACATGTTTTTAACATTATATTTAGAGATCTTTTTCTGCTGTCATTAACGAAAGTAAAGAGATCCTCTAAAATGTTTTCGAAGAAGAAACCCGGGAAATATTTATGCTTGACGACTAACATGCCACACCGAGTTTTAACCATATTGTTTCTCCTTTTGACCGGCTATGCCACTACTGCCGAAGCACAAGTATGGCCCTTTAAAAAAAAGAGTCAGGTAGAAAAAGCCACGAAAGACCTGGAAAAAAGAAAGGCAGATGCGGGGGAAGGCAATCTGTTCAATCCTTTCCAGCCCACCGGGTCATCCGTCAATTACATACGGGATGATCAGATTTGGTCGGCCGGTACTGCCGCCACTTCATATGCGAATGCAGGAAACATCAGTATAACGACACCTTCACGTTTTGGGTTAACAAGTGGACTTGAACTATCCACTTGGCTCGGGCTGGATTACTGGGTACCGAACCTGTTTATAAAGAATGAAATAGCAAGAAAAAAGCTATGGGTTTCTTCTCTCCATGGAGTTTACTCTTCGTGGCCGGGACTAAATGAAGTTGCAGGGGGAAAAGACAACTTTTTGGCCGACTCTGTTACGGGCGACCCGCTGGTCTTATCCCTACACAACCAACTTATTGTAAGCCGGCCATTTTATAATAATATGGCCTGCAATCCATCTCAACCCTACTTAATTTTATCAGCATCCCTGTCTGTCGATGTTGGTATTCCGTTCAACAATGAAGAGATCTATGTTGAAGAGAATTTGTTTAAAATACCCCGAAGTATGTCGTATGCCGGTAAAGGCTGGATGAGCACTTTCTCGGTACGAGCCGACTGGCAAATTATGCAACAATTATACGGGCGGGGAGAAATCAGAATGCTAAGTGGAAACTTTTCAACGGGAATAACTGTTGAACATCAAGCATTGATTGAATACTTCCCTTACACAAAATTGTCAGTCTCTGGGGGGTACATAGTAGGTATAGGGAATATAGGGAACCGGCATATAAATATTCTCCCTTTTCTGGATGTGTCTTACTACTTTGGAAGGAAACAAGGACGCCAACGAGGACTCTTCAAACAACAGATGTTCTAAATCGGCCATTAACTCCTGAAATTTTCCTAAATTCGCACCGTTTTGTTTGAAATTTTGAGGTAACCTGTTGATTTATGTGGATTCGTACTGCCAGCTTTATTCTTCGAAACAGGCTCCCTATTCTGATTGTTCTGGTCCTGATAACTGCATTCATGGGGATTCAGTCACGCAAAATAGAGATGTCTTATCAATATGCTCCTTTATTACCGGAGGATGACCCCGCTAATTTGGAATATGACAATTTCATAGAGGAATTTGGAAATGAAGGAAACCTCATTGTACTAGGGATTCAGGATCGTACTTTTTTTGAGTATCAACACTTTGGTGCGTGGCAACAATTGACCCGTGATCTCAAAAAGATAAATGGTATTACATCTGTATTTTCTGCGACCGAAGCATACAATCTTACACGTAACAATCAAACAAAGAAATTCGAGCTTTCACCAGTCTTTGAAAAGGTTCCCGACCAATCACATCTCGATTCACTCCGCCAAAAATTCAATGACCTAAGTTTTTACAAGGGGCTTGTTTATAACCCTGAGACCAACACCTACCTCATGGCGATCACCCTCGACCGGAAAGTACTGGAAAGTGAGGCCCGGGTGCCATTGATTCGAGACATAAAAAATTGTGCCGACAAATACTCTTCCGCAACAGGTAATGAGGTTCATATTTCGGGACTCCCCTACATCCGAGTTGAAACTGCGGAGATGATCAAAAAAGAACTAAACATGTTCATCTGGCTGGCACTGGGGATAACGGCAATCATCATCTTTTTGTTTTTCAAATCGTTCAAGGTGGTGCTATTCTCCATGTTGGTGGTAGGGATGGCTGTGATTTGGGCATTGGGACTGCAAGCCATTATAGGCTATAAGGTAACGATATTAACGGGCATGATTCCACCGCTCATCATCGTTATCGGCATCCCTAATTCAGTCTTCTTTCTGAACAAATTTCACTATGAGTATCGCAATCATGGCAATAAAATAAAATCGCTACAACGTGTTATACAGAAAATCGGAAATGCCACCTTTCTGACCAACCTGACCACAGCCAGCGGCTTTGCCACCTTCATATTTACCAGCAGTAAACTGTTGATCGAGTTTGGAGTTATGGCGGCCCTCAACATCATGGTAGTCTTTATTCTTTCGTTGCTACTCATCCCAATCATATTTAGTTTCCTCCCTGATCCCAAGGAGAGACATGTTCGCCATCTGAACAATCGTTTTTTTCAAGGGATCATCAACAAGCTGGTGCATATATCTCTTTACCGCAAAAAGATAGTTTATTTAGGCACGGTCGGTCTAATAGTTTTTGGCGGATACGGCATCTCACAGATGAAAACCACCGGATTCATGCTCGATGATATTCCGCACAACCATACGCTGTATAAAGACCTCCATTTTTTTGAAAAGCATTTCAGCGGATTAATGCCCCTGGAAGTGGTAATTGACACCCAAAAGCCCAAAGGCGTGATGCGTCCCCAGAACCTGAAAAAGATGGATCTGTTGCAGGAACAGTTGAGAAAGCTTCCGGAGATATCGCAGGGTCTGTCCATGGTGCAAGTTGTAAAATTTGCCCGACAGGCATTTTACAAGGGCAATCCCAACTATTTTTCGATTCCCAGTTCCATGGAACACAATTTCATAATGTCTTATCTACCGAAAACCAACAAAACAACGCCCGGTGTTGTCACTTCATTTGTTGATTCTATCGGCCGGAAAGCACGCATTAGTTTTAGGATGGAAGATGTGGGAACCACCAAAATGCACTTATTGAATAAAAAGATCAGCGCAGTGGTCGATTCCATCTTTCCTTCACCCAAATACGAAACTGCCATAACCGGTTCGAGTGTTGTCTTTTTTAAAGGAACCGATTACCTTGTTCGAAATCTATTTGTTAGTCTTGGATTAGCCATACTGCTCATAGCCTCTTTCATGGCTTGGATGTTTCGTTCCAAGAGAATGGTTTTGGTCTCTCTTTTCCCCAATCTGGTACCGTTGATTACCACCGCTGCACTTATGGGCATATTTAACATCCCCATAAAGCCTTCCACAATATTGGTCTTTAGTATCGCTTTTGGCATCTCAGTAGACGACACCATCCATTTTCTTTCCAAATACCGCCAGGAACTTGTGGCCACCAACTGGAGCATACGAGCCGCAACGGTACTGGCTTTAAAAGAAACCGGCCGAAGTATGATCTACACTTCTGTGATTCTTTTCTTTGGATTTGGTATATTTACAGTGTCAAGCTTTGGAGGCACGGTAGCTTTGGGCGCCCTGGTGGCATTAACACTTCTGGTGGCTCTCTTTTCCAATTTAATATTGTTACCCGCCTTACTTCTGGGACTTGAAAGGCTCATCACCAATGAATCATTCAAGGAACCGATGCTGACCATTTATAACGAAGAGGAAGATATTGATATGGAAGAGTTGAAAATCCAGAAACCGGAAATAAAAAAAGAAGACATCAAAGAGCCGGAAATAAAATTGGAAGCTCATGTTGAAAATTGAAGATTATCGGCAGATCGTTGAAGATCAGCTTCAGATGATGGGCGGGATGAAAAGACCGGAAGGGCTTTACGACCCGGTAAGGTATATCCTTTCATTGGGAGGAAAACGTCTTAGACCTGTCCTCTGCCTGGCATCCGCCTCTCTGTTTGGCGATTATACCTCGGCATTAATGCCTGCTCTCGGCATTGAGGTTTTTCACAACTTCACCCTCCTTCATGACGATATAATGGATCAGTCGGATGTGAGGCGTAACCATGCTACCGTGCATAAAAAATGGGACAACAACACGGCCATACTCTCCGGTGACGTGATGTTGATTAAAGCCTATGAATTGATCAGTAAAAGTCCGGTTGGTGTACTGCCACAAGTATTGGAAGTTTTTAACAAAACAGCCATTGAGGTTTGTGAAGGCCAGCAATTTGACATGGAATTTGAAAAAAGCACGGATGTAACAGAAGCTGGCTATCTGGATATGATCCGCCTCAAGACAGCGGTTCTAATTGGGGGAAGCATGAAGATTGGAGGCATCCTGGGAGGAGGGAGCCTGCGTGATTGCGGACTCTTATATAAATTCGGGCAGGATATAGGCATGGCTTTTCAACTGCAGGATGACTGGTTGGATGTGTTTGGCAATCAGGAAACATTTGGAAAAAAAATTGGCAGTGATATTCTGAATAATAAAAAAACATTCCTTTTAATCTCGGCCCTTAACAGGCTTGAAAAAGAATTAAAAAAGGAACTTTTGGACTGGATGCAACGTAAGGAGTATGATGCAGATGAAAAAATATCTGCCGTGACTCGTCTTTTTAACGAAGCAGGGGTCTCAGAAATTGTTATCCAAAAGAGAGACGATTACTTTGCCCGCTCATTGGAAAACTTTGAAAAGATAAACGGAGACCGGGAAATTAAGCAGGAAATAGAAAACTTCGCACACAAATTGATGGCACGGTCAAGATAACTCGGAATTGTTTATATTCAAGACAAAAAAAATTTATCATGGCTCAGATAAAAGGCACAATCGCGCAGGTTATTGGACCTGTTGTTGACGTTAGTTTTGATCTGAAAGACGATCATCTTCCAAAAATCAACGAAGCCCTCGAAGTACATAGGGATAATAATAGTGTCTTAATCCTCGAGTGTGAGCAACATATTGGCGAACACACCATTCGATGTATTTCCATGGACTCCACAGATGGTCTGACCCGAG
The DNA here is from genome assembly GCF_052400625.1 of Thermophagus sp. OGC60D27. Classification (NCBI taxonomy): domain Bacteria; kingdom Pseudomonadati; phylum Bacteroidota; class Bacteroidia; order Marinilabiliales; family Marinilabiliaceae; genus Thermophagus; species Thermophagus sp. OGC60D27. The sequence continues at coordinate 81,677 of NZ_JBQTGH010000004.1, forward strand.
GAATGGAAGTGATTGCCACGGGCCATCCCATCAGCATGCCGGTGGGTGAAAATGTTAAAGGACGGTTGTTAAATGTGGTGGGTCGCCCCATCGACGGACTGCCGGACATCCAAACCGAGATGCGAAGTCCTATCCATAAACCGGCTCCTGACTATGATACTCTCTCTACCGAAACCGAAATTCTTTTTACCGGCATAAAAGTGATCGACCTTATTGAACCTTATGCCAAGGGAGGGAAAATCGGGCTGTTTGGTGGTGCCGGTGTTGGAAAAACCGTTCTCATACAGGAGTTAATCAATAACATCGCCAAAGGTTACAGCGGTTTTTCTGTTTTTGGCGGCGTGGGCGAGCGTACCCGCGAAGGGAATGACCTTCTGCGCGAAATGATTGAAGCAGGCATTGTTAATTACGGGGATGAATTTAAAAAGAGCATGGAGGCCGGTCATTGGGATCTTAACAAAGTAGATCCTGAAGCCTTAAAGCAATCCCAGGTATCGATGGTCTTCGGTCAGATGAACGAATCGCCCGGAGCTCGTGCTCGGGTGGCCCTTTCAGCACTTACCATCGCCGAAACCTTTAGAGACAGTGGTCAAAAAGAGGGGGGCGGCAATGATGTACTGCTCTTCATCGATAACATATTCCGATTCACGCAGGCCGGTTCCGAAGTTTCGGCCCTCTTGGGACGTATGCCTTCCGCAGTAGGGTATCAGCCAACCCTTTCCTCGGAAATGGGTGCCCTTCAGGAACGAATTACCTCCACCAACACAGGGTCCATTACATCGGTACAAGCGGTATACGTACCTGCCGATGACTTGACAGACCCGGCCCCGGCTACGACCTTTACGCACCTGGATGCCACAACAGTCTTAAGCCGGAAGATCGCTGAACTCGGCATTTATCCGGCGGTCGATCCTTTGGATTCCTCATCACGGATACTTACCCCGGACATTGTTGGCGATAAACATTACAAAACAACTCAGAGAGTTAAAGAGATACTGCAGAAGTACAAAGAATTACAAGATATCATCGCCATCCTGGGGATGGAAGAACTCTCGGAAGAAGATAAACTGGTTGTCGCAAGAGCACGACGTGTCCAACGCTTCCTTTCTCAACCGTTCCACGTGGCCGAACAATTTACAGGTATTAAAGGAGAATTGGTATCTATCGAAGATACCATCAAAGGTTTCAATATGATTATGGACGGCGAAACCGACCAGTATCCCGAAGCAGCCTTCAACCTGGTAGGAACCATTGAACAGGCCATTGAGAAAGGAGAACGCATGTTAAAAGAAGCCAAATAATAAATTATGAACAATGGACGATCTCTATCTTGAAATAATCACTCCTGAGAAAATTCTCTATGATGGTCCCGTTGGATTGGTTGAGGTGCCCGGCGCCAAAGGGCGATTTGTATTGCTGCGCGACCATGCCCCCATCATTTCGACGTTGGTCAGAGGAATGATCAGGGTGATTGGGAAAGATGGCTACGATCATCAGTTCTCTTGCAAAGAAGGAGTTATTGAATGCCACGACAACCACGCGGTAATACTCATGAACGAGATGCCGGATGAAAATAAAGCCGATTTGTAATTAGCCATTCGGCTTAAAAAAAGCAAAATCATTCCATCAAGACCAACATCGTTCCAGCTTTTACCAAAGAATACACTTCCCGGCACAGCTTCAATCCAATCCTTCATAGATTTCCTGTTCCCTATCTGCTGGTCAGGATTGGCACTGAGTGCCTAGCAATTTTCGATGAACTCATAATTAACCATTTGTCTGCTCCAAATCGTCTTCCACCACTTTACCCCTTGCAGCTTATTCGTTTTCCTCAGAAAACGCATTGAACATTTTTCATAAAAACATTCATGGATTAACGGGTTAGTGGCAAAGAAAGACCCTCCGAACAAACTCAGCTGAGTTATTTTTTTTTAGAAAAAATGGTTTACAAGCGCAGGTTCCTTGATTTTTTATCGATACTAACTGTAGAGAACTGCAATTAGTAATGTTTAACTAAAACATAACATGATGAAAAAAGTAATTACTGCTTCTGCGCGGCCAAACGAAATCGCTATATGTAAAGGCTGGCACATAATTGGGATGCTGAACCGAACCATTTCAAAAAAAATTTCGTTATTATTGGTGATGGCCTTAATGGGATCAACCGCATTAATGGCTCAAAAACAAACTTCCAGGCGACCTGTTCAAAAAGAGAGACCCTCCTCCGAAGAAATCATTCAGCAAAAAGTGGATAGGATGACCGAAAAACTGAACCTGACAGAAGAACAAAGTGCCGAAATAAAAGCCCTGATGGAAAAACATCAACAAATCATGGATGAAGATAACAAAGCGTTTCAGGAAATAATGAAACAGCACCGGGAAAAAATGAAGAATAATAGAGAAGCCTTGGATGAAGACATTAAATCTTCTCTAAATGAAGAACAGCTTAAGGCCTATGAAGAAATGAAAGAGAATGCCCGCAAACGCTTTCAAAAAGAGGCCAGGTCAAAGTTTCGGCAACGCCATGCGCCATCAGAAGATCAAAGACTCAGACAACCACGATCTGTTCCGGAAAATACAGAAGAATAAACCCCTGTTCTTAATTCTTTAAAGCCGACTGTTTTTGAATGATGATATTATTATAAAAAAGCTTAGGGAGAAGAAAGAACAGGCCTTTGCCACCCTCCTGAACCATTACCGCAGGAGGGTGGTTAATATTTGCTTTGGATTTGTGCGCAACGAACAGGATGCCGAAGAAATTGCTCAGGAAGTTTTTTTGGAAGTATACCGAACCATTGATAAATTTAACGGCGAAGTTCCTTTAAAGGTCTGGCTCTATAGACTCTCCACGCAAAGGAGCATCGATTTTATCCGAACAAAAACAAGGAAAAAACGATGGTCGGGACTGAAAAATCTATTCTTAGACGATGATAACCACTGGCAGTTGTCTGGCGATTCGGATGCTTCGCAACAGATGGAGACCAAAGAGCTTGCGCAATTACTGGCAACGGTTATTGCCCGATTGCCGGAACGACAACAAAAAGCCTTTATCCTATCACGAAACGAAGGCCTTTCCAACGCCGAAATTGGTAAAGTTTTAAACTCGACCGAATCCGCCGTCGAATCACTCATAAGCCGTGCCAACCGACGTTTAAGAGAATTACTCAACAATTATTACAATAGCCGGTCATGAAGCCAAAAGAAAAAACAAACCAAAAAGTAGAAGAGATAATGCACCATCTCAACCACCCCCCTTTTTATGGCGGAACCGATCAACTGGATGAACGAATCTTAAAAACCATCCAACAGGAAAACAGCTTGATCATCTCGCCTTATGTTCAGAATATTGCTGGATGGGCGGCAATAGTGATGTTGTTAATAAACATCTCTCTGTTCGTTTATAAGGATCTATCCGTTTCGGCAGAAAGTCAGGATATCGATTTCTTTTTGGAAAACTACAGTTTAACTTCGTCTTCCGACTGGCAAACTTATTTCACAGTGGATGAATTAGAAACAACATTTGCAAATGAAAAATAAAGAAAAATATATTTTAGTTGCTGTCATTGTGCTCATTGTGTTGAATATCTTCTCATGGGGATTGTTATGGCATAGTGATTCCCCGCAAAAAAAGGAGGTCTCCACACCCCGGAACGAAGCGTCCTTCTCCAGAACCGGCAATTTTCTGACCCGGAAATTGGGGTTTAACGATCTTCAGGTACAAGAATTTCAAAAAATGCAGAAGAAGCATTTTGCCCAATTGCGCAAATATGAACAACAATATAAATTGCTCAGAGATGACTATGTGACCCTGGCCGTTAGTACTGACTTTGATACTCACAAAGCCGATTCTATTTTTTATGAAATGGGACAAATAAACAGTAAAATACAAAAGGCCAACTGGTTGCACTTTCGTTCCATTTACCAACTTTGCGATGAGCACCAAAAACAAGAATTTCGCCAATTAATTCTCAAATTGAATAAGCGGAACAAAAGAGACAGACGAAACTCATCATTCCCCTCCACACACTAAATCAAACCATTATTGCTACAAAACAAAGATTACACAGCTTTCATGAATTTCTACCCCCCAATCAGCAGACTGAATTCGCTTTCACACATGGTGCCATGAAATGCTGAAGCCGCCATTCACAATGCTGTAACTTATGATGACTCTTGCCGAGACTCGTTATCCCATTCCCGGAACATTATCTCTTTCGAGTGCAAGGACTGTCTTGCAAAATAATTTTCCCTGCACTTTCCTGTTATTTGTCCCCAGTTTCCCTATTTTTGTAAAATGTGATCAGTAAATAACCGGGAAGTGCATGGCTTAAAAAAAACAATAATGGCCGAAGCATTTTCATAAAACTCAATGGACATGACATTTAGCGCTATCTGTAACAAAATCTTTAACGAGACCACGCAACATTATCACGAGTTTGACAACGTGGATGCCATTCCTCAAAACCCATATAAAGAGGGCACTATTGATTATCTGCTTTTCAAAAAAAACTGGATCGATGCGGTACAATGGCACCTTGAAGACATCATTCGCGATCCGGAAATTCAACCCGGTGAAGCCTTGAAAATCAAACGCCGCATTGACCACTCAAATCAAGACCGCACAGACTTGGTGGAATCGATTGATGACTTCTTCATGGATAAGTATAAAGATGTAAAAGTAGCTTCCGATGCTACCATCAACACCGAAAGCCCCGCATGGGCCATTGATCGCCTCTCCATTCTGGCCCTCAAAATCTATCACATGCAGCAGGAAGTGGAGCGCACCGATGCCTCACCCGAGCATTTGCAAAAGTGTAATTTAAAACTTTCTGTGTTGCTTCAGCAAAGAGAAGATCTCAGTGCTGCCATCGACCAGCTCATCGCCGATATTGAAGCCGGACGTAAATACATGAAGACCTACAAACAGATGAAAATGTACAACGATCCTTCCCTTAATCCCGTTCTTTATAAAACCAAAAAGTAACCCCTTAAACCCGTTAATGCCGCAGCCTGTGACTCAAAATAAAAGAATTCTTGTGTTTCGTTTTAGCGCCTTGGGCGATGTAGCCATGACAATCCCTGTTCTTTGGTCATTCTCAAGGCACTATTCTGATTATGAGATATGGTTTGTTTCCCGCCCCTTTGCAAAAGACTTGGTAGAACCAATTCCCAACATCCGGTTTTTCCCCATCGATTTAAAAGATCGCCACAATGGTCTTAGGGGGCTTTTTCGCCTTTTCCGTGAACTGAAAAAAAGTGGAGGATTCGAAGCAGTGGTCGATCTTCACGGGGTCCTCAGAACCCACATCCTAACCCTTCTGTTTCGACTTTCGGGAGTCAAAACGGCACAAATAAATAAAGGTCGAAAAGAAAAAGAGGCATTAACACGGAAGAACAATAAAATATTCAAGCCTCTTCCCTCGACCGTATCAAGATATCAAGCGACGTTTCAAAAAGCGGGGTTTGTATTCGAGATGGTTTCTTTTCCCGGAAAAAAACTTTACGATAGTGAGCAACTAATTTCAAATAATGCGTCTGACAATCGGACTAAAGAGATCGCCGCTTTGTTCACCGGTTCGGAAAAAGACCTTACTATAGGCATTGCCCCTTTTGCACGACACCAATGGAAGATGTGGCCCTTAGACAAAATGTGGGACCTCATCAGCCGCTTAGACAACGGAAACAACCAAATTATTCTATTTGGTGGCAGAGGGGAAGAACAAAATAAGCTGGAGGAGTGGGCTGCTCAATTGAAAAAAGGAACTACTTTTGCCGGGCAACTGAGTCTGGGCGAAGAATTACGATTAATGGCAAAACTTGACGTAATGATATCCATGGATTCTGCGAACATGCATCTGGCATCATTGGCCGGAACACGGGTTGTTAGTATCTGGGGTGCCACCCACCCCTATGCAGGATTTTACGGTATTGGACAAGAGCTCGAAGATGCGGTTCAAACAGACTTGGAGTGCCGGCCTTGCTCGGTTTTCGGAAACAAGCCTTGCCACAGAGGTGATTTTGCCTGCATGATGCGCATTACACCCCAATTAATTCTGAAAAAAGTCACCAATAAAATTGTATCACCCCAATGAACATTGTATTAATCAATTCTATTGGTAAAAACAAATGGGGTGGTGGCGAAAAATGGATGGTAATGGCTGCCTCAGGCCTCCTATCCCGGGGACATAACGTCGTTACCATTTGTCGAAAAAAGTCCCTACTGGCTCAAAAAGCCCGCCAACAAAATATTCCCGTTAAGGAAATTGCGGCCAATTCCGATTTGGACGTCATGACATGCATTCAGTTTTGTCGCTTCTTTAAAGCCTACAAACCGGATGTGGTCATTGGTTGCCAAAATAAAGACTGGAGAGTCGCCTCTTTTGCCCTGAAACTTATCGGTTCAAATGCAAAAGTCTATTCCCGGCAGGGCCTTCAGCTCCTTAAAAACAGCTGGTGGTATAAGTGGACAATAAAAACATTTTGTCACGGCATTATTACCAACACCAATACCATCAAAGAGTATTATGACTCATTTCTGCCTGTAGAGCCAGGATTTGTTAAAGTCGTCTATAACGGTGTGGAAGAAATTCCCCAAAACATTCCCCCTTTTGATTATTCAAAACACCTGCCTCCCGACGAAAAGAATCCGTTGATTGTCTTATCCACCGGTCGGCTGGCCAAACAAAAAGGTTTTAAGTACCTTATTTCTGCTGCGGCACAAATAATAAAGCGCCATCCTCATGTCTATTTCTTTCTGGCCGGACAGGGAAAATTAGAAGCAAAGCTTAAGCAGCAAATTAATCAACTGGGCATTAGTAGGAATTTTATCTTATTGGGATTCTTCGAGAATATCCACCCCCTGCTGAAAAATGCCGACCTCTTTGTTTTTTCATCCCTGTATGAGGGCATGCCCAACGCCATCCTTGAGGCGATGGCTCATGGATTGCCCGTGGTATCGACCAATGTCAACGGCATTTCGGAATTGATTCAAAACGGCATCAACGGATACACCGTAGCACCCGCCGATGTCCCTCAGCTGGCAAAAACCATGGAATATGTAATCAATAACATGGAAGAAATCAAAAACAACAGCCGTCAAAGTGGACAACTTGTTTTGCAAAATTTCTCAGTACAAACGATGGTGGAGAAGCTGGATAAGATCATTACGAACCAACGCTGATTCAGGGCTATTCGGCTAAGTCAACAATTGTTTTTTCATTTTTAGCGCAATCCCATTCCTTAACGGGGACCGACCAATCACCAAACTTTTCGGTAAGATAGTCCTTATAATTTGACGGCACCATAATATCACGCCCCAAATATTCTATACTGTCATACCGGTCGTGATATTTGTTGGAAACTCTCATTATCTTTTCTTTGGCCTGCCAATAATGATACTCACCATCGGATTGTTTTACAAAGATATCACAGACGACATGGTCCCTTTTCCCAAAAAAGATCCATTCCTTGGCTAAATAGGGCAAAATAGGTTTCACTTTAATAACGGTAACATCCCCCTTTTTAAAAGGACCAATATTCTTTCTACTTTTTCTCACCGAAAGTTTATAGCCCTTCAAAAAAAAATGCCATCGTAACTCCCTTAATTTTTTCAATTCAGAATGATTAATAGAGAAATCAATGTCATGATCCCAGGGAAGTAAATTTCTATCCCTTACAACTCCAAGCAACGTTCCGCCTTCCAAAAAATAAGGGACATCAAAATGATCCAAAACGTCCACCAATTTTAAAAAAAACAATAACGCCGTGCGATGATTTTTTTTGTTTCTAAAATCAAAACCAGTTTTTGCCATTATTTATTATGTATTCATATCTTGCAAAGATAATTACATACCCCGATAAACCCCCTCTTTCCGCCAATTAAATTAATATTATTTTGTACTTTTGTGAAAGAAGAAATGATCGCAAACTTGTTGATTTTTGTGGTCCTTTCAATAATTCCGTATTTTCAAACCGGGATGGTAGTGGTTATTACTAAATCTCATAAAAGCATTCAGACAAAGTGAAGTTGCCCTTTACAGAAAATGCCAACTTAAAGATATCGTAACGTGATTCAATAGTATTGGATCCACTTTCATTAAATCAATCAATTTATAGACTCATGAAAATTGTAATATTAGCGGCAGGACTTGGTTCCAGGTTGGGTAATCCATTACCAAAACCTTTAACAACCCTGAAAAATGGGAAATCAATCATGCAACTTCAAATCGACAATATCTCCGCTTGTTTTGACATAAATGACATCATTACCGTTGTTGGTTTTAAAAAAGAAGTGGTAATGGAAACCTTCCCCACTTCGTTATATGTCTACAATCCTCAATATGATCAGACCAACACCTCCAAGAGTTTGCTTATTGCCTTAAAAAAAGCAAAAAATGAATCTGTGTTATGGATGAATGGCGATGTAGTATTTGATGCAAAATTGTTCGACGCCATCTTACCTCATATAAAAAACAACACATCTTTCATCTGTGTAAACAATGAAGAATGTGGCGATGAAGAAGTAAAATACCGGACAGATAACAACGGTTTTGTCACCGCCTTATCCAAAACAGTAAAAGACGGTGAAGGAGAAGCGGTTGGCATTAACTTCATCTCATCTTCTGATATTCCAACGTTCATCCGTCGACTTGAAGAAGTTGATGACAACGACTATTTTGAGGCCGGGATTGAACTCATGATAAAAAAAGATAAGGTAAATATTTTACCGGTTGACATCTCTGCCTTTAACTGCATGGAAGTGGATTTCAAAGAAGATCTGGACAATGCCAATAAAATGCTATAAAATTTATTGAATGAAGGCTGTTTTATTTTGTTACCACCCTTATGCATTTGGGATCCTTAAACCTTTGAATGATGCGCTTACCGAGCATAACCACCAAACCATCTGGTATATTAGAGCGTCGATTGCAGATCAGTTTGCGCATAGAGAAAAGGTTGAATGGACCTCTTCCATTAAAAAAGTTCAGGAGTATGCTCCGGATGCCATTTTTGTTCCCGGAAATGAAATTCCCCATTATCTCAGAGGCGTAAAAGTTCAGGTTTTTCATGGTTTAGCAGGTGAGAAGAAAGGGCATTTCAGAATACGAGATTACTTCGATCTTTACCTTACACAGGGTCCTTATTTCACCCGAAAGTTTTATGAACTGGCCCAAAAGCACAAAAATTTCAAGGTGGTTGAAACAGGTTGGTGCAAATTAGATCCTCTTTTCGGCCAAAAAGACCTTTTTGCTAATTTCAGGAAGAACAACCTGGAAAAGTATAATGCCCAAAAAATCATCCTCTATGCACCTACATTTTCCCCGTCGCTTACCTCTGCACCATTTCTGCTGAATCAGTGGAAAGAAATTCTTGACAAAAATCCCGATTACCTTGTATTTATCAAATTTCACGATTTAATGGATCAGGGGTGGAAACAAAAATACAAAGACCAGTTAAAGCCATATGCGAATGCCGTGATTGTGGACGACCCTAACATTCTGAAGTATCTCGTTGTTTCAGATATTATGGTTAGCGACACTTCTTCTGTTGTGTATGAATTTTTGCTCCTCGACAAGCCGGTAATCACTTTTAATTCAAGCTCTAAAGCAATCTTATGGGACGATTTTGGCAACAAAAATCAATTACATGAAAAGATAACAGAATCATTACTTCACGACCCGTTTCAGATTAAAAGAAAACAAATTATTGAGGCCTACCATCCATATAACGATGGAAAATCCTCGCTTAGAATGATTCAAGCAGTTGAATCCTACATAAACAACAATGGCATTCCTGCAAAAAGACACCTCAATCTTTACAGACGTCTTAAAATTCGAAAACTTTTTGGACCTTCACCCTCTTAAATCTTAACACTAAAAAGTCCATTAAGCGTTCTGAAGCGGTTTTGTCAAATAGAATCATGATCAACTGATTTTAATGAGGTGCCACCAATAACATTAATGTATTAAGGAAGGAGACTCATGGGATAACACTCCGGTAAAGTCATTAAAATATGATGCACTTTTTGCCGACTTCTTATCTGAGCATCTATTCAATGATGAATGCGCATCCGTTGACCGACGAATGCGCATCGATAAACAAAATGATGCGCATCAAAAAAAAAATCATGCGCATCATTTTTACTTTTCATGCGCATCAAAAAAAATTTGATGCGCATCGAATTTCCAACTATTCCTTTTCAAATTTCACATTCTTCAAAGCCTCTTTTAACCGAGGGCCCGGTGTAAAGATAATCTTCACACGTTTAATGTCAGAAGCCGTCACATCTTCCTCATTTTCCTTTCCTTCGGAGCTGAAACCGATGCGAAAACTCCCCAAATCTCCCAACTCCACTTTCCGACCTGCCAACAATCCATCAATCGACACATCTACCATCCCATAAACAGATCCCTGAACATCGGCACCGCTCACCGTACTGATCTTTTCAATGGACTTAATCATATCCGTTGTGGATAGCTTTCCACTCGACACAGGAATTGCATAATACTTTTTCTCACCTCCACCAACCACGCCGGGTTGGCCTCTTTGAATGACTCGATATTTCACTGTCATAACATTGAAGTTTAAAGTTTAACAATTCAAACGGTCAAAAAAAAAAAGAAAAAAACACACAGAAAAAGAGACATCTAGGAACTAATCAAGCGTCATATCCTTTGCATTTTGCTCACCGCAGGGTTTAATGCAGTTTTTTTTATTCTTCTCAATATTCCAAATGGGTAAAAACGTGATGACATTAAAAATAAGGGAGTGTTGCCATCGAAAAGCATATTATAATCAGATTCATGATACGAATGGCAACTTCCACAACCAATAGATTGTTTCGGGATACCTATCCTGCTATTCATGTTTCTACGTCTTTTGGTTTACAGTATATTTCTGATTCGTGATAGTAAAATTAAATAGGAAATCGATTCAAATCAAGAAAAATAATGAACCCCAAAACCAAAATTGACAAACAATACATCTTTTATTGACAAACAGCAAAAAAGAAGAAATGAACGTCCCCAAATAATACGCAAACTCTTTTGTTATCAGACTTCTAAGTTTTCCGTACGACTCTTGTTTATCCATCAGCTGTTTTACTTGCGTCAAACTATTAACTATTTGCATTTAATAGTTATTTTTGCCCGCATAAAATACGGAAAATAATTATGCTTAAGACCAGCAATAAATTTAATCCTCCCTATTCGGGACGTTTTGAATTTTTCAAGCGCAGCACTTTTCAACACCTATTGTTATACATCGGATTTTTAATCTTGTTTTTCATCTACCGGATTACCCATTTTTATTTCAATGGCGACGCCGTAGAAACATCGCATGTGGCATTCAGCGATATTCTGAAAGCCTTTTTAACCGGAGGTCGCTTTGATACCATGGTGATCTTCTATGGATTGATGCCCTTAATGTTGCTTTCGCTGACAGGTCTTTTTATTGATTTGCAAAGTCGAAGGTTTTATCGATCATTTTTCCGGATCTATTCCGTATTTCTGGCCTTTCTCTACTCCTTCTTTTTGGTAGTAGACATCTTCTTTTATCAGTTTTTTCATGTCCACATCAATGTTTTAATATTTGCATTTATAGAAGATGACACCACCGCCTTGCTTCATACCTTTTGGACCGATTATCCGGTTATTCTGATTGCCACCGGGTTGTTCATTATCATAGCCTTGTTCTCATTATTGACAAAAAACATTGGAGCCCGTGAGCCAAAGTTTCCGGTTCGTCGAAAACGTTTCAAAGCGGCCTATGTACTAACTGTTTTGGGCATTTACTTTATTGGAATGCGCGGTTCTGTATCGGGCTATCCGTTAAGGATGGATAATACCGCCATCACCGAAGACCCCTTTATTAACTCACTGGCATGCAATGGCGTGTTTGCGTTAAAAGATGCCATTGAGGAGTTTAATGACGCCAATATTTCGACCGACTACCGGGCAACACTAAAAGACGCAGGATATGAGAGCATTGATGATCTGGCACAAGAATACATGAGAGGTCACACCTTTCATGATCAGGACTCCTCATCTCTCTTACATTGCTTTATGACTCAAACCGGGCAAAACCCTTTTCTTGAAGAAAATCCACCCAATATTATTTTTGTTTTGGCCGAAAGCATGGGCGCCTATCCCCTTACCTTTCACGACCGCGACACCTTTAATCTTCTGGGATCTCTTGAAGATGAATTAGAGTATTGCTTTGTATTCGACCATTTTCTGGGTTCGACGCCTTCAACCATCGGCAGTCTGGAATATCTGGCCGTGAATAATGTTCAAAGTCCACTGGCCCAATCGCCCTATATGAATGTTCCCCTCACCACATCGGTGGCTTTTCCATACCAAAACGCAGGCTATGAAACCGCCTTTATGACAGGTGGTGAATTAAGCTGGAGAAAGTCCGGCTCCTACCTGAAAAACCAATATTTTGATGAGGTGATAGGATTGGCCATGTTAAAGAAAGAAATACCTCAGAACGAGTTTCATCAATATGGATCGTACGACGAATATCTCTATCACGCCATAATCAAAAAGTTAAACACCGCCCCAAAGCCCCAATTTGTTTTTGCTCTGACCGTTACCAATCATACACCCCATTCGGTACCATCGCACTATGAAAAGTACCCGTTACACCTTCCGGATTATATCCTAAAGTATTCGGGCGCAACGGAAGAGTATTTACTTAAAAATTTTACCGCATATCAATATGCCAACGATCAGCTGGGAAGATTTATTCACCAAATTCGAACATCACCCTTGGGTGAGAATACCATTATTGCCGTTACCGGCGACCATAATGTGCGGAAAATATTTAATTATTCAGACTCTCAACTGTTGCAAAAATACGGCGTTTCATTCCTTTTGTACGTACCTGAAAAATATAAACGTGCCTTGGGATACGAGAATGTAAACACCACCCATTTTGGATCCCACAAAGATATATTCCCCACCTTGTTTCACGCCTCGCTTTCGGGTGCAAAATACCTTAAGACAGGCAACAACCTTCTTTCATCTTCATTGACGGAACCATATGCCATTTACGGACAATCATGTTTTATGAATAATCATGGATGCGTGCTCATTAGAAATAATCATCCGGAATACTTGGAATGGAAGAATACTGACAAAACGGAATTAAAACCCGCAGACCAATCAGAGCTCAATGCCGCCCTGCTCAACTTGCAAAAGCAGGGATTATTGCAGGTAAATGCCATAAAGGTGGCCCTTCAACTGGAACTTAATGATAAAAATTCCAGATAGAAGATACGTTTCTCCTTAGCTATTTCTTTCGAAGGTGAAATATTTCGTAGCCGCCTTCTAATTGGCGCAGCTATCCGCCGCCAATAAAAAAGATTCATTCTCACCCCAAAATCATCCCCACAATGGTCGCCGAAAGCAAAGATGCTAATGTGCCGGCCAACAGAGCCCTCATTCCCAATTGTGAAAGAAGCACTCTTTTCCCCGGCGCCAAGGCCCCGATGCCGCCAATCTGAATGCCAATGGAAGCAAAATTGGCAAACCCTGCCAAGACGTAGGTGGCCATGATAATCGATTTTTCATGCATAAAAGCCCCTGCTTCTTTCAGGTCGCCCAAACTCACATAACCAATAAATTCAGTCATAATAAGTTTTTCTCCCAGCACTCGTCCCACCAGATCAATATCATCGGCGGCCACCCCCAGCAACCACATGAAAGGGGCAAACAAATACCCTAAAATAAACTCCAAAGAGAGTTGCGTATATTCCCCCCCGGTAACGGAAGCTATAAGGTTATTCAAACTGGTCCAGTCACCAATCTTGACAAAAATAAAGTTGACCATCGCAATTAATGCAATAAACACCAGCAGCATGCCGGCCACATTCACGGCCAGCTTGATCCCTTCAGTAGTCCCATTTGAGATGGCATCCAGCACGTTTTTTCCTATTTTTTCTTTGGGGATGGCCACCTCCTTATCAATGGTTTCGGTTTGAGGAACCAGCATCTTTGAGATGACAATAACTCCGGGAGCGGCCATAATAGAGGCTGCCAAAAGATGTTTGGCATACATTAATTCCTGTACGGGATCGCCGGCTCCCAACACTTTAATATAAACAGCGAGCACCCCACCGGCCAGGGTTGCCATACCACCCGACATAACCAGCATGATCTCTGAACGATTCATCTTTTCCAGATAAGCTTTAATCATCAGCGGGGATTCGGTTTGTCCCAAAAAGATGTTACCGGCCACCGAAAGACTTTCGGCCCCCGAAATTTTCAACAGACGGGTCATACCATAGGCCAACCAGTAAACAATTTTTTGAATGATTCCATAATAAAACAAAATGCTGGTAAGCCCGGAAAAGAAGATAATGGTCGGAAGGATGGTAATCGCAAAGTTGAGCAGCGGTTCTTCTATCTCCCCAGACGAAAAGCTTTTAAAAAGAAATTTGGCGCCCGCATCGGAAAAACTCAAGATCTTCACAAATATTTTGCCCAGAACATCGAACATTGATTCCACAAAGGGCACATAAAGAATGGCCAGAGCCAGTGACAGCTGAATAATCAGCCCTGTAATAACCACTCGCCACGAAATCGCCTTACGATTGGAACTAAAAAACCAGGCGATCAGCATGATAAACAACATGCCTAAAAGCCCTCGAAAGACACTTTCAACAGAAATTCCTCCGCCGGAGGAAACAACAGAATTAGAATTAGCACAAAGGGCAACCGGAAAAACAAAAAAAACACCCAGAGCTGATAAGATCCTGAGTTTTGATGGGTTCATGCTTGTGGATTTTTATTGGTCATTAGATCGTGTTTTCCTTAAACACATTAATTATCTTATAATGGGTAATATAAAAGAACGAATACTTCCGGGTGTTAAAACTATTGCACAAAGCCCAACCCGGGAACCTTCCACTTTAAACACCCAAACTCCCAACACTATTTCAAAAATGAGCGACCTACGTTTTTCGCCTCTTTATTTCATCCCTTATTTCCGAGGCGATTTCATAGTTTTCTTTAGCAATGGCCTCATCCAACATTTTCTTCAACTCCTGTACACTTTTATCGGCCAATGGCCTTGGGGCAGGCTTAGAACTCTTGGGAGCAGATGGCTCTGACTTTTCGGATGCAACTTCATCCTGATCTCCAACATCCAACACAATACCGGCTTTTTCAAGAATCTCTTCGTAGGTGTAAATGGGGCAATTAAAACGAAGGGCCAGAGATACTGCATCGGATGTACGGGAATCAATTCTCACGATTTCATCATTGTGCAAACATACCAACTCTGAGAAAAATATTCCTTCTTCCAATTTGTAAATCACGACCTCAAGGATCTCTATTTTAAAAGCTCGTGAAAAATTCAGAAACAAATCATGAGTAAGCGGGCGAGGAGGTTCCAACCCTTCCAGCTTTATGGCTATAGACTGGGCCTCCACCGCACCAATAATGATGGGTATTCGTCTTTCACCTTCCTCTTCGGCAAGGACCAAGGCATAAGCCCCCGATTGTGTTTGGGAATAGGATAATCCTAATATGTTTAGTTTAATTTTTGATTTGTCCATATATAAAGAATTACTTCTTTCACAAATCGCTCTGCGAATAACAAATATAGAAAATTGTTTTGACAAATTCGGACTTGGGGTCAATTACCATTACGCCTTCAGCCTTCTTGCTGCTTCTGGTTTGGGATCACCAACAACCATTTTTTTTTCGACAAAATGACCTGTAAAAACCGGCACCAGAGCAGGTAACGCGATATTAATGAACCAAACAATCATGGTTGAGAGAATAATCCCCGGTCCCGAAACCGCCGTCTCGCCAAAAACCAACAACGCAACCGCCGACCGAATCCCCAGGTCGCCTGCTCCCATCGATGGAAAAAAGGTAATGGCCCCGTAAAACAGAAACACAGAAAGAAATCCTGTGGTGGCGGTTGATGCTTCAAAAAAACGCAACAAGATTAAAAGCTGCAATGAAAACACCAAATATCGAATCACCGTCAAAACACCAATATGAATTGTCTGTAACACTGAAAACCAATTAAGTAAATTTAACTGGCCAATAATACTACCATACTTATTTTTTAAAATACGAAATGATATAAAGCCTCCCGAAAGCAGGAGCAACACCCCCAAATAAACAAGATAGTTATCAACCGCCCAAAAGTGGTCCCGAAAAAGGCTTAACAATCGCCTTCCGGGAGCTCCGGCAAAAGCAAATGCAATCAACGTAAAACAAAAAATTACTGTTGTTTGAATAATACTCCCCACAAGGGATAGCAAAACAACATCCCGACGCATGGAAGCGTCGAAAAATAAAGCCTTACCAATCGGATCGCCCGAACGCACCGGTGTGATCAGTCCCAATTGAAGGCCTTTAATAACCTGTTGCATGGATTCCCAGAAAGCAATGGAAGCAACCGGCCTGACCAGCAACTGCCATCGTCTGATCTCCAGTCCGATATTGACAACCATCAACAAAAACACAAAAAACAATACCAAGAAAAATTGGGCGGTGTTTTGTTTAAAACAGTCAAAAAACTGTGGCCACTCATTAAAGGTCCACATTTTATAAACCACCCAAGAAAAGGAAGCCAGCGCAATGCCGACTAACAACAATCTTCTTCCTTGAGCGGATCGTTTCATTTCGTGGGGTTGCTTTTATTTACTATCGGAATTGCAATCAGGGAAAGCAGGCCTGTCACAACGATCATTCCGTTGAGAGAACCATGTACCAAAAGGGCAAAGGCAGAAGCCTGGGGCGACTCAACACCAAAAAACAACAAGGTGGAGATTACCAAAAAATGCCAAGGACCAATTCCTCCTTGTACCGGAGCCACCATTCCAAAGCTACCCAGCACAAACACAGCGAATCCTTCGCCGGGCCCCAGGTGCCGAGTAAAAGGAAACCCCCAGAAACACACATATATCATCAAGAAATATAGGACATAGATAAATATCGTATGAAAAATAAATGCGGGTTTGTTTTTTACATCCCGAAACGAGAAGAGGCCTTCTTTAAACTTGTGCCACAATTCCCTTATCTTGCTAAAAATTTTCCAGGCCAAGATCCTTTTTCTGAATTGTATGATCATCCCCAAAAGCAACAAAGCAGAAACATAAAACCCCCAAGATGAAAAAAACCCTTTAACTCCGGCCAGTTCCATTTTGTTTTGAACCACCTCGGCAAAAACATTGTATTGTATCACCACCACCAAAACCAATGATAAGAGAAGCATAATGAGATCAATCACCCGTTCGGTTACCACCGTCCCCACCAGTCGGGAAAAGGAAGCGTTTTCATAGCGGCTCAAGACGGCACACCGGGATATTTCGCCCATTCGGGGGATGGCCAGATTCGCCAGGTATCCAATCATGACTGCCAAAAAAGTATTTAACAAACCGGGGCGTTTTTCTACGGGTTCGATAAGCATTTGCCAGCGGATGGTTCGACTGATATGACTGAGAAGACCCAATACCAGGGAAAGAAATATCCACCCATAGCTAACATCTTTTTTCATGATATTGGTTAGTGTCTGCGGATCCTGGTCTTTGTAGAGCCACCATAAAATGGTCAATCCTAGAGCGAGAAATATAAAAATCCGGAGGCCTTTGCTAATTGCTTTAGTCATCTTGTTTGGTGTTTATCTATTTTGCGCCGATGCAACGATTAATCCGGGAACAACTTTTCCCTTCTCTATTTTGATCAGTAAAGACAAATTGTTTGGGCGTGGTGACTCTTTCCCTCATAAAAAGTCTTACCTTTGCAGCGCCAATAAGATGCAATTTTACGAAATACGGTTCTTATGGCAAAAAGTTTTGTTATACATTAATAGATCCCCACCATGGAAGATGAGGAGAGTCAAACCCAAAAAATACCTAGGACAGCATTTTCTCAACGATCAACACATTGCTGCCAAGATCGTCGAGGCCTTGCCCCTTCCACCCAATCAGGTGCTTGAAGTAGGGCCAGGGATGGGTGTGCTCACTCAATATCTTTCCAAAATAGAAAACATTGATCTTTCGCTGGTTGAAGTAGACGCCGAATCCATTGCGTACCTCAACCAACATTTTCCGGAGCTCAGAGATAAAACCATTTCTGCCGATTTTCTAAAACTTAATCTTTCAGAACTTTTTAGCGGCCAACTCTCCATCATTGGCAACTTCCCCTATAACATTTCCAGTCAAATATTTTTCAAAGTTCTTGAAAACCGAGATCAGGTAAAATATGTCACCGGGATGGTACAACGGGAGGTGGGACGCCGCATCACATCAGGTCCGGGCAGCAGAGATTACGGAATTTTAAGTGTATTAATGCAGGCGTGGTATCATCCGGAATATCTGTTTACGGTGGATGAACATGTTTTTTCGCCTCCCCCAAAGGTAAAGTCGGCGGTGATTCGCTTTACCAGAAATGATGTGGAAGCACTTGACTGTGATGAAAAACTGTTTTTACGGGTGGTAAAAACCGCTTTTAACCAACGGCGAAAAACATTGCGAAACAGCCTAAAAAGTTTTGATATAGGGGATCAGGTTGCTGCCAACAGTGAGTTGTTTCAGAAAAGGCCGGAACAACTTGGCGTGGAAGAGTTTGTCAAACTAACCAACATAATAGAGAGGTCGATGTAAGACAATTTTTTGTTTGTGGAATAAAAATCCTGAGGTATGGCCAATTTTGAACTTACCAGAAAATTTGTAGAGGAACTGAAGACCCTGATAGAGAATCAGGATAAAGAAGCGGTCTCCAGGATTCTTGAAGATCTTCACCCGGCAGATATTGCCGAATTGTTCGAAGAAATAAGCATCGACGAGGCTAAATACATCTATTTTTTACTTGACGATGACAAAGCAGCCGATGTTCTGATTGAGCTGGATGAGAATGACCGTCTGCAATTTCTAGATTCCCTTCCCAGCGAAGTCATTGCCCGACGATTCATCGACAAGATGAACTCCGATGATGCGGCGGACGTCATCTCTGAATTTGAGCCTTCCAGACAGCAAGAAGTCCTCTCCTATATTGAAGATGTTAATGTTGCAGGCGATATCGTTGATCTTCTTAATTATGATGAGAATACGGCCGGAGGCCTAATGGCCAAAGAGCTGATAAAAGTGAAAGAGAACTGGAGTATTCCCACCTGCTTAAGAAGCATGCGACGTCAGGCCGAAAACATCGACGAAGTCTATTATGTATATGTTGTCGACAACAATGGAACCCTGAAGGGGACGCTTTCTCTGAAAAAAATGCTGTTAAGCACTTCCGGCACCTTGGTCAGCGACATCTACAATCCGGATGTCATATCGGTGGGAGTAGACACGCCGGCCGAAGAGGTGAGTAATATCATGGACAAATATGGACTGGTAGCGCTTCCTGTGGTAGATCCCGTCGGTCGCTTGGCAGGCCGTATCACCATTGACGACGTCGTGGATTTCATGCGTGAAGAGGCCGGAAAAGATTACGCACTGGCTTCCGGTATTACCGGTGATGTGGAGGCCTCGGACAGCATTTGGCTACTGACCAGGGCTAGAATACCTTGGCTTTTCATCGGGCTGATTGGTGGCTTGTTTGGATCAAGGGTGGTAGGTAGCTTTGGAGGCATTCTTGATGTATATCCACAACTTGCATTTTTTATGCCGCTAATTGCTGCTATGGGTGGTAACGTTGGGATTCAGTCGTCTGCAATTGTGGTCCAATCCATCGCCGCCGGCACGATGGGACTTGCTTCCCCCGTTAAAAAGTTGATGAAAGAATTAAGTGTAGCTATTTTAAATGCTTCGGTACTCGCTGGTCTGGCATTTGTTTACAACACCCTTATAGGATCTCAGGAAGCACTTACGCTGACCGTCTCCGGGGCCATGTTTTCCGTTATCATCTTTGCCTCTCTATTTGGCGCCATTGTTCCGCTCTTCCTAAATAAAATAAAAATAGACCCAGCCGTTGCTACGGGACCTTTTGTTACCACCCTTAATGACATCATCGGCATGGGCATTTATTTAACCATTGGCACCTTCTTTTTTAATTGGCTGGTATAAATAAATGAGGAGTTTTCAAGAATAATAAAGAAACCATTTTTACCAGAAAAGCCCGCGAAAATGTACCATCTTCATTTCGCGGGCTTTAGCATGAGAATTATTCTCCAGAGCCATACCCCATTTTCAGCCTGAATTATATCTCAGGTTAGGTGCTCGGACACACTAAATTAAACGCCATCTTTTTTTTGTCCAGAATGGTTCTTCGTCGGAAATTACCCTAAAAAACTATTAATACCTGCAACTTTAGCTATTTTTTCATTTTGCCCCAATATGTTGCATTAAGATTTTTTTCCGTTCCGGCATAAACAAATGTTACCCTACGTGGGTTTGCTTCCCAGTCGACTTCGCGCTCGACACAAACCACAACATTTCCTAATGTAAGTTGTTTTTTTGTGGCATCGTAACTCCAATTTCCGGATAATGCCCCTGACATAGTACCATTCGCTTTTAGTGTAAGGGACGAAGCTTGATTTTGTACCCCATAAGTGTATCGAAGGGTAATATGCTCCCATGTTCCTACAAGCGAATCTTTGGTTATGGTTCCGTAATCAGGGACAGCGGCATACCGTTCGGGCAATGCTATCGGCCATAGATTGTCTGGTTCATCTTGTGAGGCCGGACACCATACTATGCGTCGTACATGTCCCATCATTATGGCATTTGAATATGGATTGCCATTTACGTTGGGAGGCAACCGTCCTTGCGATATGTAAAACCATTCATCGGTATCTTCCTTTTGGGAAATACTGCAGTGTGATATGCCTACCCATCCGTAACTAAGATTGAATTTGTATGGATGGGTCACAATTGGATAGCAGTCACCTCTTCCATTAGTAAAGTTACGTCCGGAGATATCGTAGTATGGACCTTCGATGTTTGTGCTTCTTACCACTCGCGTGTTGTATGGTATATCCAAGCCATCGTAGGCCAAAAATAAATAGTAGTAACCATCTTTATATATTATTTCAGGCGCTTCACTTCCTTGCCAACGCGACGAAGATGTTCTTGTTCCAATTCTCACACCATAACGGGCTGTTAGCTCACTTACGCTGTTAGCATAAGGTTCTCCGAGTGTGTTAAGAGGCTTACCGGACTCCGGATCTACCTGCAATAATGCAAAGCCGCTATGCCATGAGCCATGTATAAGATAATGCTTTCCTTCCGGGGTAACAATGTAAGTAGGATCGATGGCATTATAATAAAAATAGGCCTCCCAATCAGATAAACTTGACCGACTGTAGTCTAACCCACGATCAGAAGATGAAGTGGTAACGAAACCTTTGTCAGTCCAGACCGCCCCGGCGGGATCGATCGATTCGCACATGCCGATAAAGGCCCGTTCGGTCCAACTTCCATCGAAGTTATTTGGCGTGTTGGCTTTCCCGGTTTTAATGTAGTTATCAATAACTATGCTGTAATACATCCGGAGAATATCTTGCCCCCCAACATTGACCCGTCTTACGACCGGAGCCCAGAACCCGTAACGTATATCGTTTTCGGAGATAACTTCAAGCCCCATGCGCAACCTAATGGCATTAAGAGAATCGGCCACCCATGAGGGCGGCTCATAAAAAGGACCTCCTACCCATTCCCAATTCACCAAATCGGTTGAACGTTTACCCTGGAAATGACCATGTCCTTCATGCTCATTTCCATACGAAGCATCGGTCCCATACATATAGTAATATCCATTGTAGTATGCGACCGATGGATCGTGCACATTGGCAAGATTCCACTCATTTCTGTTTGCCCACGATGCTATCGAGGAATAGTCGTCGGCGTAAGTTGGAATGGTAAAGCCGGTTTCCTCTTCAGAATCATCTCTTTCAGGTTCAATATCATCATCTTTACACCCAACGATCGACAGAGGCAATAGGCTTATAGATAAAACCAGTATATGTTTTATTCTCATGTCTGATATTTTTATTAAAACTACCTTATCAATATTTAGAAGTGCATCGATAAGGAAGTCTTTAAATTACGCAAATATCTACTACTCTAGCTCAACAACAGGACGAATATTCCATTTTTCTCTGAAAGCAGGCCCGTTATCTTCATTCTTATTTGCGGAGTTTCCTTCAAGCTTTGGGTTGGCATTAAGCGTAGATTGATAGATTGGAAAATATTCATGTCCCTTATAGAAGTACTGGAATGACGAAGCGCTGGCGGTTTCGGCGCTAAGTTCATCGGTATTGACAATGATTTCGTCATTTTCGTTTTTAGGTGCCAACTTGTAATATCCATGTTCAACCAATTGATTAAGACGTGATTCATCATAAAAGAATCCCCACCTGATGAGATCAATACCACGTCCATTTTCACATCCGAATTCTTTAGGACGTTCAACATTAGCAATTTGTTCGAACAGATGATCTGCCGTAGGGAAGTCGGAGAGTTGGAGATCTTCAAGAGCAACACGACGACGGACTTCGTTAATGTAATTGATCGCAGTTTGAGTGGGACCATTGATTTCGTTTTCGCATTCTGCGGCTCGCAATAAAACGTCACTATAACGCATAAGACGCAGGTTAACACCACAATGCAATCCATTCGTTATAGAGCTGTATAAGTTGGACCTTGCATTGGTAAACTTCGCTATTGATATGCCACCCTGTGAACTGTTCGACAGTGGAGTTTCACTTATCTCTTGCCGATAAACAACATTATTACGTGGATCTCCATCGGGATATGCTGCCGTATTTTGATCGGTGTAAGTATTATACTCCTCCTCGTAGGTAACAAGGGTCCAGTATAAACGAGGATCCAGACGACCATCCGTACAGGTCTCTTTTTTGAACAGGTTATATAACCAAACTGATCCGGCCAGGTCGCCCCAGCTACCCAATTCCTGAGAGGCATAATTACTTTCAATAGCATGCCCCTGTGTTGCTTCCGAGCTTATATTTACCGGCGTCCACTCTTCATCGGTACCTCCTGTTCCATAGTTCATATACTGAACTTCGAAGAGACTTTCAGCGTTGTTTTCCGTATCTTCTCTGAAGTTAGCACCGTAATCATCCATCAATTCATAATGTCCGTACTCCCCGGCAATGATATCTTTTAATATAGTATAAGCCTCTTCATATTTATGACGAAACATAAGAGCACGAGCCAAGTATCCAGCAGCGGCACCACATGTGGCACGCCCCTTAGCCCATTCGCCTCCTTCATCACGTGACGGAAGCATTTGCATAGCTTTGTTCAGGTCAGCCTCTATTTGATCAAACACCTCATCCTGAGTATTATTGGAGGCATACATCGTGTTGATATCTGAATAAGCTGCATAATCTGTAATCAATGGAACAGTCTGATAATAGGTAGCCAGGTGATAATATGCCAGAGCTCTAAGGAAGAGCGCTTGTCCGGATATCTGATTATAGGATTCTTCAGACATATCAACATTATCAACTTTCGACAAAACAAAGTTTGTTCGGTTTACGACATGATACAAGTCGCGCCATGGCCACAAATCACCTATTTCAATGGTACCAGGAGAATTGAGGTTGTCGTACTCCAGATACCACTGTTGTGAGGAGTTCCATACTTCGTCGCCACGTACCGCATCTAAAGTGTATCCCACACGGGCAAATGTACCTTCTAGCCGAATACGGTTGTAGCAGGCAATGATAGCCTCCTCAAGTTCGGGTTCTGAATCACCAAAATCGTATGTAGTCTGACTGTTCGGGTTCGTGACATCGAGCTGGTCATTGCAGGCCATCATGCCGCCAATGAGCGTCAATATTATCAGTATTATCTTAAACCTTTTCATTTTAATTATCTGTTTTTGATTTTGTTTCTAGAATGACATGTTTACACCAAACATTACACTTCGTGGCGTTGGATATGAAGCATAGTTGTAACCGGGGGTGAAGGTACCTCCGGCAAAGTCTACATTATAACCTCGGTATTTCGAAAATGTAGCCAGATTCTGACCGGACACATAAACACGCACTCCGCGAACATAGCCACCAAACCATCTGTTAGGGAAGTTATAGCCAAATTCTATGTTGGCAATTTTCAGATATGATGCATCCTGAATGAAACGATCGCTGAACATATCGTTGGTGATGGAGCCCGTTGACTTGTAGGCAACGCGTGGGACATTGGTGTTTGTGTTTTCCGGAGTCCAAGCATTCAACAGATCAACGCTCTTATTGAGTGAACCATATGAGCTGCGCAATGTCACGTCAACAAAATCCACAGCTTTAAAACCTGCCGCGCCAAATGTGGCAATGCTTAGATCAAAACCTTTCCATTCAAGACGGGCATTCAGACCGAAATTAACGTCTGGCAAACCACTTCCCAGAAATTGTTGATCTTCGTTGGTAATTTCTCCATCATTGTTAATGTCGGCATAAGCCACATCTCCGGGTTGTGCTCCTGGTTGATTGATGTACTCGCCTTCTGCGTTAACACGAGTATCTATCTCTTCTTGCGACTGAAAGATCCCTTCGTATACATAGCCATAGAATTGACCAACTTCACGTCCAACCTCAGTACGGCAGTAACCATTGGTCTGAGGTTCGTTTGAAACGCCCAGCTTTGTTACCTCGTTGTTGAGAGTAGAAACGTTTGCAGAAATTTCATACTTAACAGGATGTTGATGATTACGATAGGAAAGCAAGAACTCAAGACCTGAGTTTTCCATAGTTGCTGCGTTCATCTTTACTGTTGCATTGGTTGCACCTGCACTCACCGGAACCTGTACATCAGTATGAAGGTCTTCTGAAATTGACTTATACCAATCGAAAGAGAATTCTAACTTATTGTTAAACATCGCGAGGTCAAGACCAACATCTATGGACTTCTTTTTTTCCCATCGAAGGACTTCGTTAACATAGTTGGATATGGCAGAACCTGTAACCTTATTATTTCCAAAGCTATATGTATAGTCACCTCTCCGCATCGTATCCATGTAGTCGTAGGGACCTAAGTTCGTATCATTCCCAAGCTCGCCATAGCTCCCCCTAATCTTGAACAGACTGATTGTCGATTTAGGTATGGAAAAGAAATTTTCACGCTCAACACGCCACCCGGCAGATATTGAAGGGAAAAAGACCCATCTATCTACAGAAAGTCGACTTGATCCATCATAACGACCTATTAACGATACAAGGTATTTGTCATCGAAATTGTAGTTTACACGTCCAATATAGGAGGCCAGAACCTCTTCAGTTTCCTCGGTTGCTGATGATGTGTCCTCTGCATTGTCAATTTGCAGATAGTATGGTTCCGGAAGATTAACACCTTCACCAGAAAGTGTGTGAAATAAATTGCGTTCAAATGTTTGCCCCACAACTGTATTAATATGATGCCGTCCAAAGCTACCATCATAGTTAATATAGTTTTCGATAAGCGCCGCACTATAGCTACGATATCCCTGAGTTAGGCGTTCATTGCTTTTTGATAAATAGTTGGATGTACTTTGTATAAATGCAGGTACAAATGTAAAGTCCTTTGCAGTGGTTTTACTGTACGAAAGGTTAAGATTGTAATCAAAGGTGTGATTGCTGCTCTTGTTACCAATCATATCTAAAAGGTCAACCTTTGCCGAACCAGAAGCGACGAAACGATCAACAATAGTGTTTCTTTTCAAAAGACTATTGGTAAGCAGAAGGTTTGTGACACGCAAATCTCCATGCACGTCATCGTAGTAGGTGCCAAAACCATAGGAATCGTATGTATATTCCGATGCTGCCGAAATTTTGTCATCCAGCACCCAGGTCGATTCATCGTACGCTTTGATTGTTGGAGGTTGAAGCAGGACCGAAGCCATTACAGGATATTGTGCACCATACAAACCTTGAACATATTCGTTGGCATTACTCAGAGCCATATTGTCTTGATCACTGTGGCTAAACACTAAGTTAGTCTTAATCTCTACAAATTTAACGCTCATAGTGTTGTTGGCACGAGCAGTGTAACGTTCAAAATTAGGACCTGCACCTTGCATCGTTCCTTCTTGGGTATAGTAGTCGAGGGAGATGTTGTAAGTATTGTTGGCACCACCTCCTGAAAGATTGATGTTGTGATTCTGACGAACACCTGTTTTGAACGCCTCATCATGCCAATTGGTATTAACTTCATCCGGATCGATATATTTTTCACTGTTAGGATCGTATCCAGCAGGAACATCCATGCCACTGTTGTTGTAAGCCATGGTAACATATTCTCCATATTGGTAGGAGTCCATAACATCGTACACGCCTTCTTCTACCTGGTCGAAACCAATGTAGCCGCTATAGTCTATTCTCATGGGTTGATTCTTCTTCCCTTTTTTCGTAGTGATGATCACAACACCGTTGGCAGCTCGCGATCCGTAAATTGCTGCAGCAGAAGCATCCTTAAGAATCTGAAGGCTTTCAATATTATTTGGCGAGAAATCACGAATGGTTGTTCCAACAGGAACACCATCAACAACGTAAAGAGGGTCAGTACTACCAAATGAACCGATACCACGAATACGCACGACAGGATCAGCTCCTGGTTGACCATCGGTTGTAATCCGGACTCCAGCTGCTTTTCCTTGTAGCATTGTTGAGATGTTTGAATGTGATACTTTCTTCATCTCTTCGGCATCTACAACAGCCACTGAACCGGTTAAGTCAACTTTGCGTTGTGTACCGTAACCGACAACCACCACCTGATCGAGTTCTTTTATCTCCGCAACCAATGTAATGGTACCGAGATCACTTTTTCCTCCAACACTTACTTCAATACTTTTATATCCTATAAAAGATATTAAAAGGGTACCATCTGAAGGGACTGATAGGGAAAAATTCCCATCAATATCGGTAATAGTACCATTTGTTGTGCCACTTTGTTGTACGGTTGCACCCGGAAGCGTTTCACCGTTTTCGTCAACAATTATACCTTTTACTGTAATATTGTCTGTTTGAATTTCGGATATTTGATTTGCATGGTGATTGCCTTCTGCGTAGATTGTAGGCGAGATTACCAATAATCCAAATAGTATTAAATTGAAATATTTCATGATTTAATTTTTTTTATTCAAGTGGTTATTCAACAAACACGATATAAGCCCCTTCTACGACTAGTGCACAATTTAAATCAGAGCTATCAACTGTAATCCCCTCATAACTTTGGAAATGTGCTTCTCCGTATACGTAAGTAACATTATAAAGCACATCTGCTGTATTGTCACCATTGTTTGTAATGGTGATGACTATCTTAGACCCATTAATGTTTGAGGTAAAAACATCCCAATTCCAATCATTTGTTAAGGTAGCAGTGCTAAAACCATCTCCCCATCCGAAGTTATCCATTCTAACTACCCCATATTCAGTCATGTCAGCTTTGCGAAGTATCGTGCTGGGGCTGTGCCAATTTTCAATGTTGTCCGAGTAACAATACATGGTAAGAGTTTTACTCTCCCCTGATGCGACTGAATAGTCATCAGAAAATTCCGTCCACCAAGCGGTCGAAAAGTCAGTAGCACCGACCTGACCGACCCCTTTTACAAGTGTCAATGGAACAGTAGTAGTTACCGTGCTTGTAGCCCCAACATAGGAAATTACAGCATTCTGAGAACCTTCTACAGCAGGAATCTTACCGAAATCAAGCGTTTCATTCGCTAAGACAGATGTTGTTTCGTCTGAATAAGTACCAGTTACGACCATACCTTTAGGGTTGAACAGAATGGAATCACTATTAAAAAAATAGTATGTTGAAATGTCTGGTAAAGTAGTAACCTCAATACTTGATACGTAGTTGGTTACTTCCAGCGTATAATAGGTTGAAACAGCCTGGGTGTATTCACCTTGCTTAGTTAAGTTATAAGAAACTATTACAGTCTTTTCACCCAATGAGGTCATATCAGGAATAACGTTGAATGATAAATCGGCAGTATCAACCTGCGTAGAAGAACCGTCTTCGAAAGTAACAGTAGCTATTGCATCACCCCAGAAGTCTTCATCACCTATTTCAACAAATGCAGGCATTCCATCAACAGTGATTGAAACCGGATTAACGTCTTCTACAGAAGTGACTTTAGAAGGTAGGAGAAATGCTTTTTTCATCTCAAAATGGCTGCCATCACAAACTAAAAAAGCCACGATATCTTCAGTGACGGAAACCGGTTGTTGATAGGTCTCGACCAGTTCTACCTCATTTATCCCAATGGCAGTGGCGGTTACAAAGGCAATCCCCGTAGGAGAATGGTCAATTTCCAAAGTAACATACGCTCCTTGCATGGTACTGCGAAAGTCGTTCCAGATATCACCATCTCCATCAAGATCCGGGTAGTTATGGGAGATCATGCTCAGATCAAAATCATCGTTACCCCATCCGTATGCATCCGAGCGAAGAACAAAATACTCTGCATAGTCATCCGCATCGCGATCTGCTACATTGACCAAAGCAAGACTCCAGTTATTCCAATTGTTATCACCAGAGCTGTGGTTTACAAACTCCAAATGCAGAAGCTTGTTGGTAGGAATGGTGAAATAGTCAGAGAATTCAGCCCACCAAGCGGCACTATTATCTTCTGGTCCGACAATTGCCTTAGCAATGTCAATGTATGTAGTGTCACCTGTATCTATACTTGCTTTCGCATCTGCAATGGAATCGATTCTACTCTGCAGGTCAGTAGGCGCATCTATTGAATAAGAATCTAATTTCTCGCATCCAACTAGGCCCAATACTGCCATTAACGCTGCGCACAAGGCACAACTCATTAGTTTTGTTGTTTTCATAAATCATTTTTATTTATTCTTGTTTGTATTTTACGTCGGTTTTGGTAGACTAATATTTCGACTCTTGCTTTAATGTAATAGCAATTGTACACAGTATAAGAACTGACAATAAACTACCAATTGAGCACACATTTTCACTCTAGTCGCTGTACTCAAATTTTGATACGCCAATTGTCACACTATTTTCGACAAATGAATGATTCGTATTCTTCATTATTTTGATGAGAACTAAAAAGTTGGTTAAAACTGTTTTCTATTGCTAATTTACGCTGGCATTATCATTTTTGAGTGGACGAATGATTCTAAGAAGTGGATACAGAGGTAAATTGTAAAGGATGTTTAAAATATAACCAAAAACAAGAAGGGCTTAAAAATAAAGAGCTATACAGCATTTTTAGGCAAGAGTATTGAATTGTCCACTTTTAGATAAACAAATATCCCCCTCTATCTATACATTTTTTTAGAAAACGAAGGTGCGGTTTACTATAAAATCTAATCCAAAGTTGTTCCTGAATTGTATAAATAGATGTTAATATTAAGAATTACTATTCCTGCTTCGTTTTTATATCTTATGCCAAACGAACAGCCCCACAAAAAGGGAAAAAGAAAATCCATCAAGAAAAAAGGCTGCCCACTTGGAC
Organism: Thermophagus sp. OGC60D27; assembly: GCF_052400625.1. Lineage (NCBI taxonomy): Bacteria > Pseudomonadati > Bacteroidota > Bacteroidia > Marinilabiliales > Marinilabiliaceae > Thermophagus > Thermophagus sp. OGC60D27. Next base: position 111,061 of record NZ_JBQTGH010000004.1, read on the forward strand.
AGCCTCTAATCAATAAGCTTATAGCTGAGTTTTCAAACAATTACACTCAACTCAAATACAACACATTAAATCCTTGATTATTTCAAAAAAGACTCTTCATCATCGATCGGATATCGAACAAAAGCTTCAATAGCCTCATATTCGGTTAATCCCAGTTTATCATAGAGTCTTGCGGTAGCTCGGTTACGATCCTCTGCCCTCTGCCAGAATTCACGTCTGTCTTTGCCAGGAAAAACAGGGAAATCTTTTTGTGACTGATGTTTAAAAATCGCCTTGCGTTTTCGCATCAATTCATCAGGGCTGATTGGTACGGCCATTTCAATATCTTCAATATCCCATTCTTGCCAAGCTCCGCGATAAAGCCACACATAACAGTCCTTCAGCCATTCATCGCCATCATCTTTTATCTTTCGCAGAGCAGCCAGGATGATTTGAAGGCATACCTCATGAGTTCCGTGTGGATCTTGGAGGTCACCCGCAGCAAATATTTGATGTGGTTGAATTTTTCTCAGAAGATCTATTACGATTTGTACATCCTTTTCCGACATAGGTTTCTTCCGGATCTCTCCTGTTTCATAAAACGGCAGGTAAAGAAAATGAACGTTCTCTTCTTTCACTCCACAGAAACGACATGCCGCCTGAGCTTCTCCTTGTCTTATCAATCGTTTAATATCTTTAACAAATGGGGTATCCACATCTTCCGGCTTTTTATTTTTCAGGAATTGAATCAGCCTCTGATGCTCTTCCTCAATTTTACGACTTTCCTCATCATTGCTTTTCAGCAAATCCACCGCAAAGGTTGAGAACCGAAGAGCATCATCGTCAGCCACGGCTATATTGCCGGAAGTTTGGTAAGCCACATGTACATCATGGCCCTGATCTGCCAAGCGAAGCAAGGTTCCTCCCATAGAAATCACATCATCGTCAGGGTGAGGACTAAAAACGAGCGACCTTTTGATCGCCGGCTCAGGACGTTCTGGTCTGCTTTTTTCAAAAGCACCCGGTTTCCCGCCTGGCCATCCGGTAATGGTATCACGAATCTGCCCGAAAACTTTGATATTTAAATCATAAGCTTTCCCATAGAAGGCCAGCAGATCGGTCAATCCTTCCGATTTATAATCTTCATCAGTGAGCTTCAAAATTGGTTTCCCTGTTTTTAGACTCAGCCATATTACAGCTCTCTTGATCATTTTGGGAGTCCAGTTAACCATACCATAAAGCCATGGTGCTTTATTACGAGACAATTCCGCGGTCGCATCATGATCGGAAATAACAAGAACATCATTGTGAAGCTGAAGAAAAGAAGCAGGAACATCCGAAGAAACAGGTCCTTCAATCATCTTCTTAACAATTAAAGACTTGTTTTTGCCCCAAGCCGCCAAAACAATTCTTCTGGCACTAAGAATGGTATTAATCCCCATTGTGATAGCTTTGGTTGGAACAGCATCTTTATTTCCGAAATCTTTGGCGGCATCCCCAATTGTTACCGGATCCAGTTTTACCAAGCGTGTGGTTGAATTAATTGCTGAGCCCGGTTCATTAAAACCGATATGCCCCGATCGTCCAATACCCAACAATTGGAAGTCGATACCACCAAACGACTTAATTTTTTCTTCATATTCGGCACAAAACCCTTCCATTTGGGGAAGCTCTACGGTACCGTCGGGGATGTGCACATTTTCACGGGGAATATCGATATGATCAAATAAGTTTTCGTGCATGAATTTCACATAGCTCTGTTTGCATTCAGGGCTCATGGGGTAATATTCATCCAAATTAAATGTCACTACATTTTTAAAACTCAACCCCTCTTCTTTATGCATCCTTATTAATTCTTTATAAATAAGGATCGGTGATGAACCTGTCGCAAGTCCCAATACGGTTTTCTTGCCTTGGGCTTCTTTTTCTTTAATCAAATCGGCAATTATGGTCGCAACAAATTTAGCGCCCTCCTCTTTGCTGTTAACAACCTGAAGCGGTAGCTTTTCAATGGACTGCTTCGAAAAATCTACTAATCTTGTCATATGAATTTGTTTTATACGTTTAATAACTTGATTAACTAACCACATTGATTTGAAAAACATTTCTCACCGGAAGGAGGTTTTCTTCTTCAAATCAAAAGTATCACGACAACATGTATGACGTATTGCAAAAATAAAAGTTCAACATAAAACCTTCATAAACGGAATAAAAAGTCTATATTTGTGTGTTATTTCTTTAAATTTTCAAGACAGATTGATGGACGAAATATTCAGTAAAATAGGCACTACGCAGACTTTGAGCCAAAAGATAGAGCGGAAGATTGAAGAGGCTATACGACAAAAAAAACTGGTGCAAGGCGTCAAACTTCCTTCCGAAAAAGAACTTTGTGAACTCTTTGGAGTAAGTCGTACCGCTCTGAGAGAAGCCCTTCGCCGACTGAATGCCCGGGGCCTCATAGAAATCCGCAAAGGAAGCGGAATGTATGTCTCTGAGATTAAAATTGAAGATGCCATAAAATCTTTGAATCTTTACTACGACCTGAGTTTTGACTCCAATCTTATATCTCAGATTATTGAAGTTCGACGTATTTTCGAACCTGAAATTTCTCGTCTGGCGGCCCGTAACCGCAAAGAAGAAGACCTTGTAATATTGAAGGATAACATTTCTGATCTTGAACAATGCGACCCAGACAACACCCAACAGGAAGTGGACACCATCAATCGCTTTCACATGAATTTGACAAAAGCTACTGGTAATCCCATTGTGATCATTAGTCTGGAACCTATTTATTCTCTTCTGCCCCGCATGCGAAATTTCATTTATGCCAACGTGGAAGGGGAAAAGGAGTTTACCATGAATGCCCAGAAACAAATTCTTGCGGCCGTTGAGGATCAAGATGAAGACAGGGCTTATCTTGAAACCGAAAAATTGGTCATCAGAAACCATGAGGTTTATGAAAGATATCTGAAAAAAGTTTTCAAATAACAACCGGGCAGCCCTGACCATAGTTATCTTTTTTGGTATTCATCCATAGCTTTTTTCACGGAACCATAACGGATCAACAAATCTCTGGCAGTCTCTCTGTCGATTTTTAACTCTTCCATCAGCATACGAGTTCCTCTGTCAATGAGCTTTTGGTTATTAAGCTGCATGTTGACCATTTTGTTGCCTTTGACTTTTCCGAGCTTAATCATCAAAGTGGTGGTGATCATGTTAAGAATCATTTTTTGTGCGGTTCCTGCTTTTAAGCGGGTACTTCCCGTGATAAACTCAGGTCCTACAATTGCTTCAATGGGACATTCTGCCACCTTTGCTATTTCTGAACCGGGATTACAGGTTATACAACCTGTCAGGAGTCCGTTTTCTCTGGCTTTGCGAATCCCTCCAATCACATAGGGTGTAGTTCCCGACGCAGCAATACCGATTACTGTATCCAATTGATTAATATCTCGCTCGCGTAATTCTTGCCATGCCATTTCGGGATCATCTTCAGCATTTTCCACAGCTTTTCTGAGGGCCACATCTCCTCCGGCAATCAGCCCTATTACCAGTGTATCAGGAACACCAAATGTTGGTGGCAACTCAGAAGCATCCAACACCCCCAATCGGCCACTGGTTCCTGCTCCCAGATAAAAAACACGTCCCCCTTGTTTCATTCGCCCCACAACTCGCTCAATCAGCTTCTCAATTTGAGGAAGAGCCTTTCTTACAGCCAAATGAACCTTAGCATCCTCTTCATTAATACTCCTAATCAGATCGGCGACTTCCATTTTCTCCAAATTCTTAAATCTGGAAGGCGATTCGGTAATACTGAGCGTAAATTTATTCTTTTCTGACATTGTTATTCTTTATTACTTGAATGATATTAAAAACAGAACTACTCTTTATCAACCATTAAACATTGGCATGATAGTCAATTAACCCCGACATAGGTTCTTTGATAATTTTACCGGGGATAAGCTTTCTTTCCTGCAGGCAGTCTTTCAAGATTTCCTGAAAATAAAAGGCGATGCTTCCTGTGAAATGAACCGGAAGCGTACCTGCCTTTTCATATTGTAATACATTCCTTGTCAAAAATTCTTCGAATGAAGTTTTCACCAAGAACCGCAAGGATGGATAAGAAATATATTTGGCAATAAAACGGGTAAAACCTGCCGCATACCGATTTGGGAAAGGCTCTTTATAAATATTTCGAAGTATTTCCACCGAATCGATATTATAAAAGCGATAAAACAGATCGATTACTTCCGTGGGCAATTGATTTTTCAGGATGTCCGACAAGAGCTTCCTGCCAATGACGGCACCGCTCCCCTCGTCTCCCAGGATAAATCCTAAGGGGGCTACATTTTCCACCACCTCGGCACCATTATAATAACATGAATTGGAACCGGTACCCAGAATACAAACAATGCCCTCCGCTTTCCCGCATAAGGCATGAGCCGCCGCCATCAAATCGCTGGTCACTTCCAGGTGATCTGTTTGAAAAAAACGGCTTAATGCTTTGTGTGCAGTTTGATTTATCTCGGGATTGGCGCATCCTGCTCCATAAAAATAAATGGATTCAAAATGACGCTGCGTAGATCGAAATTCTTCGTTTAACGTTTTTAATATGGTATCTTCGTCCTGGTAGTAAGGGTTTATTCCCTTGGTTTGGATATATTCTGTTTCACCGGTATCGATATTCAGAAGGCCCCAGGTCGTTTTTGTGGATCCGCTATCGGCAATAAGTATCATGACACAAAGGATGTATTATATATTATACTTTTGGTTTTCCAACCCTTCTTTTTTATCCGGAAGATGCTGTTTTGCTTTAAAAAGAACATTCACTTCCTGCTTTGACGATTGCAAAGATACTAAAAATTGTTTAGTTTTTCGTATCATATAACATGTATTACATATTTTTGTTTCTTTAAAAATTGTTTCTATTTTTGAACAGCAAAAAACATAGTCCGGGCCTTTAACAAAAACACATTTTTATATCAATAAAAACTGTTCACCAACCCTTTAAACCCATTTTCCAGTTTTCTGACCGGAAAACTATCAGGATAAAATTGTTTTAGGAAAATCCTTTTCCTCATTATATTTTACTGGGAATTGTTTCTTTTAGTCTTTTTTTATGAAAAAGAATGTTATCAAAATCAAATCAGCAGCCTGCAAAGTCTTAATGTCAGCGATTCTTTTTTTTCATTTCGCCGGCATTCAGTCTCAGGTAAATTCCAGAGAGTTGCGTTTGGCCGAAAAGGCGATGGATGACATATCTGCTGCCAGCTTGTTTCAGGGATGGGACTATTTAGGAAAAATGGATATCGACTCCATCTTTATCGACTCAGACAATAAAATAGCGAAAATTCACCTTTCACAAAATGTTACAAGAATTCCCATAAGATATTTATGGATAGAACAGCTGACCACTCAAATTCGGGATCAGTTAAGGCGCAAATTCAGAAACTATAACATTCAACTTTTTTGCAAAGGGCTGCCTCTGAAAGAGTTTATTCCGGTCTATTACCAAAATGGGGAACCGAACTCCGACCGCTTAAAACAACCTTCTTCCCAAGAAAAATTGGTAACAAATCATTCCGAACCAATTTTTTCAAAAGGTTTAAGCAATAACCATATCGCTTTATGGCCCAGTCATGGCTATTATTACGATGCAGAGCTTGATCGCTGGGAGTGGCAACGAGCACGGTTATTTGGTACGGTTGAAGATATTTATCCATTTTCCTTTACCCAAAACTTTTTGGTTCCCATGCTCGAAGATGCCGGCGCCACTGTCTTTCTGCCACGGGAGCGCGATACGCAAACCCGCGAGGTGATAGTGGATAATGATGGTTCTTACGGCAAAAGTGAGCTGATCATCAATCCTGGTGATGGGGCATGGACCCAAAACTCGACCAGAGGTTTTGCCGCAAAGGACACCCTCCTCGAAGGTGAAAATCCTTTTTTGCTCGGGACTTACCTCAAAATGAAAGTTAAACCCGATGTTTCAGGTAGGTTAAAATACGTCCCCGAAATTCCTGAAAGTGGAGAGTATGCCGTTTACATCTCCTGGGGAAAAGAAGAGGAAGCCCTAACTAACGTTCCATGTACGGTCAATCATTCCGGTGGCCAAACCCGCTTTACCCTTAACCAACAGATGGGCTACGGAACATGGATCTATATTGGAACTTTCCATTTCCAAAAAGGGCTAAATCCGGAAACAGGCTCTGTCGTTCTCTCCTCCCCTGAAAACGCAACAGGTACCATCTCGGCGGATGCAGTTCGCTTTGGAGGCGGCATGGGCAATGTGGCCAGAAGACCGAGTCAGGAATACATCCCGAATAAATGGTCTCTCAACAACAACAAGGACCTTCCGGAGAAAAAATTGCGACACAACACCGAGCAATACACTTACAAACTGAGCGGAAAGCCACGTTGGATGGAAGGGGCTCGTTACTGGTTACAATATGCGGGAATACCCGACTCAATAGTCTATAGCCTTAACGATAACAAAAACGACTACAATGACGATTACCAGTCACGCGGTGAATGGGTCAACTTTTTAATGGGAAATCCCAATGGACCTACCGGCAATCGACAAGTTGAGGGACTCAACATCCCCATTGATCTGGCCTTCGCCTTCCATACCGATGCCGGAACCACCCCCAATGACTCAATAATTGGAACGCTCGGCATCTATAGCAGCCTACGCAACAACGGTCAATTTCCCGATGGATCATCCAAGCTGGCCAGCCGAGACCTTACAGATCTGATACAAACACAGATTGTTTCCGACATCAGACTTTCTTTTAACGAACGATGGACTCGCCGTGCCATGTGGGACAAACAATACTCTGAAGCGTGGCGACCCAATGTGCCGACCATGCTGCTGGAACTCCTGTCTCATCAAAATCTGGCCGACATGAAATATGGTTTGGATCCCCGCTTTCAGTTTACTGTTGCTCGTGCTATTTACAAAGGCATGGCCCGATTCCTGGCCACTCGCGAGAGTCGTCCGGTAGTAATCCAACCGCTCGCACCCAAAAATATGGCATTGGAAATGGTTGAAGGAAAAAAAGTAAAGCTCAGCTGGAGCCCTGAAAAAGATCCTGTTGAGCCTTCTGCAATTCCAACAGGATATATAGTTTATCAACGCATGGAAGACAATGGCTTTGATAACGGTGTTTTCACCTCTGATACCTCAATGATTGTTGAATTGGATGAATACAGTACCATCTACAGTTTTAAAGTTAGAGCTGTGAATGAAGGAGGGCAGAGTTTCCCTGGTGAAACGCTTTCGGTATCCATCGATCAAAACTCAAAAGAAGTGGTATTGGTGGTCAATGCTTTCGATCGGGTTGCCCCTCCAGCCTTTGTGGAGGGAGAAATGGCAGGGGTTGCCTGGTGGGAAGACGAAGGGGTACCATGGAACAAAGACTTGAGTCATACCGGAAGACAATATGATTATCATCGTTCTTCACCCTGGCTCGATGATGACAGTCCCGGACATGGTGCCAGCTTTGCCGACATGGAAGGAAAAATCATCCCCGGCAACAATCATGATTTCATTTTTTTGCATGGACAGGCTCTCCGAAATGCCGGTTATTCCTTTGTTTCGGTAAGCGATGAGCGATTTGGAAATCAAAATTTTGACGTAAATCCTTATTTTGCAATAGATATTATTTATGGTGAAGAAAGGGGCACCCCGGCTTTGTATGACCGAACGAAAAAAGACTTTAGAGTGCTAACATCCGCCACCCGTGCAAAGATTCAAGAATATCTCGAACAGGGTGGTAACATTCTGATATCGGGCGCCTATATTGGTACCGACTTGGTGGAAAACAATGATAGTGCGGCAATTGATTTTGCCAAAAATGTTTTGCACTACCGCTGGATGACCAATCATGCCGACAATGGCGGTCTTTTAACGGCAACCGACCCGGCATCTCCTTATTTTATTCCGAAGGTGCAATACAACACCCGATATCATCCGGGAATTTACAAGGTAGAAGCACCCGATGGCATTGAACCGGTAGGCGATGGGGCTTTTCGGATTTACCGATATGCCAACAGCAAAGTGAGTGGAGGTGTAGCCTATTCCGGCAACTATAAATGTGTTATTCTTGGGTTCCCTATTGAGACAATGCCCCGGAGCCATGAACAAAACCAATTAATAAAAGATATTTTGAATTTTTTCCGTAGAGATTAAACAGATAATTCATCCAAACATTAATTTGCAAACATAATCGTCACAAACAATATGAACAAACTTGCATGCTTTTTACCGGCTGCCCCCGAGGCCGATTTAAACCGGACCGTTAAAGAATTGAAAGCGACTGATGCCGTTGCCGCAATATACATAATGGTAACACCAGACAACCAGAATCTCCAATTGCCTGAGGGCGTCCATTCTTTCGAGATACCGGCCATAAACTCCACCGTTATGGTGAAAGAGATTGCCCAACGAACCAACAATGTGGATTATGTATTATTATACACCAAATCGTTGCCGTTGAAAATAGGGGCCTATTCTCTGGAACGCATGATCCAGGCGGCTCAACAGACGAATGCCGGAATGGTCTATTCCGATTATTATGCCTTAAAAGAAGGAAAAATCACCCAGCATCCGGTCATCGATTATCAGGATGGCAGTTTGCGCGACGATTTCAACTTCGGATCGCTTCTGCTTTTCTCGTCTATTGCACTCGGTCAGGCAGTGGAACGTATGAATGAAGAGTTCCGTTTTGCCGGTCTTTACGATCTGCGACTGAAAGTATCCCAGCATTATAAACTTTTCCGGTTACCAGAATATCTCTATACAGAAATGGAGACAGACAACCGGCGTTCGGGTGAAAAGATTTTTGATTATGTAGATCCCAAAAACAGAGACGTTCAAATCGAAATGGAGAAGGCATGCACCCAACACCTGAAAAGTATTAATGCCTATCTGGAACCTCAATTTAAAAAGGTCGAATTTGAAGAATCACAGTTCCCTGTCGAGGCGTCCGTTATCATCCCCGTTCGAAACCGGGCTAAAACCATTGAAGATGCAGTTCGATCGGTATTTAGTCAAAAAACAAATTTCAATTTCAATTTAATCATTGTTGATAACCATTCGAACGATGGAACTACTGAAATCTTACGCAACCTGTCCGGGGAAGACAAACGTTTGATCCATCTCATTCCTCAACGAACCGATCTGGGCATTGGAGGTTGCTGGAACATGGCCATCATGCATGACGCTTGCGGCAAGTTTGCCGTACAGCTGGACAGTGATGATCTCTATGCCGATGAAAACGTGCTCCAGACCATCGTAGATGCTTTTTACGAACAGAACTGTGCAATGGTAGTCGGAACATACCGAATGGTTAACTTTAAACTGGAAGAGATACCTCCGGGACTCATTGACCACAAAGAATGGACCCCCGACAACGGACGAAACAATGCCTTACGCATCAACGGCCTGGGAGCACCACGAGCCTTTTATACGCCGGTTTTGAGAAAAATCAAGGTGCCCAATGTAAGCTATGGCGAAGATTATGCCGTAGGATTGGCCATCTCACGCGATTATCAGATCGGAAGAATATACAAACCCCTCTATTTATGCCGACGGTGGGAAGACAACTCGGATGCTTCACTGGATATTGTAAAAATGAATCAACACAACCTGTATAAGGACAGAGTGAGAACCATGGAATTATGGGCACGCATGGCAAAAAACAAGCGTTAAACATGATTAATAAAACAACTACAAACAGGGAACTACAAGAAAACGTTCATCGTCTGATAGACGAGCAGCTAATCGACTGGCCCCTGGCTCGCGATAATTATGAAGGTCTCAAAAGTGTCAAGACACGGACCCTCAAGATCGGTCCATCATCTGAAATGCGCATTCAGTTTAATCCGGCACGCATTCGATCTTCGGCCGCAAAAGTCGATGCTCAGTCGATTCGGGAACGTCAATGCTTTTTGTGCTCGGAAAATCTTCCGGCCGAACAACGAGGCATCGATTTTGGAGATTACAAAATCCTAGTGAATCCCTTCCCTATTTTTTCCCGGCATTTGACCATCCCTCATAAAGATCATACCGATCAGAGAATTGAAGGTCGTTTGACCGACATGCTCCAACTGGCACGTGCACTACCCGACTTTATGGTTTTCTACAATGGCCCGCGTTGCGGTGCCAGTGCCCCGGATCATTTCCATTTCCAGGCCGGGAACAAAGGATTTATGCCTATTGAGAAGGAATTCCTTACCCTGCCCGACATAACTGTTTTAATGGAGAAAAAGGATATCCGGGTTCTCGGTTGTGAAAACTATCTCCGAAAAACGTTGATATTTGAAAGCAGCAATGAAAACGCCATTGACTTATGGTTTTCCAGAGTCTTCACTATTCTTAGCAAATGTCAACCAAAAGAGCCGGAACCCATGCTTAACATTCTTTGTTCGTGGGAAACTGACTCCTGGAGAGTTTTTCTATTCCCCAGACGGGAACATCGACCACGACAATTTTATGCCCGGGGGGAAGAACAGATCTTATTGAGTCCTGCTTCCGTTGATTTTGGAGGGGTATTGATTACTCCCAGAGAAGAAGATTTTAACAAATTAAATTCCGACACCGTTAAAGATATTTTCAATCAGGTCACTCTGAGCGATGATATCTGGCACCTGGTTAAACTCATTTTTAATGTCTGATCACATGCAACCAAATATTGAAGTAGGAGTATTGATGGCTCCGGAATTTTCGTTCACACTGGAAGGGCCATATCGACTTCGTAGTTCCGGCGAAGTTTTTGAAGGCACAGGAAAGGCTTCCTTTGAAGCAGGAAAATGGAAACTTTGGCTCAACAATCAGGAAATGGAAACACCACTCCCGGTTGAACTGGAACCTGTTGACTACAAAAAATGCAGCTTCGAATTGAAAGACGTAGTCATTGGCATCAACTTTCATTGGGAGCGAAAAGAAGATCAACGATTTAAGGGAACTTTGCGAATCATCCGCGAAGATGAGCATTTGACCGCCGTCAACCGTTTACCCCTGGAAGATTATTTGGTGAGTGTTATTTCCTCCGAAATGAGTGCCACCTCGTCTCCTGAATTGTTAAGGGCTCATGCGGTCATTTCCCGTAGCTGGCTCATCGCACAAAAGGAGAAAGAACAAAAGCTGAAAGAGAAGGGATCTTATGAAACAACCGTAGAACGTCCCGGCGAAAAAATAAAATGGTACGACCGTGAAGACCACCTTCATTTCGACGTCTGTGCCGATGATCATTGCCAACGGTATCAGGGTATTACCAGGGCATCCACCCAAGAGGTAGAAGCGGCCATTGCCGACACCTTTGGGGAGGTACTGGTATACAATGACGCCATCTGCGATGCCCGTTTTTCCAAATCGTGCGGAGGCGTCTCCGAGCTTTTTGAGAATGTATGGGAACCAATCAATCATCCCTATCTCACGAAAGTTGTGGATAACGATCAGTTACCCCAAGGATATAACCTGGACTTAACCAATGAGGCGGCTGCCCGCAAATGGATTTTGAACAACCCGCCGGCATTCTGTAATACTCATGACCAGCATATTCTTTCGCAGGTATTAAACGATTACGATCAGGAAACCGATGACTTTTACCGCTGGAAAGTCGTGCTAACACAGGAGAAGATTCAGCAATTGTTGAAAAAGAAAATAGATCTCGATTTGGGAGAAATACTGGATCTGATACCCATCGAACGAGGTGAATCCGGTCGTCTGATACGACTGAAGATTGTCGGGACAAAAGGCGAACTGACCATTGGAAAAGAGCTGGAGATCCGAAAAGCTCTTTCCGATTCACATTTATACAGCTCGGCCTTTGTGGTTGAAAAAGAACTGGGAGAAGGAAAAATCCCTGTCTCCTTCACCCTCATCGGCGCCGGATGGGGACACGGTGTGGGGTTATGCCAAATCGGTGCTGCCGTCATGGGTGCCAAAGGCTATTCGTATCAGGATATTCTGTTTCACTATTTTCGTGGGGCCCGTCTGGAAAAAAGATACTAATTAAAAACACCGAACTTGGTCATGCGAGTTCCATCAGGCTAATGAATTAGATAAATTTTATAGGGATGAAAAAGAAAAAGCTAACAACCACCGTCCTGTTTTGTATTCTCTTTGTTTCGACAGCCAGTGCCGGAGTATGGATCAGGATAAACCAACTGGGATATCTTCCCGGAACATCTAAAACCGCGGTCTTAATCAGCAACGAAGTGGTTACGGCAACCTCTTTTTTGATTCGTTCGGCCGAAACAGACAAGATTATTTTTCAAGGAGATGCCTCCATTGAGGATGCCTCAGCATGGGGATTAAAATCGGCTTCTCGTCTGGATTTTTCAACCTTTAACACAACAGGGAATTATTATCTGGAAGTTAACGGGCATCGGTCACCTCAATTTAGGATTGCCAACGATGTCTATCAAGGAACCGCTGACTTCTTACTTCATTACATGCGTCAGCAGCGATGTGGTTATAATCCTTTTTTGAAAGATAGTTGTCATGTAGAGGATGGAACAATTGTCGATCATCCCACCCGCTCCGGACAGCCAATAGATGTTCACGGGGGATGGCATGATGCTTCGGATTATTTACAGTACACCAACACCTCGGCCAATGCCGTTTTTCAAATGTTGTTTGCCTATCACAAAAATCCGGGTGCATTTAAAGATGAATATGATTCCAGAGGGGAACCAGGCGCTAATGGGCTCCCCGATGTTTTGGACGAAGCGATTTGGGGACTGGAATGGCTTATGCGTATGAACCCCGCACCGGGAGAGATGTACAACCAAATTGCCGATGACCGTGATCATGCCGGTTATCGCCTCCCCAACAAAGACTCCGTAGATTATGGTGTTCCTTTCGGGCGACCTGTTTATTATGTGACAGGTGAACGACAAGGTCTGGGACCTCATCTTAACCGCACCACGGGAGTGGCATCCGTTGCCGGTAAATTTGCCTCTGCTTTTGCGTTGGCTGCAAAAGTATTGAAAGATGACTATCCTGATTGGACGGAAGAGCTGCTAAAAAAAGCAGGGGAGGCATTCCGCTTTGGCGAACAATTTCCGGGTGCTACCCAAACGGCATGTTTTGTGTCGCCCTATTTTTATGAAGAACAAAACTACGTGGATGACATGGAACTGGCCGCCTCAACATTGGCATTGGCAGCCCCCGACAGCATGGACCAATGGCTTGACAAAGCCGATTTTTGGGGTGAAGTGGAGCCGGTAACGCCTTGGATGAAGTTGCACGGCGCACGCCATTATCAGTTCTATCCCTTTGTTAATGTGGGACATTATCTCATGACTGAACTGGGAAATGATGAGCTGAAAGAAAAGTATATTGATTTTATGCGTGAAGGTCTATTGGCTTTGGAAAGAGAAGCTGCATCGGACCCATTTCGAATTGGAGTTCCTTTTATTTGGTGCTCCAATAACCTGGTAGCGGCGGCTCTTACTCAAGCTCGACTCTATTACGAAGCTTCCGGCGATGACAGATTTTTCTCATTAGAAGCATCCATGCGCGACTGGCTCTTTGGATGCAACCCTTGGGGAACAGCAATGATTTGCGGCATGCCGGGCGTTCAGGATTCCCCGACTCATCCTCATTCGGCCTTTCCCTTACTTCTTGGGAAAAATACGGTCGGAGGCCTTGTCGACGGACCGGTTTACCGTTCTATTTTTGAAAATCTAAGGGGTGTTGGTCTTTTGGAAGAAGATGAATATGCCATTTTCCAGAACGGAAAAGCCGTTTATCATGACGATATAGGGGATTATTCCACCAATGAGCCCACCATGGATGGAACCGCATCGTTGGTTTACTATTTATCGGCAATGGAAACCTACCCCTCGAAGCACAAAGAATTGAGTCGTGATCCTTTTGGTGCAGCCATTCGCTTTGATAAGGCAACGCCGGTAATCTATCTTATTTTTTCTGCGGATGAACATTTCGAAGGCGCTTCTCACATCCTGGATGTATTGGCGACAAAAGATGTAAAAGCCTCTTTCTTCCTCACCGGAGGATGTCTGAGAAATAAAAAGAATCAAGACATTATAAAAAGAATCATCACCGATAATCATTATCTTGGGCCCCATTCCGATGCACATTTATTGTATGCCGACTGGGACCAAAGAGATTCTTTGCTGATCTCAAAAAAGACCTTCCGAAAAGATCTGGAGAAAAACTTAAAAGCGCTTAAAAAAGCAGGCGTTAACAAAGATTCCATTCGTTGGTTTTTGCCTCCTTACGAGTGGTACAATCGTCAAATCGTGCATTGGACTCAGGAGATGAACCTGGATGTAGTCTGCTTCACTCCGGGCATAGGTACCAATGCCGACTACACCATACCTCAAATGAGTAATTATAAAAGCAGCAAATCACTGCTTGATCGTCTTTGGAATTTTGAGGAGAAACACAACTTAAACGGTGCCGTGATCCTCCTGCATCCCGGGGTTCATCCCGACCGCAAAGACAAACTATATATGCACCTTGCAAAAATAATTGATGAGCTACGAATTCGTGGATATCGTTTTGAAAAATTATAAATTTATGATCAATCATCTTAGGTGAAAAAGATTTAGAATCTCTGCATGTTATTCTTCTCTAACCTTTCCAAGGATGATTGGATTCAATAAAACAGTTGTATTTATGGGAAAAAACAACCGTTCCCCCTGGAGTTGGGTGCCTACTCTCTACTTTGCACAAGGCATTCCTTATGTAATTGTCATGACCGTTTCGGTGATCATGTACAAACGTTTAGGCATATCCAATGCCGACATAGCGCTTTACACCAGCTGGCTATACCTGCCGTGGGTTATAAAACCGCTATGGAGCCCCGTGGTCGATCTGTTGAAGACCAAACGGTGGTGGATCGTCATCATGCAACTGTTGGTGGGTGCAGGGCTGGCCGGCGTCGCCTTAACCATACCGGCACCCGGTTTTTTCCGATACACACTGGCCTTTTTTTGGCTGTTGGCCTTTTCTTCGGCTACACATGACATTGCTGCCGATGGGTTTTACATGCTGGCACTGGACGAACACAAACAGGCCTTATTTATTGGTATCCGCAGTACTTTTTACCGGATTGCCATGATCACCGGACAGGGCCTGCTCATCATTCTGGCCGGCTTTTTTGAGACTTCCACCGGCCTCCCCCCGGTTGCGTTTTCGGTTCATGCACAACCCGACCTTCCACCACGTATAGAACGCTCTGATTTTGACCAACCCGCCGACAGCAGTAAGTTGGCATTCATCCTGACCGGTGAGGAACTTCACATTCCCACACAAAAAGCCACGGCCGAAACCATCGACAGCCTAAAATTATGGGCTTCGGAACAAAACCTGGCCAACGGATTCGTAATGCCGGCAGTGGAAATCACCACCACCAAGGAGACCGGATGGTGGACCAATCATATTTCGGGGCCTCTGAAAGCGCAACTTAAAGCCCTCTTTGGCCGACACGAAGCAGAAGGTCCTGCTTTGCATCCCGGCAATGTGGGCCTCATAGGGGTTCGACTCACCAAAGCACCCAACGAAGATGAAGAAGTAGTCCTAAATACCGGCTTCCGGCGTGGCGACGAAAGTATCAGTCTGGTCCAGGGGGAACGCATCGTCATGAATCATACCAACTGGAACAAGACCGCCTGGATGGTGGTGCAACTGGACCCCAAGCTGCAAGGTCATTCCACTGCCTGGTTTGAAGGTCGATCCGGAAAAATTCCATTGGCATGGAGCCTTACCTTTGTTATCCTGACCGTACTTTTTCTGGTTTTCTTTGTTTATCACCGTTTCATATTGCCTCGTCCGGCATCCGATAAGCCGGCGGTACAGGAAAATGACGAAGGGCTCTTTCAGGAATTCTTCATCACCTTCAAATCCTTCTTCCGAAAAAAGAATATCGGATCGGCACTGGCCTTTCTGTTGTTGTTCCGGCTTGGAGAATCGCAGCTGGTGAAACTCGCTTCACCCTTTATGCTGGATGCCCGCGAAATTGGGGGACTCGGGCTGACCACCGGCGATGTGGGATTAATCTATGGCACCATTGGCATTTTGGCATTAACACTTGGCGGCATTCTGGGCGGATGGGTCGCCTCACGCAACGGACTTAAATACTGGATCTGGCCCATGGCTTTAGCCATGAACCTTCCCAACCTGGTATACGTCTATCTTTCTTATGCCATGCCTCAAAACATGTGGCTCATATCGGCGTCGGTTGCCGTAGAACAGTTTGGTTACGGCTTCGGCTTCACGGCCTATATGCTCTACATGATCTATTTTGCAGCCGGCAGCCATAAAACCGCGCACTATGCCATCTGTACCGGTCTGATGGCCCTGGGAATGATGATCCCCGGAATGATTTCGGGATGGATACAGGAAATTGTGGGCTATCACAATTTCTTTATATGGGTATTAATCTGTACCATCCCCGGATTCATTGTCATTAAGTTTCTGAAGATCGATCCCCATTTTGGCATTAAAAAGGCTGAAAAGGGGAAATAGTGAATAGTAATTGACATTGTAATTAAAAACATTTGACATATTAAAGAAGCAACCGGTTCCACTTCTTAAATCTAACAATCTTACATCTAATAATCTTAATATGATACGTATTGCCACCCTCATATTAATAGAGCTTTTGATCACCCTGGGGCTTCAGGCTCGCAACTATCCCAAGCGGGAGATGCGGGCCATCTGGATCGCCACCGTGGCCAACATTGACTGGCCTTCCCGGGCGGGACTTTCGGTTGACATGCAACAAGAGGAGATGGTTGAATTGTTGAATCTCGCCAAAGAATACCATCTCAACACGGTAATCTTTCAGGTCAGACCGGCCACCGATGCCTTCTTCCCGTCCGGGCTGGAGCCCTGGTCGCAATGGCTCACGGGAGAACAAGGGAAAGCCCCGGACCCTTTATACGACCCGCTGCAGTTTGCCATTGCCGAATGTCGGAAACGGGGGCTGGAGCTGCATCTGTGGCTCAACCCTTACCGGGCCGTGGTCGATACTGCCAAATCCTCTATAGCGGAAAATCATCCCATCCATCAGCATCCCGAATGGTTTGTGACCTACGGAAAGGCTCGTTATTTCAATCCGGGTTTACCCCAGACCCGCAACCATGTGGCGACGGTGGTGGCCGATCTCTTGCGTCGATACGATGTGGATGCCCTTCATTTCGACGATTATTTCTACCCCTACCGCATTGCCGGGCAGGAGTTCCCCGACCAGGAAGCATTTGAAAAATATCCGCGCGGGTTCACCCCGGACCAAAAGGAGGATTGGCGCAGAGACAATGTAGATCTGATCATCAAACAGTTGCATGATACCATTGAAGCCGTACGCCCCACTGTCGCTTTTGGCATCAGTCCCTTCGGAGTGTGGCGCAACCAATCGGACGATCCTCGCGGTTCCGCAACCAAAGCGGGTCAGACCAACTACGATGATTTGTATGCCAATATCCTGCGATGGCAGGAGGAAGGCTGGATCGATTATGTGACGCCTCAGATCTACTGGCACATAGGAAAAGAGGTGGCCGACTATGCCATTATTGCCGACTGGTGGAGCAAAAACGCTCTCGGATGCCGTCTCTACACCGGACAAGCCTTCTACCGTATCAACCGCGATGCCAAAGACCGGGAATGGCGTTCTTCCCGTCAGATCATAAAACAGCTTCGGTTAAACCGTTTTTACCCCAATATTGACGGCAGCATGTTTTTTAGTGCCAAATCGCTCAGGAGCAACCCCTTAAAGCTGAAAGAAAAATTACTCAGGGGCCCCTATCGGTACCATGCCCTTCCGCCGGTGAACCCCAGGGTCGAGCAAATCACCCCCGGTGTACCTCTAAAAGCAACCATGGAAATAACGGGCGACTCGATTCATCTCTCCTGGATGCCCGGCCGTAACAACCAGGCTTTTGTGATCTATAAATTTCGGAAGGGGAAACCGGCCAACGCCGAAAATCCCGAAAATATTTTTACCGTCACCGGAGAAAATGATATTGCAATAGAAATATCCCGTGATACCAATCCGGGGAAATACTATTTCGTCGTTTCGGCGCTGAGTCCCACCAACCAGGAGTCGGTACTTGAATATTTTTTCGGAGGACAGACAGGAGACAGAAGATAACAAGTGGATAGTGGATGGTCGGTAGTGAAATAGTAGATATAAAAATATGAATAGAAACAAATGATTCCCACATCCACTAAAAACGAAACACCATAAACTAGCCACTATCCACTATGAACCAATGACTATAAATTTATCACATTCATGAGCACCACCCTTGTATTAATCGTTATTCTCGGATTTTTCGCAGCGCTGTTTCTGATATCGTGGTTTTCGTCGCGGGGCAGCAACAGTGAAACCTTTTTCACCGGCAACCGCAAGTCGCCCTGGTACCTTGTGGCTTTTGGCATGATTGGCGCCACCATTTCCGGCGTTACGTTTATCTCCGTACCGGGCGAGGTGGGCAGCAGTGGCTGGAGCTATTTTCAGTTTATCCTTGGCAACTTTGTGGGCTATTGGATCATCGCCCTGGTGTTGTTGCCACTTTATTACCGTCGCAACCTGGTTTCCATTTACACCTATCTGGATCAGAGATTTGGCTTACGGGCCTATAAAACCGGTTCGTTCTTTTTCCTGTTGTCGCAGACCATCGGCGCCTCTTTCCGTCTCTACCTGGTGGCTGGAGTGTTGCAAATATCATTCTTTGATGCCCTGGGCGTTCCCTTTTGGGTGACGGTGCTCACCACCATTACCCTGATCTGGCTCTATACCTTTAAAGCCGGCATCAAAACGGTGGTATGGACCGATACCTTGCAAACCTTCTTTATCCTCATGTCGGTAATCGTAACCATTATTGTTATGCTTAATCAGCTGGATATGGACGGGAGCGATTTGTTCGCCATTGTATGGAATCATCCCTACAGTAAAATATTTGATTGGGACTGGCAGTCGGGCACCAACTTTTTTAAACAGTTTCTGGCCGGCATTGGTATCACCATCGTTATGACCGGTCTGGACCAGAATATGATGCAAAAGAACCTGACATGTAAAAATCAGAAAGAAGCCCAGAAGAATCTCTTTTGGTTTAGTTTTTCGTTTGTGGCAGCCAATCTGTTGTTTTTGGGATTGGGCGTGTTGCTCTATCACTACGCCGAACAGATGGGCATCGCCCTGCCCGAACGAACCGACGATCTGTTTCCACTGCTGGCCATCAAATATTTTGGTACGGCTGTTGGCGTCTTCTTCCTGTTGGGCATAACCGCTGCGGCCTATTCCAGTGCCGACTCTTCATTGACGGCTCTTACCACCGCCTTTTGCATCGACTTTCTGAATGTGGATCCCAAACAGCCATCAACGGAGAAAAAGAGAATACGGGTGCATCTGACCTTCTCATTCATCATGTTTTTGGTGATCGTCCTTTTCCGAATTATCAACGATGAGAGTGTCGTCAACTCGGTGTTTACTGCAGCCGGATATACATACGGTCCGTTGCTGGGGTTATTCACTTTCGGCATTCTGACAAATCGTTCGACCAGAGACCGTTTCGTACCCTATATTAGTATTTTGTCGCCTGTGGTGTGTTATATAATAAGCAGTAACTCCGAAGCGTGGCTGGGTGGTTACCGGTTTGGATTCGAGCTGTTGCTACTGAACGGGCTGCTTGTATTCCTTGGGCTATGGGTCTTTTCAAAGAAAAAAGTTTAAATGCTGAAACACAGAGACACAGAGAAATAACTCTTTTTTGTGGGAGTGATAGCTTCCCAAAAGGTTTCTAAAATAGTTGAAAATAAGCTCCGTTAAAGTGGAAAAAGCTTCAGACAAGCGAAACTCTGACACAGAAATGTTTGCATATCAATAAAATCAGCTACACTATGAAAAAATCAGAAAGATATCTGGCACTGGATGTGCTGCGAGGCATGACCATCGCCTTAATGATCACGGTCAACACCCCCGGCAGCTGGAAATACATTTATGCCCCTCTGCGACATTCCAGTTGGCACGGTTGCACCCCCACCGATTTGGTTTTTCCCTTTTTCCTGTTTGTGGTAGGTGTTTCCATGTTTTTCTCTTTTGCCAAATATGGCAATACCCTTAACAAAGAGTCGCTTAAGCGTCTGGGACGAAGAACATTATTAATCTTTGCCATAGGTCTTTTTCTCAATTCCTTTCCCCAATGGGGCCGCGACTATAGCACACTACGCATCATGGGAGTCCTGCAACGCATTGCCCTGGCTTATGGCTTTGCCTCATTGATTGTTCTTTCCGTCTCCCGAAAATATGTTCCGTGGATTGGCATGGCCATACTGCTCTTTTATTGGGGTATTTTGGGATGGTTTGGCGGAGATGACCCATACAGCCTCAACGGCAATGTAACCATTCCCTTCGACGCGGCAATTCTTGGAGAACAACACCTTTACAAAGGTTTTGGTATTCCTTTCGATCCGGAAGGGTTGCTCAGTACCATTCCGGCAGTGGTAACCGTTTTGTTGGGCTATCTGACAGGGGTATTCATCAAGACCACCGAAAAAGTCAAAATCCCGGGGCGACTGGCACTCTATGGCCTCCTGACCACCATTGCCGGAAGATTATGGGGATGGGTATTCCCCATCAACAAGCCGCTTTGGACCAGCTCTTATGTGCTTTACACTGCCGGACTGGCCGCTCTGGTATTCGCCCTGCTCATCTATATTATCGACATCAAAGGCTGTAAAAAATGGACCTCCTTTTTTGTGGTTTTCGGCATGAATCCGCTCTTTATCTTTGCCCTTTCAGGGGTATGGGCCCGCACACTGGGCATGCTCATCAAATTTGAGACCGCCGATGGCACCGTAATGCGGGGCAGCACCTGGCTTTATGAGAATATTTTTGTGCCTCTGGCCGGAAATATGAACGGTTCGTTGCTTTATGCTTTAACCCACGTCTTCTTTTTCTGGGCTATCGGATACATACTATACAAGAAGCGGATCTTTATAAAAGTATGATAATTTTAGAAGGAAAAGTAAAATACTTTTGATATACATAAATTATTACTTAAGATAATAAGATGACTTTTTAGACTGTTTAAAAGTCACTTGAGCAAAAAAAATTTTGACATATAAAAGTTGTTTTATTAAATTTATATCGTTCTTTGAAAGGTATTAATGTTACCGAGAGTCTGGTGTGTTGTATGTGTAATTTAAAATTGTTGTTGTTATGAGCCAACAAGATTTTGAAGCACTACGACCAGCCATTGAGGCCCTTGATCCGGATACGGTAAAAGAGCCGAATTTGCCGGTTCATGTGGCAGTACAGGAGGCTGAGGACCTTTACCATTGGTGTCAGCCTGACCAGGAAGTGCTGGTAAAAGCCGGTTTAGACTGGCAATTGGTGGAAGACCTTCCGGCCCGTGCCGGTGCTTGTAGGTATGCCCAGGCCATTTGGCGAAGAGATTCTCAGGTTACGAGGGATGCCCAGAAGGAATGGAAAGAACGATCTAAAGAGGCTTTTGATCTTCGCGACGTTTTGATTCATCACTTCTATCATGCTTTCCGGAAAAATCCCGATCTTATTAATAAGGTGAGGGATATTGACGAAGGAGGAAGCAATAGTGATATGATTCAGGATTTGAAAGATCTTTATCATCTGGGCATAGCTAATAAAGAGTTATTGGATGCCATATCATTCGATTGGAGTGAGCTTGATAAGGCCCGTGATTGGTCGGATGAACTGGCAGATGTGCTGGCCCGCGCTAACGGAGAAAAATATGCCAGCTCCGAGTCTAAAATTATGCGCGACAGAGCCTATACCTATCTGAAGCAGGCAATGGATGAAATACGCACACACGGCCAATACGTTTTCTGGAGGAATCCGGAACGCAAAAGGGGGTATGTAAGTGGTTACTGGAAATGAGTTGAACAGTGCTTGTCAGCCTCAAATCCGGGATTTCTTTAAATCCCGGGTTTGGGGTTTTTTTTGATTAAAAACTGCGTCGGCTTTTGTGTCCTTACTCTGGTTTAATTTTTCCCTTGTCATTGCACCTTTTAAAAAACTTTTTGCCGTAAAAATAGCATGCAGGGCTATTTTCGTGCCTCTCCTGTGAAATAATATTGGTCTTTAAGAGATTATTTCCCTCATTGTATGCAATGAATCGTTCCTGATTAAAAGGAAAGTGTCCTGCTTAAAATCTTGTCGTCCTGCTTAAATTCTGCTGTCCCTGCTTAAGTTTTGACCGTCCTGCTTAAATTATTGCTTCCCTGCTTGAATTTTACCCGTCCTGCTTAAATTCTAACGCCCTGCCGGGGGGTGTAGTGTGTCGCTCATGATACTGTTCAAAAAAGTGTGTCTGTAATTGAATAAAAAAGGTCTTCTCAGGTTAGTTTTACAAACGAAAAACCAAAATGTATAACTAAAAAGAGAAGACCAAATGGATTTCACAAAGTAACAATTAACAGAATTAATAAGCAAACATTTAACCAAAGGAAAAGGGTTACAAGACCTAATGGAATTGATGATAGAAAGCCTGATGCGAAGTGTACTTCGAGAATTTTTGGATACCCAACCGGATAATAAATGGAATGGTTACCGTCAGGGCAGGAGTTACGGAAATGGGAGAGAATTAGAGTTTCGTATACCAAGGGATCGTTACGGTAATTTTCATCCGACCATATTAGCCTTACTGCGAGACCAGGAAATAGAATGTGAGCGTTTAGCGGGTAGTTTGTACAGTAAAGGGCTTACCCAATCAGAGGTAGGGGAAGTATTTGAAGAAGTGTACGGACGCCATTATAGTAAAGGCAGTATAAGCCGTATGATAGAATACCTTCGAGAAGATGTTGACCAGTGGTTATCACATAGTCTTGAGACAAATTATCCAATAGTATTTGTTGATGCCATTCACATAAAAGTCCACCGAAAAGACAGGGTAGAGACCGAAGCCTTTTATGTAACAATAGCGGTAAAAGAGGATAAAACTCGAGAAGTATTAGGGATATTCAACCGCCCTAGTGAGAGTTCCGGAGGGTGGCAGGAAATGTTTGAGAGTTTGCAATCCAGAGGCGTTCACTCCATAGGCTTGCTTGTAGCAGATGGGTTAAAATACCTTGAAGATGCCCTTGCCAGGGTTTATCCCACGACCCCGCTACAAAAAGGTGTTACGCATTTGAAGCGCAACATGCTCAACAAGGTGCGTCATAGCGATAAAGAAGAATTGAGTGAAGATTTACGGGAAGTATTCCAAACCGGCAATCAGTATTACACAGCGGAACAAGCATAGAATGCCTGGCAGCAATTATGCGAAAAATGGGGGAAAGATTATCAAACGATAAAGAAAATGAAAAATGACCCAACATATCGTTATTACTTTACGTACCTGAACTATGATTACCGAATCCAATCAATGATTTATACCACCAACCGGATTGAGTGATTACAACGAGACTTCAGAAGGGTATTGCGTATGCGTGGAGCTATGCCCGATGAAGAATCTATTATAGTGTTGATGGCCAAAACAGCAATGGAAAAACGTGCATATTTTAGGCAATTACCGGGTATTGACAGAGATAAAACATTATTCCCCAGAAAGCAAATGGAGCATCCTGAATTGATAAATAAAGGGAGCGATTAGTAACTATTCTGTCAAGGCTATACAAGTCCCTCCCTTCGGTCGGGAGCCTTGACAGAATAACTCCTAATCTCATAAGAATATTTATCAAATCAGGAAAAAGAAAAAAATTAACTTTGCAATACTAACTAAACTGAGATAAATCTTTTTTCGGACACACTAATTTAAACACTATCTGAAATTTAGTTAAACCAGTTTTAAGAATAATTTATTCCGATTTTGCCACAGTTACAGAAAAATCATCAAAAGTAACAATTCCGGTATCCGAAAAAATCATCCATGGATTTCGGCTCATTTTATAGATTCGGTTGGTGAACGCCCGTTTGTCATCAACATACATAACACAAACTGATTTTTCAACCACTATTTTAATTTCAAAGGTTCGGGATGAGGGAATTGTAATGGGAATTGAATTAATTACTTGGTAAGTTGTTGAAGGACTGTTCCAATCTGAAAGATATGCAAGTTTCAAAAGCTCTTCATTTAGGTCGATATGTAAGGCGTAAACCGAATTTAGGGTCTCGCAGGCACCAAAAACAAACCCAAAATTTTGTGCTTCCGAATCGGCTTTAACGATAGTGCTAATTTTAAATGGCTCATTCAATCGGCTTATTTTGACAATTTGTCTTTTTTGGCTAGCATTAAGTACAAACCCGGATGTCGTTGGAACTACATCTTCACTATATTCAATAATTCCCCATGGAGCATCCTCCTCCAACCAGGAATCCAATGTTTCTGGAATTGTTGTTAACAATCTGCCATCGTGTGCTTGCTTCAGTTGATGAACAACCAGAGAACCGCCCCAGCTATATTCATTAGTGTCCTCATCATCGATGCGTGTAGGACACCAGCCAAACAATAATCGTTTGTTTTCATCACCAGCAGACTTGGCTGCATAATAAGCCGAGCCGTCAAACATGTTGTTTTCTGGCACCTTCCAAGGTCCATATCGATTGTGCGATACGAGGTAATAAACCCTTCGGTCGTTAATATTGGAATAAATAAAATACCATTTCTCATTTAAACAAAAAAGGTCTATACACTCAAGCATAAATATGGAATCATCAGAATAAAAGGGTTCCATAAGTTCCCAGTTCAACAAATCCTTGGAAACAAATTGTGCTAAAACAGCCCGATTATTTTTTCTGGCACTTACCAGCATAATATATTTCTCTTTGTCTTTATCATAAAATATATATGGATCTCGAAATTCATTTTGATCATAACCTACTGGAGCAAATAGGAGAAATCCTGATTGTTTTTTCCACTTTTGCAAATCGGAAGAAATTGCTAACATTACAGCCTCTTTAGGTTGGTCTGGTGAATGATTCCATTTATGACCAGTGTAGAATGCATAATAGAAATTATCCTTCTTTATCACACATCCAGTTCCTAAGGCTATATCCTGAGAATTAGTATCACCACATGGAATAGCTAGTCCTCTATAGCAATAAGAGACAGCATCATTGGTCTCAACCAAATGCCAAGGATGATATTGATCGCTAGCTGGACGTTCGTCATTAAGAAAAAAGACATACCAAGTTCCGTTTTCGAAATAAGGTATAGGATCTCCGACCCAAGTATGTTGAGGGCGAAAAAAATACTTATACCACCCGGATTCAAAGGTAGAAAAACAATTTGTTGTCAAATCTGGATCGGTTCCTGACGGCTTCGAATCTTCCTTTTCCGATTTATCGCAGGATACCCAGAATATAAGTAAACTGAAAAGGGCTGTTTTAATAAATGTTTTTTTCATAACAAAACTATTAAAATAACCAGGCGAAAAGAAATAATCCTTTCATTCGCCTGGTAAACTTCGCTAGCTATTAGTTAATAATTTTATTTTGGATGAGCAATCAATTGATCCCAAAACATTCGATGTCCAAAGAATGACGTATCTTCCCTGGTATCATCTATGTGAGGTGCAACCAAAATGGTAGTTATTTTGGATAGTCCATGGTTCACTGGTAATAAAAACTCCAACATTTGCCATTGACCTGCTTTTTCAGCAGAATAATTGACCTTTAAATACTGATTTTCTGCCCCTTCACCTTGGATTTCTAGCTGAACATCTCCTCCGGTTTCTTTCCATACCATAAGTGTAAAACGGGAATATTTTTCTGGATCGATTTCCAAACCGCCTAATCCACCCCCAGTCCAAGGATCATCTTGCGGATTGCGCCATATGGATGCACAATATGGCGTTAGGTTAATATCATCAGGCAAAGGATTATCATATTTACTTTCTATATCACCTGCTGACCCAACAGTCCACCAAAGCGGAACCTTTTCCTCTCCATCATAAATTACCAGTGAAGGAATTTCCAACTCTCCTTCTTTTACATGGACCTGATAAAAGAATTCCTCCCCCTTAAAATACAAAGTATATGTAACAGGTACAGAAAAATCAATAATTGAACCAGGAGCCGGTACTATTCTAGCTCCTTTAGTAAATTCTATGTTGGGACTCAATTTAGTCAGATCAGTGCCATATGGTACTGTAATAGTTATGGATTGAGAATTATGATCGATAATTCCAATACGTTCTCCAATAACAAATGAGGTGATTTTCGCAGATATAGCTTTTGCTGTTACTAAATAATCGCGATAAAGATTTCCGTTTATTACCCTGAAAGTCACAGGAATTTTATCGGATGTACTAAAATCAACCGGTGTGCCTGGTTCAGGAAATATGGTTGCATTTTCATCTATTTCAATATCCGGAACCAATTTAGTTTCATCAGTATTTTTGGGAAGATTTAAATTAACCGTACTTGTGGATTGATCAATTTCTCCTTCTATACCATTAATACTAAAACTTTTAATTTTTACATCTGCATTAAAGTCAAGATTACTTGGCTCCCATTCTTCTTTACAGGATATAAACATGATGCCAGAATATATGACCATCAGTAATATATTGATCAGATTGTGTTTCATATTACTCGCTATTAATTGAAATTTTGTGTGTTTCTATTTGGAAAAAGGATAAATTGACTTCATAAATTAATAATTGATATTTTGTTCGTATAATCCTCTGCTAAAATTTATTTGTTGTTCTGGGATTGGCAAATACTCATCTTTATTCTTGTCAAATTTAGCATCTTGGTAATAAGGGGCTACGTCTTTTTCTTCATTATAAAACTCATTAAGAACTTCATCTGCAATTCCCCAGCGCACAAGATCAAAAAATCGACTTCCCTCCATTGCAAATTCCAAACGGCGCTCCCACCGAAGGGCCTCTCTAGCAAATGAATTAGTCCATTCACAATTCACCCCAGGCTCATACAAAGCTACCTCAGTATTAGTCGCATAAGGAATTAAGAGGGTACTATTTTTTGCCCTTTCACGAATCTGGTTGATTAATGGAAGCGCTTCATTCTCTCTGTTTAATTCAATTAACGCTTCCGCCCTCATCAATAAAACATCGGCATAGCGCAGTACAATTCTGTTTTTTGAATTGCCATAGAACGGGTCAATGTTAACAAAACAGTCACAGGATGGATCTACATTCTCCTTTAAAGAGGCATAAACTCCGTAAACCCCGGGGTTTCGGTTCCAAGACTCATTGTAAATATAGTCCTGATTATACTTAAAAGGATATCCCGGAATAGCAACGGTATGAAATAAACGGGGATCAACCTTATCTGATTCGTCATTATACATAGCATCATTATAGGATTGAAACATGGGCAACCCCTTTTCTGTTTTAAATGCATTAACCAAATTCTGGCTAGGCTTATGGAAATCGCAACATCCTAGCCCTTGGGGAACTGCTAAAACATCTCCAAAATTTAAACGTCCGTATAAAGTTCCATCATCATGTGAATACTGAACCGAAAAAATGGCTTCAGGACCATTCTCAAAATCACCGGGAAGAAAATTAAATGAAAAATCTTCCTCCAAATGGTATTGTGATCCCATAACCACTTCTGTATAATTCAGTACGTCTTCCAGATAATCTGAATTTATTCCCATAACAGCATGATTTTCTCCTTGCTCAAAGGCTTGGTACAGCCGAACTTTTGCCAGATATGCTGCTGCAGCATGCTTATTAGCGCGACCAACATCCTCTTGTTCTTCCGGCAAATGATCGTAAGCAAACTTAAAATCCTGAGCAATTTTTTCCCATAATTCATCATTGCTTAACGCAACATTAGAAATAGTTCCATACTCTTCTTCTGGGACAGTTTCATCAATGTAAGGGATATTTTTAAATAAAATTTTAAGCATGAAATAAAAATGGCCACGAATAAACCTCATTTCACCCATCCGTGCATTTTTCTCCTCGAAATCTTCTTCACTGATGGAATTTAAGGCTTCTAGGGCCGCATTTGCTCTGGAAATGCCCACATATAAATTATACCACAAAGCATCGGGCTCAGCAAAAGCAGGATTAATGTTTTCAGAGATTTCAAAGAAATGGAAGTCCTGAATATCAGCCTCATCACGTCCACCTTTATAGGCATCGTCTGAACGTACATTTCCGTAAGGCCATAAGCTCATAGGTTCTGTATAATGATCATTTCCCAGCATTGAATAGGCAGCGATAACCAGTTTGTCAATCTGTTCAGGTCCCATTATATCGTCCTGACTCAAGATAGCATTGGGTTTTTTATCTAAAAAATCTTCACAGCTGACGCCCAATAACATCAGGAAAAAACTTAATACAATTATATTTTTCTTCATGATTTC
Organism: Thermophagus sp. OGC60D27; assembly: GCF_052400625.1. Lineage (NCBI taxonomy): Bacteria > Pseudomonadati > Bacteroidota > Bacteroidia > Marinilabiliales > Marinilabiliaceae > Thermophagus > Thermophagus sp. OGC60D27. The sequence continues at coordinate 139,342 of NZ_JBQTGH010000004.1, forward strand.
GAAATTTAATGTTCATAATATTAATGACTTCTAAAAAGCTGCATTAATTCCAAATGTAAAAGAAGCGGGGATAGGATACCCAAATCCCGGTGTTTCCGGATCTTCTCCTGTAAAATTTTTTCCGGAAATGGTCAGCAAATTTTGACCGGTAATATAGATTCTGAGATTATCCATTCTTAATTTGTCACTAATTTTGGAAGGGAGGGTATATCCAAGTTGAATATTTCGGACTTTCAGATAGGAAACATCTTCCACAAAATAGGTTGAGAACCTTGCTTCCCAATTAGTGTCAGTGTTTTGCAATGCGGGAATATCAGAATTAGGATTGGATGGACTCCATGCATTTAACAACCGAGTTCCCTTATTGGACCCTGTTTCGAGCACACTCCAAAAGTCTGTGTTTCCCTTAACATCATACACATTGGCATCCATATTTTGAATACCCTGAATAAACAGGCTTAGATCGAAGTTATGATATTCCAGGTTAATATTTACTCCATATGTAAAATCAGGATGAGGATTTCCAATCCAGGTTCGGTCTTCTTCATTAATTACCCCGTCATTATTAAGATCTTTGTATCGGATCCTTCCCAATCCTTTACCATCCTGTTCGGCATGAGCTAAAACCTCTTCTTCGGTTTTAAACAACCCATCAGCCACATATCCATACATTGAATTAAGGGGGCGTCCCAGAATATTATCGTCTTGTCCATTCCCTCCATAAGCATTTTGGACATCTGGCGGCAAATAAGTTACTTTATTTTTGTAAGATGAGATATTTGCATTGATTTCATAGGTTAAACCTTCGGAGGCAGTCCTTCCCCTGTATCCCAGGGTAGCTTCAAACCCCTTGTTTTCCATAGAAGCTCCGTTTAACCAACGATTTCCACCTTCGCCTATAGCTGCCAAATAAGGGGGCAAAACCAGAATATCGTCGGTCTTTTTTATATAATATTCTGCTGATCCGTAAAAGGACTGATTGAAAAAGCCAAAATCAACACCAATATTAGTTTGAGTGGTGGTCTCCCATTTCAGGTCATCATTACCTCGTTGCGCCAATTTGAATCCAGAAGGGAGAGTGCTACCTCCCTGTCCTGTAATATCATATGCAGTTCCCTTAACTGTGGTCCAGGTGGGATCAGCCATTCCATAATCTGGGACATAGATTGTATAAATAGCTGTATTACTAATTTCCTGATTTCCGGTTTGTCCCCATCCAAATCGAAGTTTCAAATTTGATAAATTATTAAAAGAACTTAAGAAAGGTTCTTCGCTCAATCTCCATCCTAAAGAAAAGGCCGGAAAGACACCAAACTGATTATTGTCACCAAACCGGGAAGAACCGTCGTAGCGTAAAGTAAAGGATGCCAAATAACGTCCACCATAATCGTAGTCAATTTTACCAAAATAAGAAAGTAAACGGTATCCGGTTGAAGAGCCGGTAGTAGTGGATTGCCCGGTACCAACATCCGGCCACATATATTCCTTTGTCTCGAGCTCAAAACCTTCTTTATAGGCCGTAAAATTAATATTGTCTTCATTAAACATTTCCATGCCTCCCAATAGGTCAACCTTATGGTTGCCAAAATGTGCATTATAGGTGACGGTATTACTCCAATTCCATTTCAACCAATGTCCCTGAGAAAGGTTAACAGCCGTAAGATCATTTTTTAAGTACCCCGACTGATAACTTTTGGTTAAAATTCTTTGAAAAAAATTCCCATAATTTATCCCAAAAGAACTTTTTAAGTTCAATCCTTTTATTGGATTAATACTAATATAGGCGTCTCCGAAAGTCCGCCAATATCGATAGGCATTATCTTTGTTATATTTCAAAAGTCTAACAGGATTGTGACGGTCGTTCATACCTCCGGCAGGGCCACCCCAGCCTCCATCTTCCGTATAAACAGGGATAATTGGTAATGCTTGTAAGGCGGCGTTTAAAATTCCACCAGGGGCTTCTAACTCTTCAGTAGTATTTAGAGTGAAATGTTCGCCTAAAGAGATAATTCCATCCCAAAGCTTATATTCCGAGTTCAATCGGGCTGAGATCCTGCTGAAATTACTGTATTTTATAATTCCTTCATTATCAACATATCCTAAGGAGAAAAAATAATTTCCTTTTTCTGTACCATTACTTAGAGATAAGTCATATGATTGCATTAAGCCGGTTCTGGTAACTTCGTCAAACCAATCGGTATCAGAAACTCTCATGGTTTGTCCATCATCAATGAATTCGGGCAAAATAATATCATTTAAGACCGGTGTTACGTCTGAGTTATAGCCCCAATCATAAGAGTACCCTATATTATTACTATTAGGATCTCTCCCACTATTGACATAAGCCTGCCACATAGCTTCACCATATTGTTCGGTATTTAGTACACTCATTTTTGTGCTGTACCAAGAAGCAGTTAGCGATCCTTTAAAAGTGACCTGCATCTTTCCCTGTTTCCCATTTTTGGTAGTAATGACGATAACGCCATTTGAAGCCCGTGATCCGTAAATACTGGAAGCAGCCGCATCTTTTAATACCTGGATACTTTCGATATCATTAGGATTGAGCTCGTGCATTCCCATTTTAGTAGGAACGCCGTCAATAATGAAAAGCGGATCATTGTTGTTTAATGTTCCAATGCCTCTGATTCTAATTGTAGCACCACCTTTAGGACTTCCATCAGAGGTAATCATCATTCCTGGGACTCTTCCCTGCAGTGATTTCATCGCATTTGTGGAAGGGATTTTTTCCAATTCTTCCACATCAACGACACTAACGGCACCGGTCAGGTCAGCCTTTCTTTGTGATTGATATCCAGTAACAATTATTTGATCAAGATCAACAACGGTACTAACGAGCGTAACATTAAGTACCGACTTTCCTGAAACCGGCACTTCATTAGTTTCCATACCAATAAAACTAAACACCAGGATAGCGTCAGAGGGAACATTAAGCGCGTAATTTCCCTCCATGTCGGTAATAGTTCCTTTAGAAGGATCCCCTTTTTGAATAATGGTTACCCCCGGTAAGGGTTCACCATTCTGATCGGTTACTTGTCCGGTAACCGTCATTTCTTGTCCTGATACCTGCACTGCCATTGAAAATAAGACAGTGAGATACAGCAATTTTCTCAAGAATTTAAATGCTGGATTTTTCATAATAAATTGATTTAGATTGATTAATAAGCTGTTTTTTTTCGAATATTTTCTGGCAAAACAGGCATAGCACCGTTTTGAGAGCAAACAAAAGCAGAAATTTCTACAGCACTTTTATGTATATTTTTCAGTTCTTTACCAGTCAACATACCCATTGCCAATGCGGCAGTAAAAGAATCACCAGCCCCAATAGTATCAGCCACCTTTACTTCGGGAGTTCCCAATTCGCTGATCTCATGGTCAGACATCAATAGGCTCCCTTTTTCTCCATAGGTAATGGCCAACAATTTCAAATTAAAAGACTTAAGAAGCATCTTCCCGGCGGAACGACTATCGCCCTTAAGGCCATAGATATCTTTTATCTTTTCAAGCTCTTCGCTGTTAATTTTAAAGATGTCAGATTTTTCCAGAGAAGTGGTTATTATTTCAGGAGAATAATAATTTTGCCGAAGGTTGATATCAAATATTTTGAGGCAATTATCCGGAACCATTTCCAGGGCTTTAAGGATTGAATTTCTTGACACATCATTTCTTTGAGCCAACGTACCGAAACATATGGCATCAGCCTTTTTTAGAAGAGCAACTCCATCTTCATTCAAATCGATAAAATCCCATGCTACATTTTCATGAATGAGGTATTCCGGAATCCCATTTTGCAGCATTACCTCTACCGTTCCGGTTGGTTTCTCATTAATTGAAATTCCATTAAGGAGATTCTTTTTTTTGATGAAATTGAGAATTTCAATACCATTTGAATCCTTCCCCACAGCACTGATCACAGCTCCTGCGGCTCCCAACTGCTGACAATGCCATGCAAAATTGGCTGGTGCACCTCCAAGTTTTTTCGCTTCTGGGAGTAAATCCCATAAAATTTCGCCAATACCTACAATTATTTTTTTCCCCATAACCTAATTATTAAACAAGACTATTACCGGACATCCCGACGAAAGCATAAGGATGCCAACTTTTTAATCCAATAATTTACTTCTGATTTCTATTTTACTTCTCACGTAAGTTGAGCTCCTCTTCTATGATTTCCAGTGCTTTGCCTTTTGTTTCGGGAATTCTAAAAAGAATAAACAAAAAAGCCCAGATAGTGAAAAAGAGAAAAAAGCCGAAAGCAATCGCTCCACCTAATCTGCTCAGCATCCAAGGAAAAAACTGAACTACCAGCAATGTGCACACCCAACTTACGGCGGTAGAAAGAGACATCGCGACACTTCTTATTTTATTGGGGTAAATTTCAGAGGTTACAACCCACATTACAGGGGCCAGAGAAGCAGCGAAAAAAGCAATATAACCAAGGATAGAAATCACTACGCCCAAGCTGTTGGCCCTGTCAGTTATAAAAGATATAACCAGATAGATAAGAGAAAGTGCCATTCCGCCCGTTCCAAACAAAAGAAGTTTCTTTCGTCCAATTCGGTCAATTAACCACACCGCTACCAGAGTAAATAAAAAATTAACTACTCCTACCAAAATGGATTGGAGAAGAGCGATATCGTTACCTACACCGGTTTGGTCGAATATGACAGGAGCATAGGCAATTATGGCATTAATACCTGTGATCTGTTGAAAAGCAGCCAACATTACCCCAAGAACAATTACCTTTCGCAGATTTCCGTGAAATAGAGTAGAGAAGTTAACCTTCTTCACGGTATTGTTTTGATTTTTTTCAATGTTAGTTAGTATAGATTTATACTCCATAAGAGCGTTTTCGGGACCTGCCACATTCTTTAAAATGGCTAAGGCTTTTTCTTTATGCCCTTTAATTATTAACCATCTGGGGCTTTCAGGAAATTTCACCAACATTGCCGCTAAAAACGGAATTGTAACAAAAACCGGACTGGCTAACATCCATCTCCATCCTTCATTTTTTTCAATCATATAATAATCGAACACATAAGCAAGCAATATGCCCGTAACAACACCCAATTGGTTAAGGGTTCCCAGCGTTCCTCTCACTTTTGCCGGGGATATCTCACTAATATATGTAGGAACCATTACTGACACTGCGCCTACACCTATCCCCCCAATTATTCTTGCTATTGACAAGGATACAATGTTGTTGGCCAATCCACTCCAAATCGATGAAATGCCGAACAATACAGCAGTTATAATTAACACTTTTTTTCTTCCAACCTTCTCGGATAATGGTCCCGCCGAAAAAGCTCCAATCATACATCCTGCTACAAGAGCACTAACCACAATCCCAATTTCAAACTCACTTAAAAGAAACTGTGATTTCAGGGAAGATACTGCGCCTGAGATGGCAGCCATATTAATTCCAAAAATTAAACTTCCCATCACAGCAATAATTACCACCAGCATTAATTTTTTTTCAATTTTCATTTTGTTTCTATCCATTTTTCAATTTACGGTCTTTAATTCCAAATAGATTTCAGGCCTCGAACTTTTGCGGAAACAATTTTGATATGATCTGTTTTTGATATAGATATTTGGTTAAGAAGAGTTTCTGGAAATACTATGTTTGTCATTTGTATCCGCCCATTGTTAACGAAGAGTTCTATTGAAGTTTGATCAACAAATAGCTCTACACGATGAATTTTGCCAAAATATAAGGGTGCAGTTACCCTTTGGGAAAAACTCTTATGAAAGTCTACTTTACCCGATTTACTGCGATCCAATGAAAGCATTCCTTGAGATAGGTCAAAGGTTATCTCCACTTGATTATTGACTGAATTTGAAAGAAGAATCTTAAATGAAGAAGAGTCGGAAGATTCAAGATCTATCTTCAGCTGGTAAGCGGGAAATGCTTTTAAAACATGAGATTTTCCATCGATATATTCCCAATTTCCGGCTATTTTATTAATTGAATCAATGACAGTTCCTGCCAAAAAGTAACCGTCTTCTTGGCTTCCATCTAATATTAGCTGACGGGGCAAGGTGTTAGCACCCCTCCATTTCTCTGTTGGAACCAATGTGGCATATTCCCAATTACTCATCCAACCAATAAAAAGACGGCTGGTTCCATTACCGGGAACATTGGACCAAGTAACGCCGGCATAATTGTCTTTCCCATAATCTAACCATAATTCCTTCTCAACCGGATTATCCGATACAAATTCTTTCCCATCAAAATCTCCTATATAGTATTTTGTCCCTGACCCTCCATTGGGTGCTCCCGGGTTCAGGCTAACTAACAATACCCATTTTTCTATGCCATCAGTTGTTTTTATAGGGAATAAATCAGGGCATTCCACCACTCCGCCATGATCTATTCCGCTACCAAAATCACTTTCAAATGTCCAATGTTTTAAATCGGGAGAAGAATAAAATGAAACGCGATCTTTTACAGCTAAGGCCATAATCCACTTTTCCTCTGCTTCGTACCAAATTACTTTGGGATCACGAAAGTCTTTGATGCCTGGATTTTTAATTACCGGATTACCTTTATATTTAGTCCAGCTTCTACCATTGTCTAAACTGTATGCAATACTTTGTGTTTGAAAATCGATATCCCCATGACTTTCCTTTTTATGACTGTGGTTTGTATAAATTGCAACAAGCGGTATCTTGCCATCATGCCCAAAGCCACTTGTGTTAAAAATATCGGCCACTGCACTTCCCGAAAAGATAGTTCCAAGTGAATCTGGATAAAGGGCTATAGGAAGATGTTGCCAGTGTACTAAATCTTTACTTATAGCATGTCCCCAATGCATCGGTCCCCACACACTACCCTGTGGGTTATGCTGGTAGAATAAATGAAATTCACCATTAAAATAAACCAGTCCATTGGGATCATTCATCCATTTAGTAACCGGACTAAAGTGAATTTGCGGTCTCCACTTTTCATTCATGAAGTTTTTGGGGTTACGATAAGCTTCTGATATATTTTCGTTATTTTCGCAACAAGGCAGTAAACCAAAAATTATCAGAAGCTGAATAATGAATTTATTTTTCATTTGTGTGAAAATTTTAAAAAATAAACAAATGTTCTTTGATGCAAAAGTATGTTTGTTGCCCGTTTAAGTGGTATAGCATTTGTTACAAATATTATAACTCTTGTTCCAAATGTGGTGCTTAAAGGTCAGATAATAAATGATGTTACATGACGTGTAACCAGAATGATAGTCATAAAACAAGGGCGGGCAAAGCAAAGATTTTTCTTTTTTAATATTAACATACTGATGCTAATATTTTTTAAATTCGCGATCAGTAATAATGTCCCATATGAAAAATTTTCTGGTTCCACTCCTTTCGATAGCCTTTTTTTCAGTAGTTATTTTTTCGGGATGTAAACAAAATCGAAAAGAAGTATTTCATATTGGCTTTTCACAATGTGCCAAAGACGAATGGCGTGAAACTATGAATAAGGAAATGGTTATGACGGCATCGTTATATCCAGATATTGAATTAACTATTCTCAATGCGGATGGAAATACCAAACGTCAAGAGCATCAAATACGGCAATTTCTCAACCAAAAGGTTGATTTGTTAATCATTTCACCTAACGAATCAAAACCAATAACCCCAATTGCCGAAGAGGCATACTTAAGTGGAATTCCTACAATAATTATAGATAGAAAAATCAATTCGGATCTTTATACTGCCTATATAGGAGCTGATAATTATCAGATAGGGAAAGATGTTGCTTCCTATATTGCCAATATTTTTAAAGGAAAAGGGAGAATTTTGGAAATAAGAGGGCGGGATGGTTCTAGCCCGGCTTTGGAAAGACACAGAGGTTTCATAGAAATTCTCAAGCATTTCCCTGAATTAAAGATAACTGAAAGTGTTGAGGGGATGTGGCTGCCAGATGTTGCTGCTCAAAAATCCCAAATTGCATTTAAAAATAACAGTTTTGACATAGTATTTGGTCACAATGATGTAATGGCTCAAAGTGCAAAAAAAGTTGCAGAATCGTTATCAATTGAAAATCTATTTGTAGTAGGGATAGATGCTTTACCAAATTTGGGGATGGAACTAGTTGAACAAGGTATTCTACATGCATCCTTTATTTATCCTACAGGCGGGAAAAAAGCAATTGAAATAGCAAGAAACATTTTGATAGGTCAACCTTTTCAAAAGCAAAATATTTTGGGAACTTCTGTTGTTGATAGCTCAAATGTTACCGTCCTTCGTCTTCAAACAGATCAGGTACTGGCTTTTCAGGATATTCTGAATCATCAAACCAAGCGCATTCAAGAGCAGGAAAAACAATTTGATAATCAGCGTTCCTTACTGCACGTTGCATTAATCAGTCTTTTTCTTCTGATTGTTCTATCTCTTTGGTTGGCTTATTATTATTATATGCTTCATAAACGAAATGAAGAACTTTCACAAAAAAATATTGCCATAGAACGGCAAAAGAAACAACTTCAAAGTCAGAATCGTCAAATTCGTCAAATGAATTTAGAAGTAAAACGTGCCTCTCAAGCTAAACTAAATTTTTTTACTAACATAAGTCACGAGTTCAGAACGCCATTAACTCTTATTCAGGCGCCTTTAAATGAAATTCTTTCTACCCCTGAAATAGAAAGAAACCAGGCGATTAAGTACAATCTTCTGCTCGTAAAGCAAAATAGTGATCGATTGCTAAGATTAATTAATCAATTAATGGATTTCAGAAAGATGGATTCTGGTAAACTGAAACTTAATATTTCGAAAGTTAACTTATTTCAGTTTATTCAAGATATCTACAAAGCGTTTATACCTCTTGCCCGACAAAAAAACATTGACTTTTCCTTTAATTGTTCCCAACAAAATGTGGAAGTATGGATGGATGTTGATAAAATTGACAAAGTTCTTTTTAATGTACTTTCTAATGCATTTAAATTCACTTCTGAGAATGGCATAATCAAAATTACTGCTTACATTCAAGAGGATAATAATGTTAGAGTGGAAGTTTCAGATACGGGGTGCGGAATCCCTGCCAATAAAAAGCAACGAATATTTGAGCCATTTTACCAGCAAAAGGAACATCTTTCAACTGGGACTGGAATAGGACTATCATTATCAAAAAGCTTTATTAAATTACATAAAGGACAAATTACAGTCAGGGACAATTATCCTAAAGGAAGTATTTTTACCATAATTTTCCCGAAGGGAGAAGAATATAAAAAATTGGATGAAGAAGAAAAAATACGCAATCTCGACAAAATCGACTTACCTGCTGTGTCGCAACAAGATGAAGTTACAAAGAGCTTAGTTGTTTATAACTCAACAAATAAACCATTTCTTCTAATTGTAGAAGATGATGAACCGCTTAAATCTTACCTTCTGAGTCTTCTCTCTCCTTATTATAATATCAAAACTGCTTCAAATGGAAATTTAGCACTCAAAATCATCAGTGAAAAACATCCTGATTTAATTCTAACGGACATAATGATGCCTGTGATGAATGGCATTGAACTCACTTCTCAACTTAAAAACAACCTTGAAACAAGTCATATCCCCATTATCATGCTAACTGCAAAAGTCGAACAAGACCAGAAAACTGAAGGAATTGAAATTGGTGCTGATGCCTACATTGAAAAACCTTTTGATCCCAAATACCTTAAGGTTAGAATCAAAAAGCTTATTGAAGGGAGAGAAACGCTCAAAAAATATTACCAACAGAATATTATCAATCTTGATATTGGTACAATTAATGAAAGTATATCACCAATAGATCAGAAATTCTTATCCAAATTGCACCGTACCTTGGAAGAAAACTTTTCCGATCCTAATTTCTCAGTTGAAAAACTGAGTGCTATAATGGGCTTGTCCAGAATTCATCTCTATCGGAAAATGAAAGCCCTCACCAATTATACTCCCACCGACTATATTGGAAAGTTTAGGTTATACAAGGCCTTAAAGAAATTGAAAGACCAAAAGTGTAACATATCCGGAATTGCGCTGGACGTAGGTTTTACATCTCCTGCATACTTTACTAAAAAATTCAAAGAAGAATTTGGACAGACACCATCAGATATCATCAACCATTAACAGCCTAATTTACCACCCTTTTATTGTAAAAATCTCCAAAAATGATCAGACTTAGTTAAAGAGTATAAACCATTACAAAACAACACCTATTTTTAGCGTTGACTAATACGTAATTTGGTTAGGAGTTAATTGGCCCTGATAGCGAAATAGTTTGATCAGTTGTCAGAATCACGCCTGTTTCCCCACGGATCGAATGCCTGGCGTTCCACAACGTTGCCGTCTTGGTCTGTCAAAGCTGTCAATGAGCCCAGGTAATCGGTGTAGGCGTAGTAGAGTCGGGCATTGTCGTTTCCCTCTACAAATATTGCTGTCAGACCGTTACCACCGCTAAGGTAATGAATTTTACGTATTTTCCCATCGGCGGTTTGTTCTTCTTCGTAGTCGCCGAAGTAGTAGCGGGTGAGGGTGGTTTGGCCATTGGTTTTAAAAACTTGTTTTGCATTCTCATTCCACCGGTTGTGCCTGATGTGATTCGTGTTCCTCGGGGCAGAACTTTTCGGTTGACTTCCTTCAGATCCCACCTCACGATGGACCCCTTGTCTTTAGCTAATGGTTGCGATTATGAACCCCATGGCGGACTTTCACCACCTAGTTATTTACCATGCACGGTGCACAAAAAAAGCCCGGACTTGCCGGGCTTTTTGCTTAAAATGTTATTTTAATTTCATTTGTGTAAAAATCACCATTGTATAAGTGATAACCACCTACTTTCTCAGGTAATTTAACTTCCTTAAACTCCCACTTTTCTTTTTCATTATCCCATACTGAAAATGTGAATAAAAAATCATTTATTTCATTAATTGAAAGAGCAAATGAATAATCTCCACCAACAACCTTAAAACCAAATAGATTATAATATTCAACATGCTTTGAATAGGGTAGCAAAAAAACAAAATCCTCTCTTAACTCTCCCAAAATTTGAGACTCTTTTATATCTGATTTTTGGTTATATCTTAACGTATTATTTTCATTAAAACGAAAAACAGTCTCATAAATATCTGACAATAATTGATTAATTTCTCCAACTTCATGTTCTGAATAAAAATCAATTGAATCTGGCAATACTTCCCATTGAATGTTATTTGGAGGCATGCCTCCTATAAAAACACTCCTCTTTATTGATGGAAGATGTATTTTATCAAAGTCACTTAATTTAAAATCAGCCACTAAAGTACTTGCAGCTAACTGGGGCAAAAAAAAGGCGTTTTTGTATACTTTTGGTAGAAAAATAGAGTCGTTGGTTAAATTATTATACCTAATCTTAAGATATGGCACAACATTGATTTTTAATCCATTATAAACATCAGACTCTTCGTATTTCCATTCGATAGAAAGTTCTATCGAAAGTTTCTGACCATACGATTCACAGACAAAAAACACTGCCATTAATAATATAATTTGTTTCACCATATCTAAAAAGGATATATAAAACTACTTGTTCCTGTCCAACCAAAATTTGAATATCCAAGCATATTAAAATAGCTCGGCCATTGCGCCCTCATAGCGTTAACAAGTGATTCTGGAAAGGATGCCATTCCTAACTTTAACCCTCCTATAGAATTCTGGTAACTATAGGCATGGTACTCCATCATGTCATGGTTAAATCTGATAATCTGACCATTATAAACAAAACTTTGCTTTAATATACTTGTAGGTAGCCCCGCCAAAGCTGCGTATTGTGACACATGAACAAGTTCATGCCCCATTGTGAAATATAATTGTTTGGCACTTGAAAAAGCTAAATTCTTATTAAAATAGACGTTAGAACGTCCAGTCAAAACCCCACCTCTTTGTAAATATCTTGTAGCTCCAGGAGCTCCTGCGTGGTCCATCTTTAATTGCAGTTCCGCAGGAACATTTTCCGCTGTAAACTTACCTACTTTATCCATAGGTGCATCTTTATACCATGCTTGTTGCGCATCTGAAAGAAATTTATCTGAAGCTGGTACTGCATCTCCACCTTCTACACCAAGAGTTTCACACCCTTGTTGAAACAAGGTCATTTGCCTGTTATACTGGACACCACCAGCAATTCCTCCAATAACAGCACCTCCAAGAGCACCAATACCACCTCCAATTAAACCTTGTTCGAAACCTTGTCCAAATGAAGCTCCTCCTGCCCAAACATTTCCTGCTCCTCCAACAAATCCTCCTGCAAAACCACCTGCAGCACCTACCGCAGCCCCATTTAACACAGCTCCGCCAAACGTAGTAGCTGTTGATAATGCCCCTCCAACTAATGCTCCAGCTCCATATCCTGCTGCACCACTTAAAGCACCAACCCCCATAGCCAATGCAAAATATCCAAAACTATTAATATTTCCAGTTGCACCTTGTATGAATGTATTGATAAAAGCCCCTAAAATAATTGCTTCAACAATAAATTCTCCCGAAGGGTCAGTATAAATGAGTGGATTATTCAGGCAATACCCATACCTATTATAATTCAGCCAATACCCCGGCGCCTGTAATTGCGGATCGGGACTCAGAAAACGCGCTATCTGCGGGTCATAAACACGCCCGTTCATGTTGATAAGGGCAAAATCATCCAGGTGCTCATGCATCGTGTAGCCTCGGTCGGTAATGTGACTCACCGGAGTGGTGATGAGACTGGTCCAGTCATCTGGATCACGCCTGTTTCCCCACGGATCAAATGCCTGGCGTTCCACAACGTTGCCGTCTTGGTCTGTCAAAGCTGTCAATGAGCCCAGGTAATCAGTGTAGGCATAGTAGAGTCGGGCATTGTCGTTTTCCTCTACAAATATTGCTACCAGACCGTTACCACCGCTAAGGTAATGAATTTTACGTGTTTTCCCATCGGCGGTTTGTTCTTCTTCGTAGTCGCCGAAGTAGTAACGGGTGAGGGTGGTTTGGCCATTGGTTTTAAAAACTTGTTTTGCATTCTCATTCCACCGGTTGAGTCTGATGTGATTCGTGTTCCTCGGGGCATAATTTTGCCGTTGACTTCCTTCAGATTCCACCTCGCGATGGACACCCTTGCCTTTAGCTAATGGTTGCGATTATGAACCCCATGGCGGACTTTCACCACCTAGTTATTTACCATGCAGGGTGCACAAAAAAGAACCACAACTTTTTAAATTGTGACTCTTTTATATGATTTTTAGATTGTTATATTACACAGAAAACATTTCCGCATGAATAACTCAGGAAATTAATTTACATATCCGAGCGAGCTGGGGGAGAATTACGGACATATCATTTTTTCATCCTCAGGAGTATGTCCTGTACGCCGGAGTGATTGATCAAGTTGATATATAATTGGGATATAAGTATAATTTAACTTGCGGATTCTCTCTAAACTAAAAAATCTACGTATATAGTCGTTCAATTCATAAATATCTTTTTTAATTACGCGATAAACATATATTTTACCATTCTTCACAAACATAAACCCATTATCATCATGAAAACCGCACAAAACATTACTGTAAAGAATCATTTCAGGTTTTTGTTTATTGATATTCTTTATTATATGTTTAAATTTCATCCTTTCGTGGGAATTTTTAATTGAAGGATCTTTATCAATTTCATAATAGCCACTGGCCCACTCAAAAAAATGAGCAAACGCAGTAACATTCATTTTCTTATCAATACAAGCAAGAGTAAATACAATAGAGCTATCAATAGCTATGTAATTGTAAATGTCATCGTTGAGATTGAATGAATCAGTATTTATAAATTGAATGGTTAACATGGGAACTATTTCTTCTTTATGTAATTCAATTTTTTGAGGAGGGATGCCATGTTTGTCACGTCCCCAAATCTTATTATCTAAAACAAAATAGTCATTTACATTTTTTTGAATTTTAGCAATATAACAATCCATATCTGCATTTTGATAGAATTGTTTTAACTCGTATACAATACCTTGCGAATATATACTATTGCAAAAAAACAATCCAAATCCCATTAATACTAAGTAATTTGTTTTCATAAATGTTTATTAGAAAAACCGGAAAATATTCAAAATTACTACACCTTGGCCAGATGATGTAAAATTATACCTGCTTTGCCGAAATGTAAGAGTATTTTTATATGGTGCACGTGTAAATACTCTTAAACTTCTAACGTTATCGGCATGACCTCTAAAATGAACTGAAAACACCTCGTTGTTGTTTGCAGCATTTTGCATATAATTTGCATCAAACAAATTATGATAGTCAGTTCTTGAAAATGTTTGCGAGTTACTAAATGTTTTATTTACTAATGTTTCATAACCTTTATGCGTTGTTGCTACACCAACTTTTTCCTGATAATTAGAAATTTCTTTGAAATTATCATAAGTTCTTGACCCTCCTCTTTTAGTTTCAATTTCAGCAAATGTAGTTGGGACACAATCATTATCTAACGAACCCACGTTAGGCATTCCAAAATCAATCGAATAATCAGGAATATCCCAGTTGAAAAGCGACCATTTATTTCTATTATACCCTATTTCTGAACCCCACCATAAATTCTTTCCGTTAACATCTGCCAATTGGTAACCTGTTATCGCTCCATTTACAAAGCCAGAAAGGGCAGCTCCGCCCCAATTATCAAAAAACGGGTCCCCATTAATTGCATTTCCAATACCATTTAACCCAACATTCACCCCGACTTGGAATACGCCTCTTGTGACCATGCCATCTAAATTAGGAAAAAGTGTAGGCACATTTAGCCCGGCCATTCCTGCACCTGATGATGCACCTGATCCAATCCCGATATATGTACTTGGACTGCTCCAGTTCCAATCTGCAGGATTCATCGGGTTATCGGCAGTAAAAAAATTTGCCTGTACCCCTCCAAAATAAGCCATAGCTAAGATAGGCAACCAAGCAAACTCCCCACTTGGATCGGTATAAATCAATGGATTATTAAAACAATACCCATACCTATTATAATTCAACCAATACCCCGGCGCCTGCAATTGCGGATCGGGACTCAGGAAACGTGCTATCTGCGGGTCATAAACACGCCCGTTCATGTTGATAAGGGCAAAATCATCCAGGTGCTCATGCATCGTGTAGCCTCGGCCGGTAATGTGATTCCCCGGGGTGGTGATGAGACTGGTCCAGTCATCCGGATCACGCCTGTTTCCCCACGGATCAAATGCCTGGCGTTCCACAACGTTGCCGTCTTGGTCTGTCAACGCTGTCAAAGAGCCAAGGTAATCGGTGTAGGCGTAGTAGAGTTGGGCATTGCCGTTTTCCTCTACAAATATTGCTGCCAGACCGTTACCTCCACTAAGGTAATGAATTTTACGTGTTTTTCCATCGGCGGTTTGTTCTTCTTCGTAGTCGCCGAAGTAATAGCAGGTGAGGGTGGTTTGGCCAATGGTTTTAAAACTTGTTTTGCATTCTCATTCCACCGGTTGTGCCTGATGTGATTCGTGTTCCTCGGGGCAGAACTTTTCCGTTGACTTCCTTCAGATTCCACCTCACGAAGGGTCCCCTTGCCTACGGCTAATGGTTGGCGACTATGAACCCCCATAGTGGACTTTCACCACCAGGTTATTTAGCATCACGGCACACTAAAAAAGGGCCTTACTTCCGAGGCTTTTCTATCTTACTTTATAAAATTATTCTTACTGTCAGGCTTTATATCAAACTGCCTAAAATGGAACTCCTGGTTAATATCTGTTTCCGTAGTTCCCTGACTATCCCGCCTTACCATCTTGTTAAATACAAATGTGGAATCGTTTAATATTTCGCCTGATCTCAATAAAACAGGTTTTGAGCAAGGAGCGGGCAGCCAATGCTCTATTGTTATATTGCTGCCACTAATATTAATTATACCCCAAACATCTTTACTCTGTTGCGGCAATGTAGTTTTACTTAATCCTTCAATTTCAGATTCCATTTTATAAAACTCCATTCCACCGGTTCTTAGTAAAACTCCATTCTGATAAAATACAAACGTTTCATAACGTACGATATTCTCCCAATCTGATTCTGGATTGCCATAATAAAAGCCATCTAAGCGTAATTGTATTCCTGTTAAATCAGCCTTATTAAGGGTCAAATCCTTATCATCACACTTTTCACTTTTTTCACATGATAAAAAGGAAAGGAACATTACAAATATTATATAATTCATTTTTCTCATTTGTTTAGATTTTAATATAACGTACTTCCATTTCCCCAACCAAATTGAAAAAATCAGCGAGGATCTCTGTCTAGTGTTAAAATCCACGGATAAGCACTGCCTCGGTTACCTCCATTAAATCCATCATGAGCAAAATCATTTTGGAAGGTTTGTCTGATATTCTCAGTATCCCTACCCATCCTAAATGGACCAAATCCAACATAAAATATACCATGACTTTGGCTTGGGTCTCCTACATCTCCTCCATAAAAAGCACGAGTGTCTTGAATACCATCACCATCCGTATCAATCCATTTATCTCCAATTCCCTCTCCGGTATGCAGTATCATACCCATTTTAAACGGACCTGCTTTTATTCTTGCTCCGGCAGTTCGATAAGCGTCAGAATTAGGGTCTCCTTGTGGCACTCCTGGCAATTTAAAATTTCCAAGGTAAGTATCGTTTTCATATTTCAGGTTTACAAATGGACCTCCAAGCGTAATTGTGTTAGTAGTTTGTACTCTTGGATAACCAACCCCACTAAACGTAGTGCCAGAATAATTAACTAAACCAAACAATGTCCATTCACCACCTTTTCTTGTTTCCCATCCGCCACATCCTCCATAAGTTTCTGAATAATAGGTCTTGCCGTAATTGTATCGGTAACTGACTGGCATAGCCTTGGGCACTCCTAATGAAACATCAAAACCAAGTCCTGTTTGGTGTGTGCCTAACTTTACATCTACATGTACTGCAACTGGAGAAACATATTTCTGCACCTCATAGCCAGATTCTGTAAATAATAACCAAGCTGCTACAGCCAAACCGAATATTTCCCCACTGGGGTCAGTATACAGCAATGGATTATTCAGGCCATAACTATACCTATTAAAATTCTGCGTAAAATCCGGTGCCTGAACATAAGGGTCGGGACTAAGGAAACGACCAAGGGCCGGATCATATAGTCGTGCGTTTCCCGATACACTCCAATAAAGCCCAAAACAAGATGCCTTGCATACGCAGAGCAACCAAAATCAAAGAACGTTTCCTTTATTTATTTGTTAAAACCAAAAAACACCTTTTTTATTTTCAATTGAAAAAATAAATACTGGTTTTATTTCGAGGTTGTGGCGTTACTTTATAGGCACCGGATTTTCCCTGGGCTTTTGCTTTATTTTCCGCTAATGACTTCAACTCGTTTGTGATATAAAAACACCAAGTCATCATCTGTAAGATAATCTCTTATAAAATCAGTAGCTGGTATTGTTTCAAAATTCTCCATTACTGTTTCTTCATGCTTGAAATAAAGTACGTAAAGTTGACAGTTTTTTAAATACCAGTAACACTGAGGCAGATTGTACACCCTAAATATATAATCAGGTGCAATGTCCTTAACTTTAATCATAAGTGGGCGAAGGAAGTTGACATAAGATGTAGTATCCTCACTCAATTCATATTTAACACCATCATAAGTAGCACGGCGGCTTACTACTGCCTTAATAGTTGTATCTGAATAAATAAATGATTCATCAAAAAGTAATTTGCGAGTATTTAAATAGCACAACAACTTTTCTCTTTCTATTTCTTTTTTGCTATATAATTTTACTCCTTCTTTAGTGGCAAAGATTACAGGAATATTTATTATCACAATTTGTTTAAAATCTCGCCCTGTAATATTCTTGCAAGACTTTTGGGTAAAGTCTTTAGCTTTAGCTGTAAATGCTTTCTCTATATTCTCAATAAATATTTCGCTACACTCTTGTGCCTGTATTATTAAGCTTGAGAAACAGATTAGCAAAAAAAGTATCTTTTTCATATCAATTAGAATAATGAAAGTACACTAAAAAAATTTGTAGGGCCACTATTAACGTGTCCTTTAATTGGATTCCACACACTTGTCGAAAGCAATACTCGTTTCCATCCACCTCCAACAACTCTCCATTTATCTGCGGTTGTAACTCTAGTTATGTTAACCCAGTGTTTTACTCCATCTCGGGAGGTTGTTGCTAATATTTCTTTTCCCTGCATCAAGGAACCTCCTACATTATCCCATTCTGCACCACTAATTTTAGTAGACCAATTGACTTTTATCCCAGATTTTCTAGCAACATCTCCGGCATAAGCTCCTGGAGCATTATTTCCTTTGCCTAAAAAATATGAAGCAGACCTGTTACCATGACCATCATCAGCATACTCTAAAGCATAACCATAACAATCCCTTTCTGGATTAGGCTGCAATGTAACACCACTTTTAGGTGTAGCTGAATATGTTGTTTGATTACTATATAATTTGCCAGACCAAGGATTTGCTCCAACACTTTGAGCGTTTTTATATCCTTCAACTCCTCCAGAAATTCCACCTAAAATAAATCCTGTTGCAAAGCCTTGAGCAAAGCCACTTCCGAAAGCCCCCCAATCATCTTCCATGATTACATTTCCAAAGCCTCCGGCAAGTCCTCCTGCGGCTCCTTGCATTCCGCCTTCTATTAATGCACCTGGTATTGCTCCGTAGACCTGAAGCCCTTGTGTTAAAATTCCAGCACCTGCCCCTGCAGCTCCTGATATTGCTCCAACTGCTAATGATTTCCCGAACTGTCCCCAGTCCCATTGTTGACCTGTTATTGCTGTTGATGCAGCATAGATTCCGCCATTTATCACAGCTCCCCAACATGCTGCATCAATTATCGCTCCAACAGGACCTAAGAAGGCAGTAAAAAAGAACTCCCCATCCGGGTCAGTATAGATAAGTGGGTTATTAAGGCAATAACTATACCGGTTAAAATTCTGCGTAAAATCCGGTGTCTGAACATAAGGGGCGGGACTAAGGAAACGCGCTATCTGCGGGTCATAAACACGCCCGTTCATGTTGATGTGAGCAAAATCATCCAAATGCTCATGCATCGTGTAGCCCCGGCCGGTGATGTGACTCACCGGAGTGGTGATGAGACTGGTCCAGTCATCCGGATCACGCCTGTTTCCCCACGGATCGAATGCCTGGCGTTCCACGATGTTGCCGTCTTTGTCTGTCAAAGCTGTCAAAGAGCCCAGGTAATCGGTGTAGGCGCAGTAGAGTTGGGCATTGTCGTTTTCCTCTACAAATATTGCTGCCAGACCGTTACCCCCGCTAAGATAGTGAATTATGCGAATAAGCGGACCCGGCCCATTCTTTTTGAAAAGTTAAAAAAATTTAGGTTTTATTATAAAATAAGTAAAATGTATTCTCAATTTCTGCAACTTGCTGAATGCAATAAAGAAATAAATCTTTATTTCTTAAGAATGATTTTAAATACAGAGTAAACCAACTGAGAAAGTGACACTAATCAGGGAAAAATGGCGGAAAACAACTACTTTTGTTCAGTTTTTCGAAACATCTAACAGATCATTATAAAATTTATTTCGACATGCAGTATAAAACAGTATCTGCCGAAGAGGCTGTTAAAGTTATCAAATCAGGCGACCGCATTCATTTGAGTAGTGTTGCCGTTACTCCGCATGCTCTCATTGAGGCCATGGTAGAGCGAGGACGAAGAGGAGAGTTTCAGGACGTAAAAGTTCAACACATCCACACAGAAGGACCTGCCCCCTATGCAGATCCTGAGCTGGAAGGGGTCTTTCAACTTGAATCATTTTTTGTAGGTGCCAACGTCCGCAAAGTGACTCAGGCCGGCTATGCCGATTACATCCCTGTCTTTTTGAGTGAAACCCAAAAACTGATTCGCGAAGGGTATCTGAAAGTTAACGTGGCAATGGTACAGGTTTCTCCGCCCGACCGTCATGGATATGTATCTTTGGGAACTTCTGTCGATGCCACTCTTGCCGCCATCGAAACGGCCGATACCGTCATTGCACAGATCAACAAAAATGTACCCAGAACATGGGGTGATGCCCAAATCAACATGCGCGATATCGACTTGTTTGTAGAGCACGATGAACCCCTTTTCATCCATAACAATGCTCCCCTCTCCGAAGTGGACCGGGCAATTGGTCATAACGTTGCTGAGCTGGTGGAAGACGGCGCCTGCTTGCAAATGGGTATTGGCGGCATTCCCAACGCTGTTTTGGCAGAGCTGGGCAACCACAAAGACTTGGGCGTTCACACAGAGATGTTCTCCGACGGCATCCTTCCGCTGGTAGAAAAAGGGGTCGTTAACGGAAAGAAAAAACAAATTGACAAAGGTCTGATGGTGGCTTCATTCCTGATGGGTTCTCAAGAACTGTATGACTTTGTTCACGACAACCCGATGGTGGCCATGATGGATGTACGTCACACCAACAGCGTAGAAATTATCCGCAAAAACAAAAAAGTGACCGCCATCAACTCAGCATTGGCCGTTGACATTACCGGTCAGGTATGCGCCGACTCAATCGGAACCACTCACTACTCAGGTGTAGGTGGACAAATCGACTTCATCAGAGGTGCCGGTTATTCTGAAGGCGGGAAGCCCATCATTGCCATGCCATCCGTAACATCGAAAGGTATTTCCAAAATTTCACCCACCCTGTTGGAAGGCTCTGGTGTTGTAACCACTCGTGCCAACATGCACTGGCTGGTGACAGAATATGGAGCCGTAAATCTTTACGGTAAAACGTTGCAGGAAAGAGCCCGGCTCATCATTTCGGTAGCCCATCCCGACCATAGGGAAATGCTTGAAAAAGCTGCCTTTGATCGCTTTGGCTCTCATTTCCATTTCGTTTCTAAAAAATAGAGTTTTAAAGCTGTAGTATAAAAAACTCTGTGCTTTCGGACAGTGCTTGGCGTAACATCTGTTACACGAAGCATTGTCCGGTTCAGCACAGAGTTTTGTTTTTTTATCACCATCCATTACCAATGGACGGCAAGAATCTCTTTTAGGGATTTCAACCGATCACATCTTGTAAGCGTGAAGGAAAAACCCCAGCGTCAGACAAACAGACGACACCCGATTATTGAAAAAGCAGATCGCCGGATGTACTTGCGGCTTTAATCCAAACATTACCTTTTTCAATCAACAAACTTTTTTCCCCTTTTGATTCTCCTGCCACAATATCTCCTGACTGACTTTTCATTCGGAAGCTTAGATCGTCCAACGAATTTTCCAGATCCATGAGAATATCCCCGGAAACAGAATTAAAGCTGCCGGTTTTCAGGATCATCATCTTCTGCCCTCTCTGATCGCCACTGGTGGTCCACAGCTCCACTGAGCCGGTGACATCCGACAAACGTACATCGCCTGAAACGGTCTTAGCAAGCAGGTTGCCTCTCATCCCGGTCATAAGAATATTGCCCGAGGTGGCTCTGAATTCCCCACCGTTCAGCAGACTTTCTCCGGAGACATCGCCCGATGTAGTTCCGACATTGCATCGACCTTCCATCATTTTTAAATTAAAATTTCCAGAAGTACTCTGGCCGGTAAAGGCTCCTTTGACCTTTTCAATTTTAGTATCACCACTCACAGTCTGAACCATTAAGGGCCCTTCCACCACTGAGGCGGTAATATTTCCCGACACACTTTTCAAATAGGTATTGGCCCCTGCGCCAGAGGTAAATATTTCGCCGGAAACTGTTTTAAGGTTCATGTTATCACTGCCGATGTTAGTCACATTCACATTGCCCGACACATTGTTCACCTTAATGGCCACATGATCGGGCACTTTAAACATCAGAAATCCACGGACATTTCCTCTAACACTCTCTTTATGATCGATCCAAACCTTTAATTCATTACCATTTTGCGATGTTTTAATTGCTAAATCACCGGTCGTTTTAGTGCTTCTGATTTCACCTTTTAGATGTACTTCATCCACCCCTCCCGGTTCCACATTCACATCACAGAAAAAACCTTCCACAAGGATTCTTTCAATATTTTGAAAACGGGCGTCGACCTGATCGACCAATTGTTGGGCATTGACACTGCAGACAAAACTCCACAGAATAATAGAAAAAATGAAAAAAAGATGCTTCATATCATTTACTATTTAGACATTACAAAATAATGTGACGCTTAAAAGAATGATAAGTTACATCTAACTGCTTAGGAAATCAAGCGTGAGGCAATTTTTGAAATATCGATACCCCCCAGATTACCTGAACTCATGACCAATAGATTGGTATCTTCAATCCTTAATCCGCTCAAGAAATCCTCCAACTGAACGGGGGAAGTTATTACCCTCAGACGCGGTGCCCCAAAAGCCATTTTAACCTCCTCCGGGGTGATGGGGGGCAGTTTTTTGTGAGCCACCACTTCGGGATTGAAAAAGACGACTGCCTCATCGGCTTGTGACAAGGTATCCTTGTATTGTGGCAGGAAATCACGATTCAGGCTACTGAATGTATGCAACTCTGCCACCGCCACCAGCTTCCGCTGAGGGTATTGCTCTTTGACGGCCGACACGGTAGCCCGCACTTTGGACGGGGCATGGGCAAAATCGAAAAAGATGGTTGAATCCTCATTTTCTGCCAAAACTTGTAAACGTCGGGCAGCACCATCAAAAGATTGCATCGCAGCCCAGAATTCTTCCGCCCCAATACCAATCTTTTGCACCACCAACAAGGCACCTGACAAGTTTTGCAAATTATGTCGTCCAAATATTTTCAGGACAAATTTTCTTTCTCCACATTTCACCAAGGTTTTACCCTTTTCGGTAGTTGCCTCCACTTCCCCATAGGAGACTGCCGTTGCCGATTTTAATTTCCGGGCAATTCCGGCCAATACCTGATCACCCCCATAATAAAACAGCATTCCACCGGGGCGGATGGATTGTGCGAAAAGTTCAAACTGGTGATTATAGGCCTCGATGGTCGGGAAAACATTGATGTGATCCCAGGCAATACCGGACACCAAGGCGATATGCGGTTTATACCAAAGAAATTTCGGGCGACGGTCAATGGGGGACGACAAATATTCGTCGCCTTCGAATATCGCCAAAGGGGCATCCTCAGATAAACGCACCATGGTATCAAAACCTTTGATATTGGCCCCCACCATAAAATCAAAATCTTTGTTTAAGGTCTTGAGAACATGAAGGAGCATGGAAGTGATGGTGGTTTTTCCGTGACTTCCGGCTATGACCACTCTGGTTTTATGGCGGGTTTGCTCAAAAAGATATTCAGGATAGGAATAGACTTTTATATTTAGTTCACGAGCTTTTAACAGTTCGGGATTATCGGGTCGGGCATGCATCCCCAAAATAACGGCATCGATCTCGGAAGTAATTTTATCCGAATTCCACCCCATGACATCGGGCAATAATCCATATTGTTTCAGTCGACTTCGACTGGGTTCAAACACCTCATCATCGGAGCCCGAAACATTATAACCTTTTTTGTGAAGAGCAATGGCCAGATTATGCATGGCACTTCCCCCTATGGCAATAAAATGTATCCTCATATGATCCTTGCTGACATGAAAAATGTAACGATCAACAAAGAAAACAAAACTTTACGGATATTACATCTCTACGGGGGCAATATTGGATTCCCTACTTTTGATCGTCCCCTGCCAATGGGCATGCAGATCAAAATTCAGGGAACGGGCATTTCCTTCAGTTTGAACCAGCTTGCTTCGGCGCGCCACCACAAACGATTGATCCGGAAGGTTATTCCAACCGCCAATCATAAAATCGACCATTCCGCAGGTTCGCTCCTTTACCTTTTGAACCGGCGTTCGGCAATAGAGAATGAGTTCTATATCGCTCATCCTTAAAATGGGTGACAAATAACGGATATATTCCGCTATCGGTTCTTTATTGTCAGCCACCACCAAAACCAAATGTGAGATCTCCGGATAGCGTGGCAAAAGCGTATTCATCAAAGGAATTTCTTGGGGAGCGGCCTCAAAACAAATGGCTGAGATATCCAGCTTATCTGCTCTTTCAGCAATGTCACCCAAAAAACCTTTCCCTGTTATTAACATCTCCTTTCCATGCGGGATTGCCGACGAAAGCACACAGTCGAGAGCTTGGAGAGAGGAGCTATTAAAAAAGATCGCCTCGAAACCGGTTCGATAAAAATGGTTTGGTGGAATGGAGTCCTGCGTCCACATGGAGACAACGCTCCGGCTTAAATCGTCAGAAACGATCTTTTGTCCGGGAAGAGAAAGCATACCCATAATTTTTTGATTTAGATGATTACTATCCGAATGTTGGAATTGGGATGGCTAAGAAAGAGTCCAAATATTATCCAAACATTAATGACGCATTACCAAAACCTTAATATTTCTAATTCATTGACAATCGGGCAACAAGATACACGTACACAACGGAACAAATAAAACGTCTATTTTTGATGCCGCTTTCTTTTTCTAACTTTATGCTCCCTAATAAAAGCCAATCATGACACCGGACTTATATGCCGACATTATATTACCCGTACCGCTTCCCCGGCTCTTCACCTATCAGGTGCCTGCTGAGCCGGAATTCAAACATCTGGAACCCGGCATTCGTGTAGTAGTGCCCTTTGGAAAAAAGAAGCAATATTCCGGGATTATCTACTGCCTCCACCGGAACCGTCCGGAAAGTTATGATACCAAGCCCATACTATCCGTCCTCGACAAAAGTCCGGTTGTCACCGCCAAACAACTGGACTTCTGGCAATGGATCGCAGAATATTATCAATGTACGCTGGGTGAAGTCTACAAGGCAGCTCTCCCCTCCGGATTAAAACTGGAAAGCGAAACCCGGGTGTACTTTAATCCCGACTATGAACAATCCGATGAGTTGCCGGAAAAAGCCGTGAAGCTGCTCTTCTTCTTATCGGAAAAGAAAGTCGCGACGATCGGTGACATCAATGATTTTCTGGAACAAAAGAACAGCTTTAACCTGTTACAAAAAATGATTGATGAGAAAGCCGTTTTTGTTACCGAGCAGATCAAGGAAGGGTATCGTCCCAAAAAAGAGAACTTCCTCAGAGTAGGAGAAACGTACAGAAATGAAACAGAACTGCATGAAGCTTTCAACCACCTTGAGAAAGCACCACGGCAACTGGAATTACTCATGAGGCTGATTCAGTTGGTGGGGGGGGCAGGTAATGCCCTGCAGGGGAAAACCATTTCACGCAAATTACTTCTTAAAGAACACCCTGGTTCGACGACAGCTCTCAATGAACTGATCAAAAAAAAGATACTGGAACAACAAGCTATTGAAGTGGGACGCCTGGAACAGTGGCAAGGCAACCTAAAAGAAAAAAACACTTTTTCACCGGCTCAGGCCAAAGCCTATGAAGATATTGAGGAGTCCTTCAAAGAACATACCGTGGTGCTTTTTCATGGAGTTACCTCAAGTGGGAAAACCGAACTCTATATTCATCTCATTGAAAAATATCTGAAAGCAGGCCAACAAGTCCTCTACCTCTTACCGGAAATTGCCTTGACTACCCAAATCACTCATCGGTTGAAGAAACATTTCGGCAACAAGCTGGGCATCTATCACTCCAAATTCAGTAATGAAGAGCGCGTCGAGGTTTACCGTGACCTCCTGGAAGAAAAAAACTATCAGGTCATTTTGGGCGTTCGCTCATCCATATTTTTACCTTTCCGGAATCTGGGACTCATCATTGTTGATGAAGAACATGAACATTCATTCAAACAATTTGACCCGGCTCCCCGCTATCATGCCCGCGATGCAGGAATAATGCTGGCACACCGTCACGGTGCCAAGGTATTGTTGGGCACGGCAACCCCTTCCATAGAAAGCTATTATAATGCGGAAAGAGGAAAATATGGGCTGGTAGAGCTTCACACGCGCTACGACGACATACAACTTCCCCGCATCGTGGTAGCCGACCTAAAGGAAGCCCGACGAAAAAAACAGATGAAATCACATTTTACCCCTGAATTATTTACAGAGATTCAGAACGCATTGGCCAACAAGCAACAGATCATCCTGTTTCAAAACAGAAGGGGCTTTTCACCTTTTCTGGAATGCACTGTCTGCTCGTGGGTCCCCCGTTGCAATTTTTGCGATGTGAGCATGACCTACCATAAAAAAATGAACCAATTGGTTTGTCATTATTGTGGACATACCGTAACCACTCCCACCACCTGTCAGGCATGTGGAAGCCCTGCACTCTCCACACAGGGCTTTGGCACGGAAAAAATAGAAGAAGAGGTAAAATTGCTGTTTCCCGAAGCCAAAGTTGCCCGAATGGATTTGGACACCACCCGTTCCAAAAAGTCGTATCAAACCTTAATCTCCGATTTTGAGTCGGGCGCCGTAGATATTTTGATCGGCACACAAATGGTCACCAAAGGCCTCGATTTTGACAATGTAAATATGGTGGGAATACTAAATGCCGACAACCTTCTTAACATGCCCGATTTCAGAGCTTTTGAGAGAGGTTTTCAGATGATGGCTCAGGTAAGTGGACGTGCCGGACGAAAAAACAAAAGAGGAACAGTGGTTTTACAAACTTCCTCTCCGGAGCATCCGATCATCCAATATGTGGTAGAAAACAACTACTATCAGATGTACCGGAGCCAACTTACAGAAAGGCACGCATTCAATTATCCCCCCTATTTCAGATTGATCTATTTGGTATTAAAACATAAACAAAAACCGGTAGTGGACAAAGCCGCCCAATCTCTGGCGGAACATTTGCGAGCCCTTTTGGGGAGCCGTGTTCTTGGGCCTCAAGAGCCGCCGGTGGGCCGCATTCAAAATCAATATTTATCTCGTATCCTCATCAAATTTGAAAAAGCCCATTCCCCAGGTCGTGTCAAAAACATCATCAACGACGCTGTCAACACCTTATTGAGTCATCAACGCTGGAAATATGTTTCTATCCATGCAGATGTGGATCCTCTATAACCCCAAAAAGTAAACGGATTTTTATACCTTTGCAGGAAGGCTTAACCCCCTTAAAACGAGCTTAATCTTTGCTTATTAATGAAATAAATAGCAAGAAGAAAGCTATTTTTTTAAGATAAAAGTATAACTTTGGCTGTTGCCCAAAATGGGTATATTACCATATCCCGGAAAATTGAAAAATTTAAATCTATGGCTAAAATAATTGCTTTAGCAAACCAGAAAGGTGGTGTTGGAAAAACAACAACAGCGATCAACCTTGCTGCCAGTCTGGCAGTACTCGAATACAATGTCCTGATCATCGATGCCGATCCGCAGGCCAATGCAACCTCGGGGCTGGGTTTCGACCTTCGGGAAGTAGAGACAAGTATTTACGAATGCATTGTAGATGGAGAAGACCCCAGGAAAGCCATTCAGGAAGGGGAAATTGATCACTTGTATTTGCTTCCGTCTCACATCGATCTGGTAGGAGCCGAAATAGAGATGCTTAATATGCCCGACAGAGAAAAAGTCCTTAAAAACGTCATCAATAAAATCACTGATGATTTCGACTTTATTCTGATCGATTGTTCTCCTTCATTGGGTTTAATCACTGTCAATGCTCTGACAGCCGCCGATTCGGTTATCATTCCCGTTCAATGTGAATATTTTGCATTGGAAGGATTAGGGAAATTACTAAATACCATCAAGATTATTCAGAATCGTCTCAATCCGGAATTGGAAATAGAAGGATTCCTCCTTACCATGTACGATTCCAGACTTCGACTTTCGAACCAGGTGGTAGAAGAAGTGAAGAAGCATTTTCAAGATATGGTATTTGAAACGCTTATCACGCGCAACATAAAACTGAGTGAAGCACCCAGTTACGGGAAAGCGGTTGTAATGTATGATGCTGCATCGAAAGGTGCCATGAACTATCTCAACCTGGCCCGGGAGTTGTTACAGAAAAATAACATGACACAGATTGACAGTAAAAATAAAGTAGCCAACTAAAGATACAGGAGAAAACAATGGCAAGAAAAAATGCATTGGGACGAGGACTTGGAGCTTTAATTGACAATCCCGACGATTACTCAAGGAGTGCCCCAAAACCGGAAGCCTCCATCAACGAAATTCCCGTAGAAAAAATAGAAGGTAACCCTTGGCAACCCCGTTCCCGATTTGACGAAGAAAGACTTAATGAACTGGCCGCCTCCATCCGCAAAATAGGCATCATTCAACCTCTGACCCTCCGTAAAACAGGAGATAAATATCAGCTAATTGCGGGAGAACGACGCTTCAGAGCATCTAAAATAGCCGGTCTAAAAACCGTTCCGGCCTATGTTCGTAATGCGGAAGATGATGCCATGCTGGAGATGGCATTGGTGGAAAACATTCAACGGGAAGACCTCGATCCCATTGAAGTGGCCATAAGTTACCAACGTCTGATGGAAGAGTGCAACCTGACGCAGGAAAGCATGTCGGAAAGAGTCGGAAAAAAACGATCCACCATATCCAATTATTTGCGACTCCTTAAATTACCGGCTGAAATACAACTGGGACTTCGGGAGAAACAAATCTCCATGGGTCATGCCCGTGCACTGATCAATTTAGAAGACCAAAAAGAAAGGCTGAAAATATTCAATCAGATCATAAAAGAAGACCTGAGCGTCAGGAAGGTGGAGGAACTGGTTAGAAAAGCCACAAAAGGAGAGGAACCCAAGAAAAAGGAGGCAAAAAAGGAACTCCCTGTCGAATATGAACAATTGAGACAGCAATTATCCAACTTTTTTAAAACCAACATTCAGTTTTCCAGAGGGAATGACGGAAAAGGGAAAATCGTTATTCCTTTCCGCAACGACGATGAGTTGGAAAAGATTGTCAATGTTCTCGACAAAGCCAATACAAAATAAAATATAACGGGGAGGATGGACTTTATGCTGTGGCGGAGGTTTGAGAGAACGCTCATAATAATAATATTGCTTTTGGCAGGGACCGGGACGCACTGGCTTCAGGCTCAGGAAATCGTAACTACCGATACCGTTGCCTTTAACGCTGAGACTTCTCTGCAAGAGGTTTTCCCAATTCCGGAAAAAGAGATCCATTCCCCCCATAAGGCGACTTTTTATTCTGCTATTCTGCCGGGGCTGGGACAGGCATACAACAAAAAATACTGGAAAATTCCAATCATATACGGGGTTATAGGCTCTATGACCTACGCGATCCATTTCAACACCACCAACTATACCAAATAC
Organism: Thermophagus sp. OGC60D27; assembly: GCF_052400625.1. Taxonomy (NCBI): domain Bacteria; kingdom Pseudomonadati; phylum Bacteroidota; class Bacteroidia; order Marinilabiliales; family Marinilabiliaceae; genus Thermophagus; species Thermophagus sp. OGC60D27. The sequence goes on from NZ_JBQTGH010000004.1 coordinate 168,543, forward strand.
AAAAATGCCTATCGCGATTTCCTGATCGGTGATCCGGGGAATAAATCCTACATAGAGGTCATTCCTCCAACCCTAACGGTTGAACAGGTGGAGGGCCAATATGCCCAATGGTTTGAAGAAGCGCTCGAAAACAAAAAGGAGTATTACCGTCGATACAGAGACTTAAGCTACATTATTATGGCCGGCATCTATGTTTTAAACTTGATAGATGCCACGGTAGATGCTCACTTTTATGATTTTGATGTGAGTGATGATCTTTCTATGAGAGTGCATCCTGTAATTATGGAGCCGACACCTTTTTCCCAAAAAAATATCGGAATACAGTTGTCTTTTAATTTTTAAACTTATTCTGGGAGCGAAATGATGTTTTTTTGGGGGTAGGATTACTAATCGGGTCTAATTGGTTAACAGATAAGGACAATCCGCGAATTAGACCGGATTTTTGCAAACAAAACCATCATGGCAATGCTTGCCAAAAAAGAATGTGTATACAATTTAAGTACGCCATGCGAGTTCCATCAGACCAATGGATTAACCAATTTTTATACGGATGAAACCTTTCTGGTCTACCCTCGTAACCGATATATTCGGCAGACCGACCGGGTCATTCGGTATTGCCAACCGCTTCCTAGTACACACAAACCGTCAGAAAAGAAAAAAAGATGAAACATTTCAGGTTTTTATTCATTGACAAACGTTACTTCACGCTCCTGTTGGCAATACTGTTTTTTTCCCCTTGTCAAGGATCATCCCAAGAGCCGGAAACCGACACCCTTTCAATAAAATCCTCCCCCAACATTGATGTTTTCACCCGATCGCTGGACAGTTTGGTCAATGTATGGTACGCCACGACCACGCCCGGATTGGTGGTAGATACCATCTACGAAAACGCATTCACTCATAGCAAAGATTTTAACGACTCTATTCTTATCAGACGCCTTGGCAAAATTGTTTCAGCCTTTCCTCTCACCTACAACAATCATGTTAAATCCTTTATTAAGCTCTATACCTTGGAACGCCGAGAACAGGTAGAAACCATGCTTGGCCTGTCGGATTATTATTTTCCGTTATTCGAAGCTGAATTGGATGCAGCAGGTCTTCCGCTTGAACTAAAATACCTTCCGGTTATTGAGTCGGCCTTAAACCCAAGGGCCTTTTCGCGGGCGGGAGCTTCCGGCTTGTGGCAGTTTATGTATTACACAGGGAAACAGTATGGTCTTGAAATCAATTCTTACGTGGATGAGCGTAGAGATCCTCATAAATCGACTCGTGCAGCCGTAAAATTCCTAAGCGATCTGTATGACATTTACGGCGACTGGCAGTTGGTTATTGCAGCCTACAATTGTGGTCCCGGAAATGTAAACCGGGCTATCCGCCGCAGTGGTGGAAAAAGAAACTTTTGGGAATTGTTTTACCTCCTACCTCGTGAAACGAGAGGATATGTTCCAGCCTTTATTGCCGCGACCTATACATTTCATTACCATAAAGAACATAACCTCAAGCCACGCCCCACCCTGCTACCGGTAGCCACGGATACGGTCATGATATCCAAACCCCTTCACTTTTCTCAGGTAGCTGAAATGATGAATATACCCATCGACATAGTTCGACAGCTGAATCCCCAATACCGACGAGACATAATACCTGCACAAAATCAATCGTATCCGCTTCGGTTAGCGTTTCACCAATCTACCTTTTTTGTCTCCCGGGAAGACACCATTTATAATTACAACCGCTCAAAATTTTTCCCCAACAACCAACTGGTCATAAAACCGGGTAGCACCACGGCCGGATCGGCAGCACCGCCTCCCGGAAAAGCCAAAATATATTATACGGTAAAATCCGGTGACGTAGTAGGACTCATTGCCGACTGGTTCGATGTATATACCTCCAGCCTACGCTATTGGAACAATATTCGTCGAAACATTATTCGGGTTGGGCAAAAGCTGGTTATTTATGTGGACAAGGATAAAGTGGATTATTACAAAGAGATAGCACGACAAAAGAGCGGCTATTCTTCATCATCGGCCGACAATCAACTGGCCGATTCCGGAAAGGATGGAGACTACATTTATTACACCGTTGGCCATGGAGACAGCGTTTGGTCCATTGCCAAAAAATATCCGGGTGTAACAGATACCGACATACTGCGTTTAAATAATATAAAAAACGCGCGTAGTATCAAACCCGGACAAAAATTAAAAATAAAACCAAAATCCTAATGGCATCGGTGCATTAAGAGATGACGGATGATACGTCCGATAAAAATATTTCTGTACTTTTTTCTGATCCTTTTGCTGATCATGATTATTGATCGGGGATTGTCCCATATGGGCATTTCTCTGGTTCCTGCTATTTGGGACCCCCCACTCACAGCCGGTGACCCCACAGCGCAGATATCGCTTAATTCTCCTCCGGGAACAAAGGAGGAAAATGATTCTGTATCTGTTTTGACAAAACCATCAACAGATAACGCAGTTGTCGTTCCGGAAGGGATAAAAACGATTTATATCAATGATTCTGCATTAATAGCGCCTCCCCAATTCATACAACTCTTTACCCATTTTTGTAATCGGGCGGAAAAGGCAAAAGAACAGGGATTACTTGTCAGAATTCTGCACATAGGCGACTCTCAAATAGAAGCAGACAGGATTACAGGTACATTGCGAAAAAAATTCCAAAACCGTTACGGTGGAAGTGGCCCGGGTTTTATAGTCCCTTTTGATCCACAGCATGTCAATGCCACCGTACGATTAATCAATAAAGGAGATTGGCAGCTGTCATACAGCTATCGAAAAAACAATTACCCCGGCAATCTTAATTTTGGCTTTTCGGCCAAAGCAGCCTGGTTTAAAGGAGAATCGGCTAGTTTTATAGTATCTCCCATTGTCTGGAAATCCCAAAAGCTGGGGAACTTCACCAGAGCCAAGTTGTTCGTGACCACTGAAAAAGACTCCCTATTTATTCGTGTAAGAGATAATTCAACCTTATTATCATCAGTGGTTTTACCGCCATTGAACGATATTCAGACCTTAACTATTGACCAAATCCCGCCTGAAAAAAAAGTTACTTTTGAATTTACATCAGGGCACTCTCCCGCGTTCCATGGATTAACACTTGACGGCGATTATGGGGTGGCAGTAGACAATATGGCCATGCGAGGCCGTCCTTGGCCAGGGGTCCGTCTGGCTGAACACCAACTGTTAAAGTCGATGTCGGACGAATTAAACATCGGGCTCTTTATCCTTCAATTTGGGACCAATATTTTACCGACCCGTTCCGATGATTATCATTTTTATTATTCACACTTTGTCAAGGAACTAAAAATTTTTAACACACTCTTCCCTGACATACCCGTTTTGGTGATCGGCGTTCAGGCCGCGGCTGGGTTATCTGGCAATGAAGTAAAGCCACTCCAACGGGCCCGTCTGATTTCAGAAGCTCAACGAACAGCAGCGTTGGAATGTCACATGGGCTTTATTGATTTGCAAAAAGCTATGGGAGGTGTGGATGCCGCAATATTATGGGCCAACCATAAACCACCGCTCATCTCCTCCGATTATATGCACTTTAGCAGAAAAGGAGCATACGAAATAGCAATCAAAATTTGGAACTTAATGGAAGCTCTTCGGACCAAAATCTATGAACAGTAACTAATTTTTCATGAAATCGCTGCTCGATATAATAACTTACACCCCGGGAGAACCATTTATGTTCACCTCATCCCTGTTCTGGATTTTTTTTGGACTCGTATTGTTTATTCATTCTCTGATATATCGAAAACGGGCCCTACGCAGTATTTTTTTATTTTTTGCCAGTCTCTTTTTTTATTACAAAGCCGGAGGATATTATTTCTTCATACTAATAATTTCTACCCTAACAGATTATTGGATAGGCTTGGGGATGGAACATTTCACCAAACAGTGGAAAAGAAAACTATTATTACTCCTCAGTCTGTCTGTCAATCTGGGAATGCTTGGCTACTTCAAATATGCCTGGTTTATTGCCGGCACCTGGGCAGACCTATCGGGCCAAAACATTGAAATGAAAGACTGGCTGGCAGAATTTTTTAACAATATTTGGGGAAGTTCGTTGGATATTACCGACATAGTTCTACCAATAGGGATCTCCTTTTTTACCTTTCAGACCATCAGCTATACCATTGATGTCTACCGTCGTCAGCTGGCGCCTGTTCGCAATATTTTTGACTTTGGTTTCTATGTTTCTTTTTTCCCTCAATTGGTAGCCGGGCCAATAGTACGGGCTCGGGAATTTATTCCACAATTGTATCGTTCTTTTAATCTGACCGAACAACAAGTCTGGCATGCGGTATTTCTAATACTTTCAGGATTGATAAAAAAATTAGTCTTTTCTGATTACATAGCAATCAACCTATCGGATAGAATTTTCGAGACCCCCTATCTCTATTCTGGCTTTGAAATATTGTCATCTGTTTATGGTTATACCCTTCAAATTTATTGTGACTTTAGCGGCTATACCGATGTGGCGATTGGACTGGCTCTTCTTTTAGGTTTTAGATTACCAATTAATTTCAACAGCCCATATAAGGCTCTCTCGCTCGAGGACTTTTGGCGTCGCTGGCACATTTCCCTTTCCAGTTGGTTACGCGACTACCTTTACATTCCTTTGGGAGGAAACAGGAAAGGCCAGTGGCGAACACAATTAAACGTCATGATAACTATGACCTTAGGTGGCTTCTGGCACGGTGCTTCCTGGCGTTTTGTACTTTGGGGAATCTGGCACGGAACAGGGTTAATCATCGACAAGTTGTTAAAACCAATAACATCCCGACTTCCTCAATGGATGGCATCATGGGCAGGCTTTTTAATAACCTTTCATTTTGTTGCGGCAGGTTGGATATTATTTAGGGTTTCTGATCTTCAAAAAGCTTTTACTATGATAGAAAGGATTTTTATTGTTTTTCGACCCGAATTGATATTTCAGGCCCTTTCGGCCAACCCTCTTTCATATATTCTGCTGGTTTCCGGGTTTATTCTTCACTGGCTTCCGGCCTCTCTGAAAGAAAATATTAGAGGAAGGTTCATCACTGCGTCGTGGCCTGTCAAAGTGACACTAGCAGCCATTGTCGGCGTTATCCTGCTTCATTTCAGAAATATCGGCATTGTACCTTTTATCTATTTCAGATTTTAAGGAATCCCCCTGACAAAATACATATCCATACGAATTGTTTTAATATATTGCTGATTCAGGATTGAATTGAATCAGAATGCCATTTTCAGGTTGGAATACCCAGTTTACAGAACCGGTGTCATGGCAAGATTTTTGAGGAATTGAGGCCGGTGCCAATAAGGCAAAATACGATCAAAAAAATAAATCCATTCTTTTTCAATTTGATATTGTTCGACTTAAACTTTATGAGCTATGATTGTTATTTTCCTGTTCTTTATGATTGCGAGCCTAATCGTGAGTGCACAGCTTAAGAGACGATTTAAAAAATATTCCCAGACGCCTTTGAACAGTAATCTTTCCGGACGGGAAGTAGCGGAAAAAATGTTGCATGACAACGGGATCTATGATGTAAAAGTATTATCCGCTAGAGGTCATTTAACGGATCATTACAATCCGGCCAACAAAACAGTCAATTTAAGCGAGACAGTTTATAATGGACGAAATGTGGCAGCTGCAGCTGTTGCGGCACATGAATGTGGTCATGCGGTTCAACACGCCCAAAGCTATGCGCCCCTCAAACTACGTTCAGCGTTGGTTCCGGTTCAAAATATAAGTTCCAGAATTTTGAATGCGATATTTATCATGATGTTTTTTGGGGCCTTTATGTTGCCCAATTTCATAACATTTGACCTGGCACTACAAATAATCATTGCCTGCTACGCTGTTTTCACCCTCTTTGCATTCATCACTCTTCCGGTGGAAATCAATGCGACCCGAAGAGCACTAGCGTGGTTGCACTCTGCCAATATTACCAGTGGTCGTAATCATCACCAAGCTCAAGACGCCTTAAAATGGGCCGCCTATACCTATGTAGTGGCCGCACTTTCAGCATTGGCAACGTTGGCCTACTATGTGATGATATTTATGGGACGAAGAGATTAACCTTTCGTTTTCAACAAAATAACATAAAAGCTGTCCTCAGAGGAAGGACAGCTTCACTTATGCCCTTCAGCGACATAAAATCATATCACCTTCATCCCAAATAAAATATCCATCCATTAAAGATTTCGTTTATCTCTCTTAATAAATAATTGGAGTCATTAAGAAAGCTTAAAAAAGAGATCACCTCTTTTCTGCAAATCAAAGTTTTGTACCTTTGTGGAAACCCTAAAAACCCAAAAGGTGTAATTTGGTTTTATGAAAGAACGAATTATAAGAAAAGCGCAAGAACGGTTCCTTCAGTTTGGCTACAGCCGGGTCAGAGTGGTTGAAATCGCCACCGAGCTGGGCATTAGCAAAAAAACAGTTTACAACCACTTTAAAGGCAAAGAGGAACTTCTCACAATGGTAATTGAAAACTTTCAAAAAGAAATAGACTCCCAGTTGGAGGCTTTAGAGCAAGAGCAACGCTCAGATTACCGTGATGAAGTATTTACCGAATTGGAAGTAGTAGGTAATTGGGTCAATAAACTGTCTCTACTATTGCACGACTTAAAACGAACCTTCCCAAAAGCTTATGACCAATTATGGAAAGCAGAACGGGAAATCATAGTCGAGCGTACCATGAAGAAACTGGAAAAAGGCGTAAGCTTGGGGTTGTTGCATGCCGACCGACGCACGCAAATAGCAATGGTGTTTTTTTTGATTTCTGCTCAACGAATTGCAGAGCCTGATTTCAAAGACACCATACCTCAAAAACTTTTGGAAAATCTACCTGGCGACCCACGTGAACTGCTGCGCGAAATAGTACTACTGATCAGTGAAGGAATAAAACGGAAAAATGACTATGACAAATAATACAGAAATGACTATGCTTAACACTCATTATCCCGACCTTCCAGAAACATTTTCTGACCTTTCGGGCATAAAAATCAATCCAACTCCTACATCCAAGATATTTTCAACGGTTGCAAACTATTTCAATATCAAAAAATCATTAACCAGGAATTCATGAAAAAAAGAGCCATGAAAAAAAACAGCCTGATAATACTATTCCTGATACTCCCGGCATTGGCAGAATCCAGAACGATGCCCGGAGAAGATGACCAAGGTACGGACACGTTGTATCTGGATTTCAGAGCCTCTGTAGAGCTAATGGAGTCTCAAAATCAGATGATTGAATCGGCGAGATTAAACCAAAAAAGGGCCAACTTGGAGAAAAAAGCTGCTGCGGGAATGTACTTCCCCAGCATTGGTGCTTCAGCTACCTATTCGGTAATGAGTGATCCACTGGAACTCGACTTAACACCTGTACGTGATGCCATAACACCACTGTACGAAACACTTAGTCAATTTGGCACATTCGAGCCTGCCACCTACTCTTCCACAATTAAAGCAGGGTTATCAGATGGGCTTCAACAAATTCAAAATGGCGAATGGGTCAAAGAGATTCAAAGAGATCAATTTGGCATGGCGGATATAAATGTTAACTGGCCTTTGTATGCCGGTGGTAGGATTCGTCTGGCTAACAAAGCAGCCAAAATAGGTATGCAGGAAGCCGACCACGAATATGAATACACCTGGTCACAACAACATGTGGAATTGGTTCAACGCTACTACGGACTGCAGTTGGTCCGTCAGGTTGCAGACTTGCGCAAAGAAGTAATGGATGGCATGGCGCAACACCTGAACGATGCCAATAAAATGAAGGAAAATGGCATGATGGCAGAAGCCGAGAGACTGCATGCAGAGGTGGCCTTCGCTGAAGCGACACGAGAGTATAAAAAAGCACTAAAAGATGTTGAATTGATGGAAACCGCTCTTCGCAACACGCTGGCGACCGACCGACATGTGGTTCCTGTCTCAGAGCTTTTTATCGTTCCTGTCATTAAAGACAGACAATACTATATTGTGGAAGCCTTGGCCAATAATCCACAGTTAAAGCTGCTCAATGCCAAAAAAAATCTGGCAGATTTAGGCATAAAAAAAGAACGAGCGGCTTTTTTACCCAATGTTGCATTAATGGGAACAAAAGAACTGTACGAACATGACCTTTCGGAATACATTCCCGATTGGTTTTTCGGGGTCGGGCTTCAAATCAATCTATTTGATGGGATGTCCAAATTCCGGAAAGTAAGTGCCGCCAAAGTACAAAAACAAAGAGTGGTAACCATAGAAGAAAAAGCTCGGCAGGATATCGTAACACTGGTAACCAAGGTGCATCAGGAATTACAGAAAGCATTGGAAGAATACCAATCAACGCAAGCATCATTAAAATTTGCTGAAGAGTATTACCGGGTACGCAACAAAGCTTTTCGGGAAGGATTTGCATCATCATCAGATGTAGTGGATGCTCGTCTCAATCTGTTCAAGGTAAAGACCGAACAATTAAAAGCCATGTACAATTATGATCTGGCTTGGGCCAGCCTTTTGGCCATTACAGGAAGTAGTGATCAATTTATGACCGCAGAATGAATAACCAATACCCACCCGAACAAATAGAGAATTTAAAAAAATAATCCAACAACTAATAATACTGAACTTATGAAGAGGAGTAATGTCATTGTTTTAATTGCCTTGATAGTTCTTTTAACGTTATTAACACTGATAGGTTGGTTCACTTACCGTCCGGAACCAATGATATTGCAAGGGCAAGTAGAAGCTACGGAGATAAAAGTTGCATCGAAACTAACGGCACGAATAGACAAAAAATTGGTTCGCAAAGGAATGGAAGTAAAACGGGGCGATACCCTAATTTGGCTCTACAGCCCCGAAGTTGAAGCTAAACTACAGCAGGCCAGAGCAGCCAGAAGTGCCGCATCGGCTCAAAACCAAAAGGCTGAAAAAGGAGCCCGCGAAGAACAAATACGTGCAGCCCGAAACGTTTGGCTCAAAGCTAGAGCCGCTGCCGAATTAATGGAAAAGACTTTTGAACGGATAAACAACTTATACAATGAAGGTGTAGTTCCGGCCCAAAAAAGAGACGAGGCTGAGACACAAATGAAGGCAGCTCAACTCACTGAACAAGCCGCCAAATCCAATTATGACATGGCAATGACTGGGACCCGGGAGGAAGACAAAATGGCAGCTCAAGCCCTCGTACAGCAAGCTGACGGTGCCGTATCAGAAGTGGAAGCATACATGAGGGAGCGTATCCTTGTCGCCCCAATCAACGGCGAGATAGCCAATGTATTGGCAGAACAGGGAGAATTGATCGCAGCCGGCTTCCCGGTGATAAGCATCATTGATCTAAACGATGTATGGGTAACCTTCCATTTAAAGGAAGAATTATTAAGTGCCATGCCAAAAGGCACCAGATTTTCGGCCACTGTTCCCGCCCTGGGAAATCAACAAATAGAGTTTGAGGTAAGCTACCTGAATCCCATGGGCGATTTTGCCACCTGGAATGCCACCAAGACATCAGGAGATTTTGATATGAAAACATTCGAGGTGCGGGCGGTTCCTGTCGATTCCGTCGAAGGACTGCGTCCAGGCATGTCCGTCCTGTTGAATTATGATGAGCTGACCAAGAGATAGCATATACAACACTGACGACTGTTTTGACTAAAAAACAATTGAAAAAATGATAAAGCAAATACAACATATGGGTTGGTACCAGGTAACTCTTCGAGAATTACGGCGCATGGGTAGTCGTCGCTTATACCTGCTCCTAACCCTGGTATTTCCGCTGATATCCATCGCCTTCTTTGTTGCCTTATTCAGCCCACAGGTACCTCGCGATCTCCCAATTGCTGTATATGATGGTGATCAGACCAGCACCTCACGCACCCTGCTTAGAATGATCGACGCAACCCCATCAGTTGAGATTGCATTTCAAGTGTCGGACCCACTAGAAGGGAAAAACCACATTGAAACATTGGATGCCTATGGCATGGTGATAATTCCCGAAGGATTTGAAAAAGATCTGATTCGAGGTGATCTGCCAACCGTCAAAAGCTACTATAATAATGCTTTTTTGGTGGCCGGGGGACTCATTAATAAGGACATCACCACTGCCGTTCGCACTTTTGCTGCCGGGGTTGGTTATTCAAAGCATGTTAAAAAAGGAGAAGAACCGCTGCAAGCATTGGTGAAAGTATCGCCGGTAAGACTGGATAAACACATTTTATTTAACCCATATACCAGTTATTTTTATTATCTGGTTACCTGTTTCCTGCCGGTGATGCTTCAAATTTTCATCATGTCAACGGTGGTTTATGCCATCGGTGTAGAGCTAAAAGAAGGTACCGCTGCCGATTGGTTAACTACGGCACAGGGAAATATGGTTCATGCTTTATCAGGCAAATTGCTTCCCTATCTTTTCATTTACGGACTGTTAATGACCCTAACCTATACTATTTTGTTTCAATACTTTCACGTTCCGTTAAACGGAAGTCACCTAATTTTAGGATACAATGCTGTATTATTCGTCCTTGCCTACATATCGGTAGGAATATTAATTACTTCTATATTTCCTAGTGTTCGGATGGCGTTGAGCATAAGTTCGGTATTTGGAGCTCTGGCTTTTACCTTCTCAGGGTTAACCTTTCCCTACCAGGCCATGTACAAGGCATATGTAGTGGCAGGCCAAATCTTCCCTTTCAGTCATTACTTAAAAGTTTTTAATGACCAGGCCCTCAAAGGGGCTCCGCTCACTTCTTCATTCATTAATCTGGTTGCGTTGAATCTCTTTTTATTGATTCCATTTTTGGTAACAGGACGTTTAAAACGCATGGCTCAGGACAAAAAATTTTGGGGAAAACTATAAATGTGTGATCAGATGGGAAAATATTCAGAAAAAATAGTTTCAGCCATACGTGAAATGTTAGACATATGGCGTGAAGAATATGAAAAAATATTCACGGACTTTGGGGTTATGCTTCTTTTTTTAGGTGCAACCATTGCATACCCCTTAATCTATGCTGGTGCCTATGCTCCCGAAGTACTCTCTGACACCCCCATTGCTGTGGTAGATCAAGATCAATCCTCCACCAGTCGTAATTTTTTGCAAATGGTAGATGCCACACAAGAGATAAAAATTGAAATGATAAAAGAGGACCTTAACCAAGCCAGGCAGGCCTTCTTTGAAGGGAAAGTACAAGGCATCTTGGTTATTCCAGAAGACTTCACCAAAGAAATCATGCGAGGGGAACAGGCTCATTTGTCGGTATTTTGCGATGGCAGCTACTTTTTACACTACAAGCAAGTTTACCAAGGTGTTGCAACCTCTTTGGCCACACTTAATGCAGGGGTACAAATAAAACGATTGATGGCCTCAGGAATACCCGAAGAAGCAGCGATAAAATCGGCTCAACAGGTCCGATTAAACAGCTATCCTTTGTATAATCCTGCAAGCGGATACGGCAGCTATGTTATGCCCGCACTACTGATACTAATCTTACAACAAACAATGCTCATGGGCATTGGTATGTTAGGTGGAACCGACCGTGAAAGAAAAGCCTTTCACTATCTGGCACCCTTTGCCGAAAGGCGTGGGGGTGCGGTGCGTGTGGTACTCGGAAAAGCAAGCGCTTATGTCAGCATCTACTTCATTCTTGCGTTCTATATGTTGGTGTTGGTAATACGTTGGTTTCACATTCCACAAAACGGCAATCCGCTGCATATTTTGTCTTTCATTATTCCCTTTTTATTGGCATCAGCTTTTCTTGGTCTTTTTTTGGCTTCTTTTTTTAAAAACCGAGAAGTCTCCATGATCGTACTACTCTTCACCTCTATCCCTCTGATTTTTATGGCTGGGTTTTCCTGGCCATGGGAATCTTTTCCCACCGCCCTGAAATGGTTGGCACAGGTTGCACCCTCTACCCATGCCGTGCGTGGTTTTCTAAAAATCAATCAAATGGGAACAACCCTTTACCAGGCAAGCGATGAGTGGCTTATTTTATGGTTTCAAACCATTTTGTTTTTTGTTCTGGCCAGATGGCGGATGCAAATCATCGTCCATCATTCACGGGAAATGAGCAAAAAACACCCCAATTCATTTATATCTGAATAATAAGAAACCGACCCGTCTTGGACAATGATTCATTCGATAAATTTCACCTAAGTTATTGGCCGAATGGAGCTCGCATGACCTAATTTTTATACATGTTCTTATTGTGACCAACGATTTTGGTCATGCTCGTTTCATTGCGACATAATCGCATGCTTCGATGCGATGCATATCATTAAGGAACGCCCAATCCACAATAACTAAAAATAAAGATGCAGGAAAAAAAAGATCACCTATGTCCTTCCTATTATTATTTTTATTATGACAAATTTTACTCTTCATGCTTGTTTAACCCGAAAAATGCAATAGAAAATCTATTACGAATTAAAATTGCTGCCAATCAAGTCGCAAGCTAACTTGTTTCCATTCACCATAGCGGTGCTATGCCTCATTTCAACAAGTTCTTGATTGATTGCACTTTTAATTCTCACTACAAAATTCGAATGCATTATTCGGGTTTAAACTACCTAAATCAACGCACTTGAAAACCCGATTTAAATTCAAAACCCCGGTTTTTCAATCAAAGGACTTTCGGATTTCACTACCCAAGATCGCCAACATCTCACCTCAACATCCCCACAACTCCCCAAATAATATTCTTTAATACAGACCTCTAAAAAATGATAATAGAATTTTTTTTTGTTAATTTATCCCCAATTAAGCACTTCCGGTTTTGATAACATGACCGTTCCTTAAATCCTTTATTCAGGATTTTAACCACAGGATGCTTATTCCCCTGTGTCAAATGTAGAAATGGATTTAAATCTCACCAACATGAAAATAATAAAACGAATCACAACAGCAACCGGGATATTGATCAGCTTAATGCTTGTGAGCATAGCCGTTATAATATTAACAGACCGAATAAATACCCTTTATTTAAGAAAGAACCGTATCGAACATAACACCCCAAAATCATATGTAATAAAAAATATCCGGCTAATACCGATGACCGCTGATACCATATTAACCGGGAAAATGGTACACATCAAAAATGGTCTGATCCATGCCATCTACGATGCTACAAATGGAGATAAGGTGAGTGGAAACCTCAAAATAATTGACGGCCATAACGGTTTCCTGCTACCGGGACTCACGGATATGCATGTACATTTATGGGACCGTTACGAACTGGGCCTATACCTTTTCAATGGAGTAACCACCATCCGTAATGTATGGGGGATGCCTTTTCATTTAAGACTAAAAGACCAAATATCAAAAATCAACCTTCATTCACCGCAGTTTTTCACCACAGGACCTAAGCTTACCGGTCCGGAAAACATTGGTGGCGATAACCTACAGAATTTCACCCCGCAACAGGGAATCGAAAGGGTACGCTCTTATAAAAAAAGAGGCTATGATTTCATAAAAACTTATAATGGTTTGCCGGAAGATATTTATTCTGCGATCCTGAAGGAAGCTCAAATTCAGAATATGGAAGTGGTGGCTCATCCCTCTCAAAAAGTCCCGTATCATTTCCATTTTCACCCACAAATAATCACCATAGAACACGCAGAGGATATTGTTCAACAGCCCCTCCACTACAAATTGGACACTTTAAAACTGGATGAAGTGGTTGCCAGCTTTTCATCTTCGCCGCACACTTCATTCTGTCCCACTCTTATAGTATTTTACAATATATTCAATATGCTCTCCGACAATCTTATATTGGAAAGAGACTTGATATCCTATATAAACCCAGCCATAAAAATGTTGGACAGCAAAGTTCAACAGAACAGATGGACAACAGCAAGGGAACAGGATTCAACACTAATTCAAAGAATAAAAAAGCAACACGACTTTCATCTTTTAGTTCTAAAGAAACTTCATGATGCCGGCGTCAACATTGTTTGTGGTACCGATGCCGGTATTGGGATTACAGTGCCAGGATTTTCCATCCATCAGGAATTGGCTCTTTACAAACAGGCTGGACTTTCCAATTTCGAAGTCATCCAAACTGCAACGATAAATATATCCAAAACCCACCAATTAATGGCCAACATTGGAACCGTTGAGGAGGGTAAAATAGCGAACTTGCTCCTTCTTAAAGAAAACCCCCTGCTGGACCTTAATGCTTTAAAAACCCCGGAATTAGTTTTCATCAACGGATCCATCGTCGAAAGGGAAAAATTGAATTATTTTGAAAAAAAAGCAAAAAACAGAAATAATTTTTTAATAACCACTTTAAGATATTTAGAAAACTACATTGTGGAAAAAATACCCTAAAAATTATAAACAAAATAACACTTGTTAATTATAAATTACCACCCAATTATTGGTAAATATTCTCTTTTTCTTAATTTTGCGTCAATCCAAACGACCAACAAAAAAATAATGACAGGAATAAAAAAGATTAAATCGGCTCTAATCTCTGTATATCACAAAGAGGGGCTGGACAATATAGTAAAGACATTAAATAGTCTGGGAGTAAAAATTTATTCAACTGGAGGAACTCAATCTTTTATAGAGGAACTGGGAATTGAAGTTACATCAGTAGAAACACTTACCGGATATCCCTCCATCCTGGGAGGAAGAGTAAAAACACTTCACCCCAAAATTTTTGGAGGAATTCTTGGCAGAAGAGAAGAAAAGAGTGACCTCAGTCAAATGGAGAAATTTGATATACCTGAAATTGATCTGGTCATCGTCGATTTATATCCTTTTGAGCAAACGGTGGCATCAGGCGCGTCACAAACAGAGATTATTGAAAAAATAGATATCGGCGGAATATCCTTGATCCGAGCAGCAGCCAAAAACTATCAGGATGTAGTTATTGTTCCATCCCAAAAGCAATATCCTAAATTGCAGGAACTTCTGGACCTCAAAAAGGGGGAATTCTCTCTGGAAGACCGTCAGTTCTTTGCCACCTCAGCTTTTGCAGTATCATCCTACTACGACACCGCTATTTTTAATTACTTCAGCAAAGATCATACGATCCAGGCCTTTCGCCAGGCATATGATGACAGCAAATCACTACGTTATGGAGAGAATCCCCACCAAAAAGGAATCTTTTACGGAAGTTTCGATAAGCTGTTTGATCAATTACATGGCAAAGAGATCTCCTATAACAATCTCCTTGATATAGATGCTGCTGTCTCATTAATGTCGGATTTCAACGAAACGACAGTAGCCGTTTTGAAACACAATAATGCATGTGGACTGGCTTCTCGTGACAACCTCATAGATGCATGGAAGGATGCTCTGGCAGGGGATCCAGTTTCTGCGTTTGGAGGAATCATCATTGCCAACAGGAAAATAGATGAAGAAGTTGCCAAAGAAATCAACAAAATATTTTTCGAAGTAATTATCGCTCCCGGTTACGAACAGGAAGCGCTTAAGGTTTTACAACAAAAGAAAAACCGTATAATACTGGTACAAAAACCTTCAGCACTGTCCCCGACCACTTCACGCACACTTTTGGATGGCATTTTGGTGCAGGAAAGAGATGTGAAAACAGAAGCCAAAGAGGACCTGAAATCTGTTACAAATTCAGCTCCTTCGGACAAAGAAATTGAAGATCTTTTATTTGCCAATAAAATAGTAAAACATTCCAAGTCCAATGCCATTGTTCTTGCCAAAAACAAACAATTGATAGGAAGCGGAATTGGACAAACATCCCGTATTGATGCTTTAAAACAAGCTATTGCCAAAGCCAAGGCTTTTGAATTCGATATGGAAGGAGCCGTTATGGCTTCAGATGCTTTTTTCCCCTTTTCCGATTCGGTTGAAATTGCTCACGAAGCAGGAGTAAAAGCTGTCATACAACCTGGAGGATCGATACGCGATAAAGATTCAATTGATTTCTGTAATGCTCATCAAATGTCGATGGTCTTTACCGGAACCCGACACTTTAAACACTAATAAATTTAAGCAAAAGCAAAATGGGATTATTTTCGTTTTTATCTCAAGAATTGGCGATGGATTTGGGAACGGCCAATACCATCATCATTCAAAACGACAAAATTGTGGTGGATGAGCCGAGTATTGTGGCATTGAACCGCCGCACTGACAAACTGGAAGCCATTGGTGAGAAAGCACGTCAAATGCATGGCAAAACACACGACAACATATATACCATTCGACCTTTGCGAGACGGAGTAATCGCCGACTTTAATGCCGCGGAACAAATGATTAGAGGCATGATAAAAATGATTACTCCTAAAAATCAAATATTTACCCCATCCCTAACCATAGTCATCTGTGTTCCATCCGGCAGTACAGAAGTTGAACTAAGAGCAGTAAGAGATTCGGGAGAACACGCAGGCGGACGGGAGGTTTACATGATCTACGAACCAATGGCTGCAGCCTTGGGAATAGGTTTGGACGTTGAAGCTCCTGAAGGAAATATGGTCGTAGATATAGGTGGTGGCACCACTGAAATTGCAGTCATTTCTTTGGGGGGTATTGTTACCAATAAATCCATACGCATTGCAGGAGATGACCTAACAGCAGATATTATGGAATATATGCGTCGTCAGCATAATATCAAAATTGGCGAACGTACAGCCGAAGAGATCAAAATTCGTGTGGGGTCGGCCCTTCCTGAACTGGATGAACCCCCCGCTGACTACATCGTTCAAGGACCTAACCAGATGACTGCACTTCCAATAGAAGTACCAGTATCCTATCAAGAAATTTCACATTGTCTGGAAAAATCCATCTCAAAAATGGAAACTGCCATCTTGAGTGCCTTGGAACAAACGCCTCCTGAACTATATGCTGATATTGTGAAAAACGGTATTTATTTGGCTGGGGGTGGCGCTTTGCTCAGAGGCCTTGACAAACGTCTAACTGACAAAATCAATATCCCATTTCACATAGCCGAAGACCCATTACATGCTGTTGCCCGTGGAACCGGTATTGCTTTAAAAAACAGACATAAGTTTTCATTCCTAATGAGATGACCCGAATTAAATTAATCTGATGAGAAACTTTTTCCGTTTCATCATTCGAAATCATTTTTTGCTGTTATTTCTTGTACTGGAAATCATCAGCTTTTCATTCATTTTCAATCATAATGGATATCATCGAAGTGTTTATCTAAGTTCATGCAATAGTATTTCTGGTTTTTTTTATGAGCGGTTCAGTTCTGTAACACAATATTTTCAATTAAAAAAGATCAATGAAGAGTTGGCGTTGGAAAACGCAGAACTAAAAAACCGACTTGAAAGAACTGCTAGAATTTCGACACCAGCTACCAGGTTTTCCATCGATAGCATTGGAGATCAGAAATATAATTACACTTCCGCCAAGGTCATCAACAACTCAGTAAACAATCACTTCAATTACCTAACACTAAACAAAGGGAAAAAAGACGGATTAAAACCCGACATGGGAGTTATTTCTTCCCGAGGTTTAGTGGGTGTTGTTCTTAATGCTTCCGACAACTATGCCACTGTTATCTCATTATTAAATACCCGACTACACATTTCTGCACGAATCCGAGAAACGGGCTTCTTCGGATCTTTAAACTGGCAAGGTTTAAACTACCGTTACGCCATGTTGAGTGGTATACCGGCACATGCTTCGCCTTCCGTAGGAGATGCCGTCGTAACCAGCGGATTCTCCGCCATATTTCCGGAAGATATATTAATTGGAACCATTGATGAAATATCTATCGACCAGGGAGAAAGCTTTTACAACATAAGGGTTTTATTATCAGTAGATTTCAAACAATTGCAATATGTTCATGTTGTAGAAAAGACAGATGTAAAAGAACAACGAGAACTTGAAAAACAATTTGAAGATGATTAACTGGTTGCCCCGATATTTATTCAACTTTGTAGCATTTGTGCTGATTCAGGTATTACTACTGAATAATCTTCAGTTAAGTGCTTTCATGAATCCTTATTTGTATATTTTATTCCTAATAACCTTACCCTTTTCAACGCCTCGTTGGTTATTGCTTGTTCTAGGATTTATCACAGGAATGGTCATCGACATTTTCATGAATACTCCTGGCATTCACGCCTCTGCCACTTTATTTATGGCCTTTCTGCGACCATTTATTCTCAGTTCCTTTTCTCCTCGCGACGGCTACGAAAACGGCACTCTTCCTGTCCCTGCCGATTATGGTTTCGGATGGTTTTTTAAGTATTCTATCATTATGGTTGCTACTCACCATTTATTTCTATTTTATGTAGAGTCATTTAGCAGGGAAGATTTTTTCGCTACTTTATGGAAAAGCATTTTAAGCACCATAGCTTCAATGATATTTATTTTTATTGCTATGCTTTTTGCCAGCAATAAATCAGGGCACAACTAAAAACAGTCAGCTAAGTGGGAAAAATAAACAACCGTACCATTGTAATTAGTCTTATCATGATCTTTGTGGCCATCGTTTTTGCCATAAAGCTTTTCATGCTGCAAGTGTACGATCCCTCTTACAAATTTTCGGCTGAAAGTAATGCCAGAAGAAAAATCACAGAATTCCCGGCAAGGGGGCTCATTTATGATCGAAACAGAAATCTACTTGTTTCAAACCAGGCGGTATACGACATTATGGTTGTTCCCAATGAATTGGGGAAAATAGATACAGCTGCATTGGCGCAATCGATGGGAATAGACATTGCGGAAGTAAGATCTTTATTCAAAAGGATGAATAAACAACTTAGGACCAGAAAAATTTCATCCTTTCAGCCTTCCGTATTCTACAAGCAAATGCCTGCCGAACAATATGGTTTCTTTCAAGAAAAGCTTTTCAAATTCAAAGGATTTTTTGCCCAACAAAGAATTGTTCGAAATTACGAGTTTCCCATTGCGGCTAATATCCTAGGTTATCTTGGAGAAATAGGCGAGGAACAACTCAAAAAACAATCTTATTACAGTCAGGGTGATTACTGGGGAATAAGTGGCGTTGAGAAATCTTATGAAAAAGCCTTGCGCGGACAAAAAGGAGCAAAATATGTTTTGGTAGATGTTCATGGCAGACAAAAGGGAGCCTTCCGGGAAGGAAAATTCGATGTCCCGGCAGTATCGGGAAAGGATCTGATACTAACCATCGATCAAGAGCTTCAGGAATACGGAGAGCTGTTAATGCAGAATAAGGTGGGAAGCATTGTGGCCATTGAACCCGCTACAGGTGAGATCCTTGCAATGGTTTCGGCGCCCTCCTACGATCCGTCTATTCTCGTAGGAAGAAAACGAAATGAAAACTTCCCAAAGCTGGCGAATGATACCCTATATCCGCTATTTAACCGACCACTTCAATCTGGTTATCCACCAGGGTCCACCTTCAAAACAATCAATGCCCTGATAGGCTTACAAGAACGAGTTTTGACACCCCAAATGCGATATGATTGCCAAATGGGATATCACACACCCTCATTGTCGGTGGGTTGCCACAATCACATTAGTCCCTTGAACCTGCCGCAATCAATACAGATGTCATGTAATGCTTACTATTGTCATGTTTTTAGAAATATTCTAGACAATTCCCAATACGGATCTGTTAAAAAGGGTATGGATGTCTGGAAAGATTATTTGGTACAATTTGGTTTTGGATACCGTTTAAAAACAGATTTAAGCAATGAGTCCAGAGGATTTGTTCCAAATAGCCAATACTATGATCAAATATATAATGGTCGCTGGGGTTCTTTAACGGTAGTATCGCTGGCCATTGGTCAGGGAGAATTGCTAACCACCCCGCTGCAAATGGCCAATATGACTGCCGCCATCGCAAACAGAGGATTTTGGTTTATTCCTCATGTTGCCAAAGAAATAGATAATGACACCATTCCATCTCGTTTTCTGGAACCGCATTTTGTGAATATCGATTCGACCTATTTCGAACCGGTAATAAAAGGGATGGAACTGGCTATATGGGGGGGAGAAGGGAGCACAGCACGGATTGCTCAAATTCCCGGCATTTCAATCTGCGGGAAAACCGGAACGGCACAAAACCCACATGGAGATGACCACAGCATTTTTATTGCCTTCGCGCCAAAAGACAATCCACAAATTGCAGTTGCTGTCTATGTTGAAAACGGCTCCTTTGGATCAACTTACGGAGCACCTATTGCCAGTCTGGTCATTGAAAAGTACCTTAGAAGAAAAATCCATAATAATAGAAAGTGGATAGAAAAACGAATGATAGAAGCCGACCTGATACATGAACGCAACAATTAAACCATATCGAAATATTGACTGGGTAACAGTATTAATCTACGTGTTTCTGGTTTTCTTCGGCTGGCTAAACATTTATGCTGCCAATTATGATCCCGAAGCAGACAATCTATGGCACTTATCTTCAGAACCTTTCAAACAACTGATATGGATTGGTTTGTCTATTGTAACTATTGGGATTCTTTTTCTTATCGACAGCAAATTCTTTGTAGAGTTTGCTTACATCTTTTTTGGACTTTCGATTCTGTTTCTACTGTTAGCCCTGTTTTTTGGAATAGAAATAAATGGAGCAAAAGCCTGGTTCAGAATAGGGATGGTTCGTTTTCAGCCGGCGGAGCTCACCAAAGTGGCAGCAAGTCTTGCCATTGCAAGGGTGATGAGTCGATACAACTTTCAAATGAATAAAGTTCGCCACCTACTAAAAATGGGAATCGTCGTTCTTTTACCGGCATTAATCATCCTACTTCAAAATGACACAGGATCCGCATTGGTTTATTTTGCCTTTTTTCTTGTGTTTTTTCGGGAAGGGATGCCTCCGATAGTGCTTGTTCTCGGGATTCTGGCGTTAATTGTTTTTGTTTTGTCGCTTTTATACGACACCATTTTCATTTTGGTGGCTTTATTTTTAGTGTTTGCCGCTTTTGTTTTCTATACCATTCAGAAAAAACTTGCAGTAATCTCTATTGGAATAACGGCAAGTTCTTTTTTAATCATTCTGGGCCTTTCCATCGTATTAAAAAAAGAGATAGATAATATTTGGCCCCTTGTAATAAGCATTGGGATAACATCCTTATTTCTAATCCTACAGTCACTATTCAAACGATTACCGCGCCTGGGAGTAGGGCTTTTGTTACTATGGTTAATGATCAGTTATACCTATTCTACAAATTATGTATTCCATTCAGTACTATCTGATTATCAAAAGAACCGAATACTTGTAGTACTAGGCCTGGAAAACGATCCTTTGGGCATAGGTTATAATGTTAATCAATCAAAAATAGCCATTGGATCCGGAGGTTTTTCGGGGAAAGGTTTTTTACAGGGGACACAAACAAAATTCGATTTTGTTCCGGAACAAAGTACTGATTTTATCTTTTGCACAGTGGGCGAGGAATGGGGCTTTTTAGGAACTTTATTCGTGATTATTTTATTTCTCAGCCTCCTAATTCGAATCATATATCTGGCCGAGCAACAGCACTCCGATTTCAGTCGGATTTACGGTTATAGTGTTGTGGCAGTATTCTTTGTGCATATGGCCATTAACATTGGAATGACGATCGGGTTAGCACCTGTCATCGGGATTCCCCTCCCATTCTTCAGTTACGGAGGTTCTTCATTCTGGGGATTCACGATATTGCTGTTTATTTTCCTAAAACTGGACACCAACAGACATGAACTGATACGATAAAATAAAATTGGAACGACCTGATTAGCACCAATAAATTGTTTCTTGCCTCAAACTTCATTACGATAGAATTTTCCTTTTAACTATATTTGGAAGAATTTTCCGGGAAGGATTATTCGCCTCGGACGGACTGACCTGACATATTTCTGTCTAATGCAGAACCAATTATCAATCAATCCAGGGTAATTCACAGTCTGAATCGGAAAGCATTTTAAAGCAGCAAAGCAGATCGACAAGAAAAAGGTTGATTACTATAGATAAGACCTAAACAAGAAGCAAAATGGTGCAGAACTATTCAGAAGAAACCATACGCACACTCGATTGGAAAGAACACATTCGAAAAAGACCTGGAATGTATATCGGCAAGCTCGGTGACGGAACTTTTGCTGATGACGGGATTTATGTTCTTCTCAAAGAAGTCTTGGACAACTCTGTTGATGAGTTTATGATGGGCTTTGGCAAAAAAATTCAAATTCGGCTTTCAGACACCAAAGTTTCAGTGAGAGATTTTGGAAGAGGCATCCCTCTTGGAAAGGTCTTGGATGTTTCGAGCAAAATGAATACCGGTGCCAAATATGACAGTAAAGTATTTAAAAAATCAGTAGGTCTAAACGGAGTTGGAATCAAGGCGGTTAACGCCCTTTCAGAACATTTTGTCATCCAGGCTTTTCGAGATGGGGAGACCAAACGAGTAGTATTCAGTAAAGGTGAGCTGATAGAGGAAGCTTCAGTTGAACCCTCGAAAGAATCAAATGGTACTTATGTGGAATTTATTCCTGATGGTTCCATTTTTACTAATTTCAAATTCAAAGATGAGTATATAATTTCTCTTCTCAAGAATTACACCTATCTGAACGCCGGGCTGTCCATTCATTTTAATGACGAAGTCTATAAATCAGAAAATGGACTGCTTGATCTTTTGGATGAGCAAATGACTGAAACCGGTCTCTATTCAATAATTTCACTTAGAGACGACGACCTGGAAATTGCTGTAACTCACTGCAATCAATACGGAGAAGAGTATTACACCTTTGTAAACGGCCAGCATACGACCCAGGGGGGAACCCATTTACAGGCATTCCGTGAGGCTTATGTAAAAACCATAAGGGAATTTTACAACAAAAATTTTGACGTTTCAGATATTCGATCTGGACTTGTTGCTGCGGTAAGTATTAAAATAGAGGAGCCGGTTTTTGAATCTCAAACAAAAACCAAGTTGGGATCCAAAGATATGTCGCCCGACGGTGTGTCTATTCGGAATTATATGATGGAATTTGTCAAAGAAAAACTGGACAACTTCCTGCATAAAAATTCTGAAATAGCTGAAATACTGCATAAAAAAATTCTGGAATCCGAAAAGGAAAGAAAAGCGATCTCCGGCATTCAAAAACTTGCTCGTGAGCGGGCCAAAAAGGTGAGTTTGCACAATAAAAAGCTTCGTGATTGTCGCATTCATTTTAACACCAACCACGAACGCAAAATGGAAACCTCAATTTTCATTACAGAGGGAGATTCCGCATCCGGATCTATCACCAAAGCTCGTGATGTTACCACCCAGGCAGTATTCAGTCTGAAGGGGAAGCCACTCAACACTTACGGTCTTAGCAGAAAAATCGTGTATGAAAACGAGGAGTTTAACCTTCTACAGGCAGCACTCAACATTGAAGAAGGAATCGAGGCGCTTCGTTACAATCAGGTGATCATAGCTACGGATGCCGATGTGGACGGCATGCACATACGACTGTTGCTGCTCACATTTTTCCTGCAATTTTTTCCTGAGCTTATAAAAAACGGGCACCTGTTTATTCTTCAAACACCTCTTTTCAGAGTACGAAACAACAAAAAAACATTCTATTGCTATACAGAGCAGGAACGCATCAATGCCATAAAAAAAATTGGGAAAAACGCTGAAATTACCAGATTTAAAGGGCTAGGGGAAATTTCTCCCGATGAATTCAAACATTTCATTGGAAAGGACATTCGCCTAGAACCGGTGAAAATGAAAAAAGAAGATGCATTTAAAGAACTCTTAGAATTTTATATGGGGAAGAATTCACCCCACAGGCAAAATTTCATCATAGATAACCTGGTGGTTGACGAAGAAATGCTTTAAGAAATGAGTGACGAAAACAATAAATTCCCGGGAATACCCGAAGAGAACAACGGAGAGAATAATAACGAAGAAGAGCAAGATAGAAAAAACACCGAAAATGAATCCGACACTCAGGGGGTCAAAATAACCCCCCTTCAGGGGATGTACCGATCATGGTTTCTCGACTATGCATCGTATGTTATACTTGAACGTGCAGTTCCCCACATCAATGACGGATTAAAACCTGTTCAGCGGCGTATATTGCATGCCATGCGCCGGATGGAAGACGGTCGCTACAACAAAGTCGCTAACATTATTGGTTATACAATGCAGTATCACCCGCACGGAGACGCTTCAATCGGGGACGCATTGGTTCAACTAGGACAAAAAAATCTGCTCATTGATACACAGGGAAACTGGGGCAATATTTTTACAGGAGATAGCTCCGCGGCACCCAGATACATAGAGGCACGTCTTACCAAATTTGCACTGGAGGTGGTCTTCAATCCCAAAACAACGGAATGGAAACCATCCTATGATGGCCGTAATCAGGAACCCGTAGCGTTGCCAGTCAAGTTTCCCCTGCTGTTGGCACAGGGAGTAGAAGGTATTGCGGTTGGATTAGCATCTAAAATTTTGCCACACAACCTTGCAGAGCTTATCGATGCATCTATTGCCTATTTGAAAGGTCAGCCCTTTGAACTTTTCCCCGACTTTCCAACAGGAGGAATGATTGATGTTTCCCGCTACAATGATGGACTGCGAGGTGGTGCAGTAAAAGTACGTGCCAAAATCAGCAAGCTCGACAACCGTACACTGGTAATTTCTGATATTCCTTTCGGCAAAAACACAACCACCCTCATTGAATCCATCCTCAAAGCCAATGAGAAAGGAAAAATAAAAATCAAGAAAATAGACGATAACACAGCCGACAAAGTTGAAATACTCGTTCACCTACCAGCCAACACCTCCCCTGATAAAACCATCGACGCACTCTATGCATTCACGGATTGTGAGCTTTCCATTTCACCAAACGCATGCGTAATTAAAAATGACAAACCGGTGTTCCTGCCCGTCAGTGAAATCCTTAAGGCCAACACCGACCACACAGTTCATTTGCTGACCAGGGAATTGGAGATCAGAAAGGGCGAACTCGAAGAAGCATGGCACCTCTCTTCTTTAGAAAAAATATTTATCGAACACAAAATTTACCAACGCATAGAAGAATGCGAAACATATGAAGCGATTATCCAGACCATTGATCACGGACTCGAACCCTACAAAAAATTATTAAAACGAGAAGTCACCCGAGAGGATATCATCAAACTAACAGAAATTAAAATCAAAAGAATCTCACGCTTCGATTCAAAAAAAGCAGATGAATACATTTCATCCCTGGAGGAAGAGCTGGAACAAGTGGAATATAACCTTCAAAACATCATCCCCTATACTATTGATTATTTCAAGGGATTAAAAAAGAAATACAGTGCCAAACATCCCCGTATGACAGAAATTAGAAGCTTCGAAAACATAGAAGCCTCCAAAGTAGTTGTAAAAAATGAAAAACTTTTCATTAATCGCAAGGACGGGTTTGTTGGAACTGCACTGAAAAAAGATGAATTTGTCTGCAATTGTTCAGATATTGACGATATCATCATCTTCTATAAAGACGGAAGATATCTGGTGACAAAAGTACAAGAGAAAGCTTTTGTTGGTAAAAACATCATTCATATTGCTGTATTTAAACGAAACGACAGCCGAACAATATATAATGTGGTCTATCGAGATGGGAAACGAGGGAACGCTTATGTGAAGCGTTTTGCCGTAACAAGTGTCACTCGTGACAAAGAGTACAATCTGACCAAGGGAACAAACGGCTCTGAAATTCTATATTTTAGCGCCAACCCAAATGGCGAAGCAGAAGTCCTGAAAGTAACCCTTAAACCTCGTCCCAGACTCAGAAACCAAATCTTTGAATTTGATATGGCCGAACAGGCCATAAAAGGGCGTGGAGCACAAGGAAATATTCTCTCTAAATACGACATCCACAAAATCGTTTTAAAGAAAAAAGGAGAAAGTACATTAGGCGGACGAAAAATTTGGTTCGAACCGGAAATCCTGCGTCTCAATGTGGATGAAAGAGGCAAATATCTTGGAGAATTCCATCCTGGGGATCAAATTTTAATTATTACCAAAACCGGCTATTTTTTCCAAACCAACTACGATCTAACGAATCATTACGAGGACAACATTCTGTTCATCGAGAAATTTAATCCAGACACAGTTTGGTCAGCGGTTTACTTTGATGCAGACCAGAATTATTATTACGTAAAAAGATTCCAGGTGGAATCGGTTAGCAAACCACAACGCTTTATCGGGGACAATCCAAAGTCCCACTTGGTAAAACTGACCCAGGTCAGTTATCCACGCTTGGAAATCAAATTTGGTGGAGAAGACAAAAACCGTGAAAAAATGATTGTAGAAGTCGCCGAATTCATCAATGTGAAAGGCTGGAGAGCACGAGGGAAAAGACTAACTACGTTCCAGGTTCAAAAAATCATGGAACTTGAGCCTATTATCAAAGAGCCCTCAAAACCGGAGCCTTCTGATGATAATAATAAAATTGAGGAGGATGAGGACAAAGGTCAAATGTCGATTTTCTAAAAACTATACACTATGAACAGGATATCTAATCCCCATTAAAATCCAGAAAATCTCTTTCACGCCTGTTGAACGTTTACTGATAAGACAAGGAACGAAGAACAGAAAGAGGCATTCCTCGAAAATTGAAAAAAAAATTGAACGTTTCCATCTATTGAATGAGATCCTTGGAAATAGATTTCTACGCTAAATTAGTGGTAATGAAAAGACCAATTTATTTAACAGGTTTCATGGGTAGCGGCAAATCTACATTTGGAAGTTTGCTGGCAAAAACCCTCAATCGGGAATTTATTGATCTTGATCTATTCATAGAAAAGCAAGAAGGAGAATCGATATCATCCCTATTCTCTAAATATGGAGAGAATGAGTTCAGGAAGAAAGAACACAAAGCATTACTTTCTACAGGGGAGATGAAAAATGTAGTTATAGCTACAGGTGGCGGAACACCCTGTTTTTTCGACAATATGTCTTTCATGAACCGTCATGGAATAACCATTTATCTTAAAGTTGATCCGGAACATCTATTAAAGCGTCTTCTCCCTGCAAGAAGTAAACGTCCACTAATCGCCGAAAAAGAAGAATCTGAGCTCCGACAATTCATTAACACTAGACTATCGGAACGTTCCCCATATTATCATCAATCACATATCATTGCTGATACATCGGCGCTTTCACCGACGGATACACTTCGCATGGTAACCAAAGCACTAGAATTACATTAACATTTTAAGGCTTTTCAACGCCTCCTTACCAGAATGAAACAGTATTTAAACTAAATATTAAATCCAGATTGCCATAAGCTCATAGGATTCTTTTACTTTTGTAGAAATCCTTCTGACGCAATGAAAAAGAAAATTTTTTTGCTTTTTGTTACCCTTGGCATAATAACCGTTAATTTTTTTGCCCAACCCCCACAATCTGATCCAAAAATAGGTCTCGTATTAAGTGGTGGCGGTGCCAAAGGGCTTGCCCATATTGGGGTACTCAAAGTGCTGGAAGAAGAAGGTATTATCCCTGACTATATTACAGGGACCAGCATGGGGAGTATCATAGGTGGCCTTTACGCTGCAGGATATAGTGCCCGTGAACTTGATTCCATTGTCAATCATGTTGACTGGGGGCGTTTACTTAGTGATGAACTGCCACTTACCAGTATTTCACCACATGAAAAAGAAGATTATAATCGCTACCAGGCCGAGTTTTCCATATCCAAAAATGGACTAGAAATTCCGTCAGGTCTCATTAAAGGCCAGCAGATTAGTGCTCTTTTCTCCAATCTAACTTGGCACGTTGCAGATATTAAAGATTTTGATCATTTGCCCATTCCTTTTCGATGTGTTGCTGCCGATCTCAATAGTGGGCAGGAATTTATTTTCAGTAACGGAGATCTTGCTACTGCCATGCGTGCCAGCATGTCCATCCCAACCGTTTTTTCGCCGGTAAAAATTGACACGCTTCTTTTAGTTGATGGCGGAATACTGAATAATTTCCCGGTCCGATTATGCCGACAAATGGGGGCAGACATCATCATCGGTGTAAATGTCGGCTTTCAGGATGGTCCTGATGAAGAATTAAAAACTTTTCCTGAAATATTAATGGCTTCGGCGACGATTGCAGGAAATGTGTCGACCCGCAGAGCCATCCGACATACCGATTTGCTCATCTCCCCGGATCTTAAAAATTTTAATTCAGGAAGTTTCTTCGATGCTCCCAAAATAATTAATTTGGGTGAAATTGCTGCACGGGAAAAAATCACACAAATTCGACAATTGGCCGATTCACTTAAAATACATAAAAAAAGACCTCAAATAGACATCCCTAAAAACAAGAAAATTAAAGTTTCCCAAATTTCTATCAAAGGATTGCAAAATTCCAATCGTCAATTCTTGATAGGGCATATGGGAATTAAACCAGGAGACTCTATTACCCCCCAAACACTAGACAAAGGGCTCAAGAAATCAATGGGAACCAGATATTTCGAAAACGTAACATATGATTTGACCCCGTTGAAGTCAGGCTATTTACTTTCTTTAAATCTGGAAGAGAGCCCTAAAGGGAAGGCGAAATTTTCGATCCATTTTGATAATGAAAACAAAGCAGGCCTGATGGCAAATCTAACACTAAGAAATTTGATTGGACAGGCATCCAGAACATCTTTTACCACCGACATTTCGGAGTCTCCAAGAATATGTTTTTCTCAAACCAATTTCATGGGACAACGGCAATCCACAGCCATTAAATTGGGTGGTGAATTCGAAACGAACAAACTTCCTGTCTATCTAGACAATGGATCGAAGTATGGAACCTTTAAGCATAGCTTCTCTTCTGCTCGATTGGGTTTTATGACTGCACTTGGCACAAAATGGCAAACGGACATTTACGTCAGACTCTCCAAGTCTACCCTTCAAAATAATACCGGTTTTTTTGAAATATTAAATGCCGGAGTTGAACGATTTGGAAATCAGTTTTTATCATCCAATTTTGATTTTATCTACAGTTCTATCGATCGCCGCTACTTCCCGATTAAAGGATCCGAAATTAAACTCAGCTATAAATTTAACCTAGATGCCCAACAACTCTACAAAGGATCTGAACAAGGGGAGGAAATGGTTTCACCCGTCACGGCATGTCCTTACCAAAACTTTTTCACCCTGAATGGGAATATTCGCAAATTTATCCCATTAACCTCTAGGTTAACAATCGGAATGAGAGCCTCCGGACAAATCATCAGTCGTCCTCAACCCTTACTCGGGCTGACCTTTATTGGTGGGCTACCATTCAACAACAGAAACAATGAGGTCCATTTTATGGGTTATTCCTTTCGGGAAAATATTGCAGAAGATTTTGCTTTAGGAGAAATAAACCTCCGCTATAACTACATGAAACAAATCCATATTAGTGCAGTAGGTGGCTTTCTGATGTCCGATTCAAATCTTCCACAAGTCATAGAGCATATAAATTTCTACAAAACGGAAAAAGTCTTTGGTTATGGACTCATAATGGCATACAACAGCTTTCTGGGGCCCCTTCAACTGGGCGTTGGCAGCAATAATGTTGATCAACGCTTAAGATGGTACTTTAATTTCGGATTCAATTTCTAAAGATAAATCATTCAGGCATCCATTATATTAACCCTCTGGATTTAAATTCAAGATATTTATTAATGGTTGCAACAGTTAGTTTTCCAGGTTTGCTTAGAATCGCCTGAATTCCGTTTCTCTCAAGCTCTTTAACAATTAATTTTTTATCAAAAATAAATTTTTCAGCGATGGTCTGCCGATAAATATCTTCGATATCTTCAGCATTATTGTGAATCAATTTTTCGACTTCTGTATTTTCAAAGAAAACAACCACCAATAGATGGTTGGCGGCCAACCTTTTAAGCAAAGGCATTTCTCGATGGGCTGATTTTAAGCTCTCAAAATTGGTATAAAGAACTAAAAGACTTCGTTGTGGAATTTTGTGCCGAACAGTTGCATACAATGCCTCGAGGTTATGTTCAAGAAATCCTGTCTGCTGACTATAAAGCATCTCCATAATTATTTGCAGGTGTCTGGGGTCCCTTTGGGCAGGAAGCAAACACCTGACTTTCTCATTAAAGGTAATCAATCCGGCTTTATCATGTTTCAACATTGCAATATTTGAAAGCACAAGAGAAGTGTTGATAGCATAATCAAGTAAAGATTTTCCTTCAAAAGGCATTTTCATCGTCCGTCCCATATCAATTAATGAAAAAACCTGCTGCGATTTTTCATCCTGATACTGATTGACCATCAAATGATCTCTTCTTGCGGTTGCCTTCCAATTAATAGTCCGAATATCGTCCCCCTCAATATATTCACGGATCTGATCAAACTCCATCTGATGACCAAACTTTCTCACTTTTTTAATTCCCACATCACTAAGCCTGTTAGAAAAAGCCATTAACTCAAATTTCCGCATTTGCATAAAAGAAGGGTAAACCTTCACTTTTGCCTTTCCGGCGGCATTTATTCTTCTAGACAGCATCCCCTGAGGCGTGGAGATGAAAACATTAAGATTCCCAAATTCATATTCACCTCTTTCTAACGGCTGCAACGTATAGGAAAATGACCAGACTTCCCCCGGGAGAAGCCAACCTTTTCGAAAAAAATCCCGGATTTGAAACTGTGGTGGCAATTCATCAATTACTTCACATCGAATTCGCAGTGGCAACAAATTTCTGACCTCTATAACCACTGTATTGGGGTCTCCAAAGCTAAATCGATCCGAATGCTTTCGTGAACCTTCTAAAACATTATGATTCTCTCGATAAAGAATAATCAGATCAACAATAATCAATGCAAAAAATGCCGACACACCCACTATCCCCAAAACGAAAAAAAGGTTCCAAAAATGTCCCAGCAGAAAAAGCCCACTAACAAGGGATACCCCATAATAAAAATTCTTGCGTAGATATATCGACTTAATAATCATTGATGCAATAAAAATAGCTTTAAACCTCAACTGATTTTCTAAATTTCAAACCATTATAATCTTCCTTAACCCCATAACTTTATCGGGGCACATCAATGGAGTCGACAATTCGTCGGATCACGTTTTCGGGATGAAGCCCTTCCATTTCCCTTTCCGGAGTTAAAATAACTCGATGATTCAGAACTGGGACTATCATCTCCTTTATATCCTCAGGAGTCACAAAATCCCGTCCTTCCAATGCAGCGAAAGCCTTGGCCGATCGCAACACAGCAAGGGAAGCTCGTGGGCTGGCTCCTAAAAACAAATCGCTGTTGTTACGGGTTTTGTCTACTATTTTGGCAATATAACTAATAATATCATGGTCAACCCTTACTCTGGTGACCAACTCCTGAAAATCGAGAATCTCTTTGGCTGTGATGACTGGCGACACCTCTTCTGTTTCAATTATACTGCCACGCTGCTGGGCATTTTGCAAAATAGTTACTTCCTGATCAACCGAAGGATAATCCAGTTTTATTTTAAAGAGAAATCGGTCCAATTGAGCTTCAGGAAGTCGATAAGTCCCTTCATGCTCTACAGGGTTTTGAGTGGCTAAGACGATAAAAGGAGACACCATCGGATGCGTCACTCCATCAATAGTCACCTGCCTTTCTTCCATAACTTCGAATAGGGCTGCCTGAGTTTTAGCCGGAGCACGATTAACCTCATCAATTAGAACCAAATTGGAAAAAATCGGTCCCTTCTTAAACTCGAACTCTGAACGACCGGAATGAAACACCATGGTTCCCAAAACATCAGAAGGCATCAGGTCAGGGGTAAACTGTATCCTGGAAAACCCCGTATTAATACATTTGGAAAGTAATTTGGCAATCATGGTTTTAGCAATGCCCGGCACTCCTTCCAAAAGAACATGTCCATTTGCCAGCAACGCCGTCATTAAATAATCCAGGACACGTTCCTGTCCCACTATCACTTTTCCAATCTCATTCCGAATCTTGAATGCCGCATGATTCAGTTCTTCAACATTCAGCCGATTCTCGAACAATGACTTATCATCATTATCTGGTAAATTATCTAACACCATAACTATTTACAATTATTGTAAAAAAAATCAATTTGTCTGTTAAAATGCTCAAGATCTTCTTGCGAAATCTGATGCAAATCACCTAATCGGTTTCCCATCTGGAACAGAGAAGCCACAGAACGTTCAGAAATACCGGATTTTAGTGATACCTCCGCAATGATCCTGCTTTCGTCAGAACTGGTATTAACAAAATACTTTGTCCTCAGGAATTCAAGAAAATAAGTAAATCTTTTGCGTGCAATATCCAGATGATCCTGTCGTCTGTAATACAATTTGGCAATTGTATCCACAAAAGAAAGAGAGCTATTCTTAGGCTTTTTAATCTCAGGAATAGGCCGTTGAACCCGTTTACTTCCGAAAATAAACAATGACAAAACGCCAAATAAAATGGAATACCAAGCCAACCGAAGAGATCGATTATTCAAAACATAATCGAAAAGACCTTCAGAATGCATTGAACCCGGCTTGTAGTATTCGTCCCATACCGTAGATTGCACCGGAAGATAAGATAATGCCTTACAAATATACTCCCCATTGTTTCGCGATAAAAGATGATAATTAGTAAATGCTAGGGGATTACAATGAAAATAGAAATAGCCTTTCCCTATTTTCGTCTTAATAAAGTTGACATTCCCCTTATCATCATGTCCCAATACCGTAACACGTGAAGTATCATAACGATTAAAATAAAACCGGGTCATCCATTTGGGATACCAATAACCAAATCCCGATTTCAATTTATTATTGGCGAAAAAAAAGCCCACCGAATCTTTGGAAAAAAAGTCCATATCACCCACAAATTCTGGCTTATAGCTCAACTTAAAAGTATCAGCCAAGACCCCGTACACGCGTTCTGAAGCTATAAATACATGACTCCCTGCTTCGGCGGTTTTAAGCAAAGCCTCAACATCGGCTAATTCCATCTTAATACGCCCGTTCAAGTATATAAAATTCGTATTCAAAGGAATCTTATCATCCAGAAAAAAATGGGGAGCAGTCCAGGATGTAACGATTTCCTCTCCGGGAAAAAGATCGGGCAATGACTCAAAAACCAATTTGTCACCGAAGGGGATATCATCACTTCTGGAAAAACTGTAACTCCAGTCCAAGGGAGCGGGTGCAAATACAGCAGCAACAATAAGTAACAAAAAACCGGCTCCGACCAATTGGGTCAGGATTTTCTCCTTTCGAGACAGAGGTTTCATTTTAATTCACCTCCTCTCTTTTCCTTGAATGAGCTTTCAATCATTTCGTACTGTTCTCCTGAAATATCAATATGACCGTACCAAATCACCTCAAACAGATGGCTGCACTTTTGAAATTTCTCTTTCTCCACCCTATTCCCTATTTCACGAAAATAGTCCAAATTGGTTTTGTAATTCCGTAAAACGACCTCACCTCTCTTTTGAAGCTCCTGAAGATATAACAGAAACAAGACTCTCACTGCTTCTCTATAAACCCCATTGGAACGATACAAGCGTAGCATCTCATGAAGTTTTTCCGCAGAAATCTTCTGATCTTCAATCCCAAATTGCAGGGTCGCTGTATTCTGACGACGAGACAACATAAACAACCTGCTAAATGGAACATCCAAAAATCTCAGCAATAAAAAGATAACGAACAACCCACCAAGAGCCAAAAAGAGATAAAAAAACCACGGGCGACCATCGGCGACTAAAATAAGCCAACCAACCAAATGCATTAATATATATTCCAGAAAATTGGGTCCCTGATCCCGATCGTATTTATATCGGGATTGTTTCGACCAGTCATTAATCTTTTCAAGAGGGATAGACCTGACATTTACCTTACCTTCATCCCAAACCCGAACGACACTATGAGAAGATATGGACAAAGAATCTTCTGGTTCTCCCTCTGCAGAAAAAGAAGTCAGAAATAAAAGTAATATCAAAGGCAGGAATTTCAGCATTAGGCATCCGGATTAATCGCTGATACTTTACTCATTAAAACTTCTCGATCCTTTTGTTCCCTAAGATTGTAATACTGAAAAGCTATAATCACATACAAGGCCGGATAGATCAGATATTGTCCAAGGCTGCCCACAATTGTGGTTAAAATAAAAACGAGAGATTTACTGCTTTCGGCATCCTGATGTCCACCTCCCACAAGAAAGCCTTCTATCCCTGCCACAATCATAGCAGGAAAAGAAAACAATGTACTGACTATCGAAACAATAACATAAGCTATAATCATTATACCAAAAGTAATCCACCATCTCCTTCTGATCAATTTAAAACAGCGACTAATGGTTTCTCCAAATTCTTTTCCTTCAATGATTTTTACATAAAGAACCAAGGACAAGGGTACGAAAAGATATATTCCGGGGATAATAAAAAAAACTAATCCAAAAACCAATATAATCCCGACTACAATGCTATACCCTATGATTGCACCAAAATTTCGAATAAATCTTTTCCAAACGTCTACAGAACTAAAATTTCCTTTACCTTTTTCTTCATATTCTCCAAAATAGGCCGGAACAAGACCGTTAATAAACAGTTGCGCTAAAACCGCAAAAAACATCGTTAAAAAAATCAGCCCCATGGAAGTACTAGGGTTCTCCATATTGTTGCCCTGCACCATTCGTAATATCGAGGTAAAAGTATCCTGCGTAAAATAGGCATTCATGATTACCGCAATAACTATAGGAACTCCGGCATATAATCCTATAACGCGGCTGAACATTTTCAATTCCTGGGTAATAAATTCAAACGACGCATTAAAAACTTCGGAAAAATTCCTCTCCTTTTTTAATTCAATTTCTTGTTTGTTCATATTGAACCATTTTTATGAGTTGTAATGCTTGTGGATATAAATGGGGTAATAAATAAAATAGCCAAGAATCAAAACCAAAGATATTATTATAATCACCAAATTAACGATTAAAGGGATCTGATTATAATATCGGGTAATAAAGCTTTCTATAAAACCGGCTATCATAAAAAAAGGTACGAGGCCTAACATGATTTTTGTCCCTTTTCTTACGCCTTTAATAAAAGCACTTTTTCGTGGAAGCGATCCCGGCCAAATGAAACTTTTTCCCAAAAGAATTCCAGCTCCTCCTGCCAGTACAATCGCTGACAATTCCAACGTTCCATGGAGAAATATGCCAAGAGAAGAAACTGTCAATAATGAATGCTGATAAAAAAAAGCCTGAAACGCCCCTATCATGACACCATTTCTAAACAAATGGTACATGGTCCCCAAAGGACTAAGCAACCCAAAAACAAAAACCACAAAGGAGACAAAAATATTATTCCCTGTTATCACTAAAAACATAGGAACCTCGCCCATCTGGCGGTAAACAGCCAAAGGGTCACCTTTCTCTATGTTATCCAGTGTCATATTAACATACTGATTTCCGAGCACCAACCTGACAAAATCATCATTTTTGACGGCTGAAACGGATCCAATGATTACAGAAACAACAAACACGATAAATGACAATAAAAAATAATAACGGCTTTCATATAAATCGACCGGAAGTTCACGAGTCCAAAAAGAGAAAAAACGACGCGACTTTTCAGGTTTGTTTTGATAAATCAGATAATACGCTTTACTACCCAACGAATTTAAATACCCGACGATCGAAGACTCGGGATAAAACGTTTTGGCATAAGACAGATCATCGGTCAACTGAATGTATTGATCTGCCAGCTCATCGGGGCTCATCTGATGCGGATTAGCAATTTTTTCTTCAAAAGATTGCCAACGTTCACGGTTCTGTTGAATAAAAGATATCTCCCGCATTTGCAAAACATTTTTCCAATGGACCAAATTAAACAAAAAAACACGATTTCAGAAAACCGATTCTTCAATTTTGAAACTTAAAAAGAACTGCTATGTTAATATCCCTTTTGGAAAATCATTAACGGCCGCGTTTTACCCTACATTAAAACAAAGTATTTTTTTATTACTTTTGTTTTCATAATACAGCGCCAATGTTTTTAATGAAAACTTTTGTTTATAATCATTTGTGTGTGCCCTCTCTGCTTAACCCAGCTATTTAAGAAATGTTGCGAA
Source organism: Thermophagus sp. OGC60D27 (assembly GCF_052400625.1). Lineage (NCBI taxonomy): Bacteria > Pseudomonadati > Bacteroidota > Bacteroidia > Marinilabiliales > Marinilabiliaceae > Thermophagus > Thermophagus sp. OGC60D27. The sequence goes on from NZ_JBQTGH010000004.1 coordinate 204,508, forward strand.
TTCCAACATACCAACAACTTAGATTCGTTTTATACGCATAAAAAGTACAGATCTAAACATAAAAATTGTTGATCAATTAGTAGGATTAATAAAATGCTTGTATATAGCTTCACCAAACACACCACAGAAGCCAATGGAAACCATTGAACTAAACACTACTCAAAACGTATCTCTTCAGTTTCCCGTTGCGAGTATCGCCGATCGCATTCTGGCATTCTTCTTCGATGCCGTTATTATGGGGTTGTATTTTATACTGGCTGCGATTCTCATCGCCCAATGGTTCGATGCCGGAACTTGGGAATTTATTTTTCTATTACTTCCACCTCTTTTTTATCATCTGCTATTTGAGTTATTCTTCAATGGACAAACACCCGGTAAAAGAATAATGCATATACGGGTATTCAAAGCAAATGGGACCGCCCTAACTGCGGGTAGTTGCTTTATTAGATGGATTTTTAGACTGGCAGATATCTCCCTAACATCAGGCGCATTGGCAACGTTAATTATTATTATTAACGGGAAAGGTCAGCGACTCGGAGATATCGCGGCCAAAACCACGGTCCTCAAAATATCCAAAAAAGATAATCTTCAACAAACATTATGGGTTGACATCGAAAAAGATTATCACCCCCGCTTCCCGGAGGTAGAAAGCCTAACCGACAAGGATGTACAAACCATTAAAGAGGTGGTCAACATTGTAAATGATTCACGCAGAAGACCTGACAATTACGTTCAACTTCTTGTCAACACCCGTAAAGCCATTGAACAAAAAACAAAAACGTCCAGCGAATTGTCAGACATCGAATTCCTCACCACCATAATCAAAGATTATAACGCTTATCATCAGAGGATAATATAAACGAGACCTTCTACCATTAAAATGGACTTACAGGACACCATGCTAACAATGAATTATGTTCCTTTCAGACATAGAATTAGGATATGATTCACACATCACATTACAGATATTCGGACATGGTAGATGTACCAGTCCCATAAATCATCGTGCAAAAGTTATAGAATAAGAACTATAACAAAATTTAGCCCCTAAGCAATGGCTTGCCGAAAAAGAGCTTGAGAATAAACTAAAAGGAGTATTGCTAAAAAAGAAACAAGCCTTGAAGAAAAAACATATTCGGCAAACACGCCCGTTTGTATAATATCGCCGGGTCATACCTCAAAGGCCTTGGCAGGTATTGGTAATGGATATAAAGCGTTTCCGGGTTGAGGCGTTTAAAAGAGGATTGCACAGCGCATGGGGAAAGGCAAATGGCATCTATCATTTCTCAATATTTTGTTTTGCTTTTTCATACAAATTCTTACTAAATTTATAGTGCGCTTTGTGAAACATTATTGTCAACATGGCCATCTTTCCGATGCGGCCGATAAAACCGTATCAAATATGAGATTCAGGACCACATATCGTCTCAACAGTCTGCTCATTAAACCCGTTGATGTTCACCGCCTGCTGCGGGGTGACCGGTTGAATATGATGAAGCCACGAAACCTCATCAATCAGTTTGTGGCCGGTAACACAGGTCCGCCCACCTAACTTCGGTGAAATGATCACCTTGTTAATTTAGGACAAACAAGTCTGCATAAAGGTCGGAACCTTTCTCACAAAGGTCGGAAACCTTCTCACAAAGGTCGGAGACCTTCGCATAAAGGTCGGAGACCTTCGCATAAAGGTCGGAAAGCTTCTCACAAAGGTCGGAAACCTTTGCACAAAAGTCGGAGACCTTCGCATAAAGGTCGGAAAGCTCCGCATAAGGGTCGGAGACCTTCGCATAAAGGTTGGAGACCTCATCACAAAAGGCAGAAGGATTTGAATAATAAGCAAACAAACACCCTGAAGGTCCAAAAATAAATTTAAACCCTTAATTGCTAACTTTTTAAAACTGTAAGAGTCATGAAATCGTCGCAAATAAACAGATTGAACATGCTCGAGGCAGTCAACAACTACCTCGACGAGAATGCGTCGAAGTGGCAGAACATAGCCAGACTTGCTGCTGCTAAAACGGAATTGAGCCAGTTAATCGCGGCCATCAATAGTGCTGCCGAGGCTCAGGCCGAAGCACAGGTCTCCTACGGCAAAACAAAACTGGCGCTGAAAAAAGCCATCGCCGCAAAAGCTGACATCCTTAACGATGTGATTGAAGCGTATGCCCTTACCGAAGGAGATGACGAACTGGCACGCCAAATGAGCGACAGCCGGTCAGATCTCTATCGGTTACCCTACAATGATTTTTATATTAAAGTGAGAGCTATCATCGACAAAGCCACTGAATTGCAGGAGGTGCTGGTGAGTGACTTCGGGCTCTCGGCCGAGCAAATCACCGACGTCCAGAACGACCTCAACCAGCTGCTCGAAATCAACGGCCTGCCGCGCGCTTACCAAATTAAATCGAGCGTTGCTACCAGCGAGCTTGAGCAACTCCTCTCTCAAGCCAGTGATTTATTGTATAACCAAATTGACAAGCTGATGTCTATTTTTAAACACAGCGATCCCGGCTTTTATCATGGCTACCAGAAAGCCAGAATGATAGTAGATTAAACGCTGTGTGGACCTTCAAGGGTGATTTTATAACAGAAGTCAGAGGCCGGAAGCCGGAAGCCGGAGGCCGGAGGTCAGAGGCCAGAAGCCAGAGGACGGAAGCCAGAGGCTAGAGGTAATAAGTTAGATATAAATAGATATATCTTGTGCATGGGATTCACCGTCACCTCTGCGACTTAACGCCTTTGCGTTTAATAGCACAGGGCATAGCGGATGGGACGTCTTAAATCTTACATCTAAAAATCTTAAATCTAATTATCTTATATCTAATCTTGGCGTCTCTGCGTTTAATGGCAAAGGGCATAGTGCATGGAGCATCTTAAATCTTATATCTAATAATCTTATATCTAACAATCTACATTTTCTATTGATGCTGCTTTTTTCGCGATGAATATCTTTCGTGTATCTTTTTTCCTTATGTGGTAAAATAGCCATACTATTTGCATGCATTTTAGGATTGCCATTACTTTTTTTAGATAATGAGAGCCACCACCGAACGCTTTCCTGAAAATCCCCATGGAATAAACGACAGGGCGTAACTTCATTACCCCACAAAAATTTAATTCACAAGCACTTGCATTTAAACATATTTTATATATTTGTATTTACACAAACATGAATTGATGCCTGTAAAACCCCAAATAACCCTCTCGTTAGCACCACACCGTAAAATAAATGTTGTGCCATTTAAGCAAACGATCGCTTGCAAATATAAAAAGCACTTTAGACCGAATCATAGAATATAAAAAGCTCAATAACTAACAATTAGACAAATTGCGATTTAATAGATGTTAAGATAATGTGTGTTTTGACATCAGTTAGGGGCTAGGGAAGGACAGAGCAATAACCAATAAAAAGTTGAACATGAATGATTCTGAGATTAAATACGAAAAAAGACTTGTTGCATTTATTGATATACTTGGTTTTAAGGAAATTGTAAAGCAGTCGGAAAAGGATATTTCAAAAATTGAATTAATATATTCAGTTCTTGACTACTTGAAAAATTGGGAAGCTCAAGAAAAATGGGATTTAAGATTGGTTGAAATCGAAGGGGATGCACAAAAACGGGGTGTTGAGAATTTTGACATAAGAGGAAAAACAAATATTACAGCGTTTTCTGATAGTATTGTTGTTTCTGTGAAAGTGGATAATAATATAAATGAAATGGCTTCGACATTGATTGTTCATTTGGCATATATCGGAGCTATTCTACTGGAAAAAGGAATTCTATTTCGAGGAGGTCTTACTGTTGGTAATCTAATTCATATTGAAAATGGAATTGTATTTGGACAAGGACTAATTGACTCATATAAGCTTGAAAGTAAAAGTGCTAAATACCCAAGAATTATTTTATCGGACAAACTATTAAAAGAACTGAATTATCCAATTGAAACAAAAAGAAATAGTTATCCCTATCATCAATACGTTGACAGATTTGAGGATGGTTGCGTTGGTTTTCATCAAATGATTTATTATCAGGCCATACAAAGTTGGGAAGAAATGACTAAAGAAAAATTGATTGAAAGTTTAAGTATAGTTCGAAAAGTAATTGTAAAAGGACTTGACACAACTTTTGAGAATCCAGATGTTTATGAGAAATATAAATGGTTAAAAGAGCAGTATAATAAACTTATCATTTTGGAGGACTCTGATTATGAAACTAAAACCTATGAGAATATCAAATTGAAAATTCGTGAGCTAAATGAAAATATTGCTGGACAAAATATTCATTACTCATATACCGATAATTTTTATGAATCAGAATGGAAGAAGAGTGAATAAACCCCAACCCCTAACAATATATAAAAATAATAGCCGAGACAGTTGTAAATTCAAGGGTTGTAACCCGCTTCAATTTTCTTGTAACTTGACAGGAAATAAATATGAGAAGTATAATTAAAGCAAGACAAACTGAAAAAAAAGAGAAAGCCCTCGCTTCGCATTTTTTAAAATTTCTCTGCCAACCCACATTTGACACATTTACAAAGTCACACAGGCTACCACACATCCTAAACTTTGTAAAAGAGCCAAATTTTACCAACATCCAAAAGACCGAAATAACAAATGAAATAGCCGTATGATTAAAACAAATATAAATAGTAATTTTTTGGATTTATTCCATCAAATAATTGAGGATTATAAATTAGATAATTCCAATAGGCTGAACGTATTTATGCTTAAAATAAGAAATAACAGATTTGCATACAATGACTTGGTGAATTTACTTGGAAACAATTTATACTACTTTGCTCTTTCAAGAACTGAAATACAAAAACTTATAGATAATAATCAGTTTGATACTCTGATTAAAAGAACAAAAAATAAATTCAGAGATTACACATCTAACGAAGGGGAACTTGGTGAAGTAATGCTGTACTGCCTTCTCGAAGCACATTTGAAAGCTCCCAAAATTTTGACAAAATTAGAATTAAAAACAGCAAACAATGACTATGTAAAAGGTGCAGACGGTGTTCATTTATTAAAACTCGATGATGAAAATTATCAGCTAATATTTGGAGAAGCCAAATTAGATGCAGACTTAAAACAAGGTATATATGATGCCTTTGGGTCAATATCAAAATTATTGAAAGACGACAATAAAAAGCTTGACTTCGAATTTGATTTAGTCAATAGCCAGCTAATAAAAGAGGTTTATGATGAAAATCAATATAAAAAATTGAAAAGTATTTTGTTGCCTAGTGCGAGAGCAGAAGAAACTTACTTAGATTATTCATTTGGTATTTTCTTGGGCTTTGAAGCAAAAATAACGGATGAAGAAATGAAGCTTTCTAATTCTGATTTTAGAAAAAAAATTAAAGAAAGAATAAAGCAAGAGGTTTTGGACCGTATTAGTTCTTTTAATCATCAAATAAGAAAGGAAGAATTCACCGGATATCAATTTTACATATATATCCTCCCCTTTTCTGACTTAGCGAAAAAGCGTAAAGAAATTATAAAAGAACTGACTGTATGACAATTATTGAAAAACTTACAGAGGACATTTTAAAGGATGATTATTTCAACCAGCTTTTTAGAAAAAGCTCTTTATTGTCTGCATATAAACAGTTCAATATTTTAAATAACAATACTCTCTCAGAGAAAGAATTGAAAGATGTTTTGAGGTTTGCTGATATCCTTTCAAACTCAACTAATTCGATAGCAAGAAATAAAGCGTATCAAATTATCACATTTTTAAACTCAAGCTATTTGAGTGACCCGATATACAAGACTGTTTCCAAAGCAGTATACTCAAAACTTGGGAATTTTCCTGCAATCAAATACCTTGAAAAATATAACGAAAACAACTCAGAACTCCCTATAAATCGTTTAATAGAGGTTGAGGCAAAGAAAATTTTACAGCAAGTGCCAGGAAGTGACAAACTTACATTTACCGATGTTCAATTTGAACTGTTTTCAAGCTTAAGTAATTCAATTGAATACAGTTTTTCCGCACCAACATCAATGGGAAAATCATTTATTATAAAAGCTTTCATTAAAAAAGTCATTAAAAATGTTCCTCCAGAAAATTTAGTTGTTATTGTTCCTACACGTGCATTAATAAACCAGTTTGCAATTGACTTAAAAAAAGAATTGACAGAAGTATTGGAAACATATAAATATAGAGTTGTAACAAACTCTAGTATAAGTGATTTGATTACCGAAGAACAGTATAATTATATTTTTGTCCTTACACCAGAGCGATTGATAAGCTATTTATCTCAAGAGAATAATCCGTCCATAGGTTTTTTATTTATTGATGAAGCACATAAAATTGCAAATAACAAGGATAGTCGAAGCGTAACATCCTATGAAGCAATTGAGAAGGCACTAAAAAAATATGGTAACATTAAATTATATTTTGCCTCCCCCAATGTATCCAATCCTGAAATATTTTTGAAATTATTTAATCGAAACAGCAATGGTAATTCGTACAAGACAAATGAGTCTCCTGTTTCGCAGAATTTGTTTTTTGTAGATTTATTAAATAATAAAATTGAATACGTTGTTGGAAATGATAATATAGAAATGGAATCTAAAGATTTCTTTTCTACGACTAAATCTATTAATGATTTAATAAAGAAACTTGGTCGAGGGAAAAACAATCTGATTTACTGTAATAGTAAGAATAGAACAATCAACTATGCTTTTAATTTTTCAAAATCATTAACCAAAATACCAGCTAATGAACAAAGCGAAAATATAAAAAAGACAATTAGTCAAATCAAGGAATATATACATCCAGACTATTATTTAGCAAATTTGTTAGAGTACAAAATAGCTTATCATCATGGGAGGTTGCCACAGTTGATTAGAAATTCAGTTGAAGAACTTTATCTAAATGGTGATATTACAAATGTTTTTTGTACTTCTACTCTTCTTGAAGGTGTGAATATGCCAACACAAAATATCTTTATTCTTGATAATAGAAATGGTCGCCCAAAGTTAGAACCAATTGATTTTTGGAATTTGTCTGGAAGAGCCGGAAGGTTATCAAAAGAGCTTTATGGAAATATTTACTGTGTACAGCATGCTAATTGTGAATGGAAAAATAAAGAGATATTGCATAGAAATGCTATTAAGTTAAAACCAACTGTTTTAAATAAGATTGATAGAAATCTCCAAAAGATAGAGAAAATTCTTAATGAACAGGATATTTCAGGCACAAAAACAGAAAAGGAAATTTTGCAATATATTGCAAATATCATTAGTGTTGGCACAATGGAGTTGGAAGGCAATAAAGAACCAGGCCCATTACTTAAAAAATTAATTGAAAAAAATAAAGAAACCATAATTGATTTGGCGAAATCAAAAGTTAAAGATTTTACAATTCCAGTTTCAATTCTTAATTCAAACCAATCAATCAATCTCTCAGTGCAGAATAAGGTTTTCAATGAATTATTGAAAAGACATAGGCAAGGTATAAACATAAAACTTCCATCGTTAAATCAACCTAAATTTTATCAGGTTTGTAAAAGAGTTTTAGATTATATGTTCGATTTATATGAATGGAAAAATGCGGAAAAGAAATTAAATAACCCTAATAGCCTATCTTATTATGCTACAATAATGACCCAGTGGGTCAAAGGATTTAGTTTAAACCAGATTATTCAACAATCTATCGAATACCATAATAATACAAACAAAGAAATTATTCTTGACTATGATTATAACAATCCAATTGTTTTTAATCCTAGAGACAAAAGACATATAAACTACGTGATTGAAAATGTGATTGAGGATATTGAATATATTTTACGCTTTTTGTTTGAGAAGTATTTTAATCATTATCATAGCATTGTTGTAAACCTACTTGGAGAAGAGAATGCTGGTGAAAATTGGGCTACTCTACTTGAATATGGTACTCAAAATAGAATTGTGATTGCTTTGCAAAATACTGGGATTTCAAGGCATACAGCAATAAAAGTATATGAAAAATGTAGAAACAGCGGATTAATCATTAGAGATAATAAACTTGAAAGAATTGACAAGCAACTTGTTTTGCAAAAATTCAGAAAGACCTCAATGGAATATGATGAATTAATAAAAATATTATAGCCAACGCACACTTGTAAGCACATTTGCAGGTCACACAAAGACACCGCGAGACCAAAACCTGCAAAAGAGCTTCCAAGTCCCTACCCAAGTAAAAGATAAATTAAAAAAAATGCCCCACCGCACGAGTGGAAAATGAAATGAATGAATAATGAAAATAAAGTACGAAAGCACAATAATATATAGTGCATAGCGGGTTAAGTGTTGATATTAAACATCATCACTGGCTTGTGTTCAGTAGTTTACTGAAAGAAAAGTCTCACGTAATCCGCTACAACACCATACAATTTACCGTTATAGCCAATTAAAGAATGATTAGTAGCTTTGACTTTCATAATGATTTTAAAAAGAAAAATGTCTATTTTAGAGCTGTCCTATAAAGGGTAAGTCTACATTGCAACAAAATTTTTGGCTGGAAATCTGCGTCAAGGGAGTATTATTAATAGCTTACTGATATCGTTAAACAATAATTAGATTATAAAATAATACTTCAAATTACTTATGAAACGAGCATGGCGACTTTTGCCACAAAAGTACATGCATAAATTTGACTAAGCCATGCGAGTTCCATCCAGCCAATAACTTAGATAAAATTTATACGGATGAAATTTTTCTGATTTAGAAAATATCTTGTAAGTTTGTATCCAAATGAATACAGTCATTAATGTACTTTATTGAAAAGACAGTAGAGTTCGATAAATGGCTTAGGAAACTTAAAGATTTTAGGGCCAAGGCCAAAATATTATTCCGAATTCAAAAAATTGAAAATGACGAACATTTTGGAGATTGCGAACCTGTTGGGGATGGCATTTTTGAGTTAAAAATAAACTACGCCAAAGGATATAGGGTTTACTTCAAAGAAAAAGACAAGAAAATAATCCTTTTACTGATTGGAGGGAATAAATCTACACAACAAAAAGACATTGAAAAGGCAAAAGAGATTTGGAGAAAAATTAAAAAATAGAGATATGAAAACTTCAAAATTTGACATTGCAGATTATTTAGATAATAAAGAAATGATAGCAGAATATCTCAATGCTGTTTTGGAGGAAGGAGATAATTCTGATGTTATCACAGCGATTGGACATATTGCCAAATCGATTGGAATGACAAAAATTGCTGAAGAGACGGGACTGAGCAGACCAAGTTTATATAAAGCCTTATCAGATGGTTCAAAACCCCAATTCGAAACGATAATGAAAGTATTAAGAGCCATTGGTGGGCAGATAAGAATTATTCCAATAACTCCATAAATTAACGACGCCACAATCAAGTAGCTGCCCTATGAGCCATTAGCCCCTCAGAGCACCTCTCCCCCCACGGTACGTACGCGAGCTAGGCTCCCACCTTTCGTTCAAAATATTCACCGGATATTTCTCACTAAGGTGCAAATACGGCGGTGCTTTAAACTATGGGAAACAGTTGGTTCTATTTCCTTATTTCCGGAAATCGTTTTAAACATGGTAGCCAAAGGGATGTAATCGCGCTGAACTTCATTCAGCTTCTTGATGCGCTCATGGAAACCCATTGTGCAGACTTACCCTTTACAGAGAAGCCAGAAGTCAGAAGTCAGAAGCTAGAAGCTAGAAGTCAGAGGATAGATATAAGTGGAAATAAATTGAAATAGGTTGCAGGTGGGATTCGCCGGTTCCTCTGCGTTTTTGCATCTCTGCGTTTAATAGAACAGGGCACAGAGCATAGGGCATAGCGGATGGGATGTCTAAAATCTTACATCTAAAAATCTTAAATCTAATTATCCTTTGTTCAGTGCACTGGCCGAAGGCGGAAAAAATGGTGCTTAGAAGTTTGTGATATAAATGGATATAAGTGGAAATAAATAGAAATATGTTGTGAGTGGGACTCGCTGTCTTCTCTGCGTCATTGCGTCTCTGCGTTTGAAAAACCGGGACAAAGCCATAAGCTAAAATCTGTACCCGGGAAGAACGACGTTTGCCACTCTTCTCACTGTTTACAGGAAGTTTCAGCTTAACCAGAGGAGTAAACCCTCGAGCACGAGGGACTTTTACCATCCAGATAAAAATACTCCCACACTTTAATCCTCCTTGAAAAAATTTGTATTTATTAATCTTTTTCTAGAACTTCGAGTGTGGGTGCGCAGCTGCTCATGAAGGGCATGCACACGCAATATACGTAAGTCGGGTTATGTGGGAAATTTGGGCATTTGTACGTTTACTCAAAATTGCAACTCCTTGCCAGGCTGGTGCTTCAAAACCCCGGCCGCCGTATATTGCCATCGGTTAGCAAAGAGGTTAAAAAAGGCATTTAATTCGTTTTTCAATAACATAAAAAACTTTCTTTAAGTTTATTTTATATATTAGATTTGCAACATGAGAACTGAAGTAAATATCAATACAAACATTCTAACTTGGGCAATAGACCGGGCAGGATTTGATTTGCATGAATTTATTTTAAAAGTTCCTAATGTTCAAAAATGGTTGGACGGAGAAAAAAAACCGACATTAAAACAACTTGAAGATTTTTCTAAAAAAGTTTATTTACCTTTTGGTTATCTATTTTTAAATGAACCTCCAAAAGAAAAACTTCCAATCCCTTTTTTTAGAACAAACAATCCCCAGGCAACAAAAGTCAGTGTAAATGTTTATGACACTATCTTGCTTTTACAAAAAAGACAAGATTGGTTAAGGGATTATTTATTAGATAATGAATTTCCAGAACTTCCTTTCGTCGGCAAATTTGCTAATTGCAATGATATCAAGCCCATTGTTAAAGATATTAGGCAAACTCTTAATCTAACTGAAAATTGGGCAAGTAATTTTGAAACATGGCAAGAAGCGCTCAATCATTTATCTGAACAAATTGAAAATGCTGGCATAATTACAATTTTTAATGGCGTTGTTGAAAATAATACAAGAAGGAAAATTCCGGTCCAAGAATGTCGAGGTTTTATTCTGGTAGATTCTGTCGCACCATTCATGTTTATCAATAATTCTGACAGCAAGGCTGCCCAAATGTTTACAATAGTGCATGAATTAGCACATATCTGGACTGGTCATAGCGCTGGATTTGATTTTAGACAACTTCAACCAGCAGATGACCCAATTGAAAAAATTTGTGATAAAGTAGCAGCTGAGTTCCTTGTACCGGAAGACATATTTAATAAATTATGGGATAAAACGCCAAGCATAAAGCAGATAGCAAAATTCTTTAAAGTCAGTCAGATTGTTATTGCTCGCAGAGCATTAGATACAGGGAAAATCTCTAGAGAACAATACTTCGAATTTTACAACGATTATACTCAGCGAGAATTTGAGAAAAAAGAAAATAAAAATTCTGGTGGTGATTTTTATGCCACTACAAAAAAGAGATTGAGTATAACATTTGCAACTCATGTGTACAATGCTGTTAGATCTGGAAAATTATTGTATCGTGACGCATATAAACTCACTAGTTTAAAAGGGGATACATTTCAAACTTTTTTCACAAAACACATGTAATCTATGAGTGTTTACGTGATTGATAGCAATTTCTTTATTCAAGCTCACCGAGCATACTACCCTTTGGATGTAGTATATAGTTTCTGGCAAAAGGTCAAACAACTAGCACATGAAGGGAAAATAATAAGTATTGACAAAGTAAAAGATGAAATTTTCGACCATAACGATGAATTGGAAAAATGGTGTAAAGAAAATCTACCTGACGACTTTTTTAAAGATTCATCGTCTACACTATCAGAATATAAACAAGTAACTGACTGGGCAATTTCAAAGAAAGACCATTTCCTTCCTAAAGCACTAAATGAATTTCTGGATGCAAATGAAGCAGATGCTTTTATTGTTGCATTTGTGCTAAATGATTATTCAAATAAAGTCTTAGTAACACAAGAAACGAGTGAGCCAAATAGAAAGAATAAAGTTAAAATTCCAGATGCCTGCATTGCATTAAATGTAAGATACTTAAACACAATGGAAATGTTTAGACAATTAAACGAGACATTCTAAAATAAAACCAAGTTGCTAATCGAGTAGCTGCCCTATGCTCCACTAGCCCCCCGGAGCACCTATCGTACCACCCTACGTACGCGAGCTACGCTCCCATTTTTGGTTAAAGATATTCACCGGATATTTCTCACTCAGGTGCATATAAGGCGGTTCTTTAGTCCAAGGGAAACAGTTGGTTCATTTTGGTATTTCCGGAAATTGTTTTAAACATTGTAGTCCAAGGGATGAATCCCCGCTGAACTTCATTCAGCTTCTTGAGGTGCTCATGGAAAATCATTGTGCAGACTTACCCTTTACAGAGAAGCCAGAAGCTAGAGGCTAGATGCTAGATGCTAGAGGTAATAAGTTAGATATAGATAGATATAAGGGAAATAAATAGGAATAGGTTGTGCATGGAATTCAATGCCTCCTCTGCGTCATTGCGTCTCTGCGTTTAATAGCACAGGGCACAGAGCACAGAGCATAGCGGATGGGATGTCTTAAATCTTACATCTAAAAATCTTAAATCTATCTTTTAGCTGTCCTATAAAGGGTAAGTCTACCGGACCATGGGAAAAAACTTCCTGCATTTTCAAATTTTGTCGAAAAAATGCAAATGAGTCTATGTTTTTTTATCACCTTAAAATGTGTCCAATACCATAGGCGAAGGTGCAAATAATAAATAAACAGAGTAAGTAAATGAAAAGACCACTGCCATCCTATTTTTTTCTCAAAACGAGCCATTGTACATCAATGGCTAAAGGGATACAAGCTATATGTTTCTCTGTTTCAAAAAACTTTCGGATGATAGTGATTACATTTTAAAATAAAATTAAAACCATTTTTTGTTACATAATACCTTAATATATATTTTTGCCAAAAACAACCTAAAATAACCGATGAACTCAATAAAAAACTTCATATTATTACTTATTTGTCAGATTTTTGACAATCTTTCCAAAACTAATTTGGCATTTTTTATTTTACCCAAATCTTAATATTATTCATAAACCTTAACAACTTAAACTATAGCCTATGAAAATATGTAAAATAAAGATCCTCTCTGGACTTTTAACATTTTGAGGCATAACATTTCTGACAAAGATCTTGCTCCGGCAGCAATAGCGGCTTTAAACTTTCTAATAGAAAAAGCCAACGAAAAATGGGATCTGGAGTCGGAGGCCAAAAAGGATTCTTATGCAGTTAGATTGATTCAATTTGATAAAGATAGAAGAACATCTTACCTAATTGCCCGGAATTTGGAAATTTCCTCCAGGAATGATGATAAAGTAACATATATTTTCAAAAAAGATTTAGGTGGAATTGCTGAATACTCAACCCCCGTTAGCAACCCCGTTTTTGCTATCAGCAACTTCAAACTTAAAGGAACAGCTGCAAAATATACCTATGAAAACGGCACCAAGTTATATGGAGCTGCAAGAAAAGGGAAAGAGTGGAGAGCAGTAAGATTTGAATTTTAAATTTTTTATTATGAGAACAATAATTCTATTTGCAGCATTATTTTTCGCAGTAACCATCTACGGACAGGAGAACACCGCACACCGAAAAGGACTGACCTTCAAAATTGGCACTCGTTATTTGGGATGGACTGATGTTTCGATTCCCAACCCTGAAGATTATGAAGTAGATATCAGCTTTCCAAATGACGGTCAATATGGTAAAAGCCTGAGAATTTATGCCGGTTACTTTGCATCGCCAAATCTAAGTTTAAATCTTGGATTTGGGCTTGACAGGTATGAGGGTACAAGTGCCAACACCTCCCCCTTGGTGGTGCAGAGCAATTACTATCTTTCACCCAACAAAAACAGTTTTTTTGCTTCTGCAGAAGTAGGTACGCAAATTGAATTCTCTAAAAATTTAGATAAGGGCTTTGTTTATGCCTTGATGATTGGGAAGGAAATTTCATTCTCAGACAAAACCGGTCTAAACATATATTTGGGATATAATTTTCAGCGATCCAATTATGAACATGAAAATAAACACCCTGACTTAACTTATCTGGACAAACTCAATCGTAAAAGTCTCATCCTTGGCGTTGACTTTGTGATTTTTTAGCAAGTATTATTGAGTGTAATAAAAAAAGACTTCTTTTTGTCAAGATTAAAGCGTTTTAAATTTCCGCGACAAAACTAACTCATTGTTAATAAGGATACAAAAATTTAAACCAGCCCAGAGTTTGTCAACAAAGATTCTTTAAAGACTGATTTCATATTTTTTTCAAAATCAAGTAGGAGAAACGGGATTATTTCCCGTTTCTTACTCTCCTACCACCGTACGTACAGGTCTCGAAAACGGCGGTTCTTTAAACCATGGGAAACAGTTGGTTCATTTTGGTATTTCCGGAAATTGTTTTAAACATTGTAGTCCAAGGGATGAATCCCCGCTGAACTTCATTCAGCTTCTTGATGTGCCCATGAAAAATCATGGTGCAGACTTACCCTTTACAGGAAAGCTCCAAAACAGGAAGCCAGGGGCCAGAAGAAGCCAGAGGTCAGAGGCCAGAGGCCGGAGGTCAGAGGCCAGAAGCAAGAGTCCAGATGCTAGAGGTAATAAGTTAGATATAAATAGATATAAGGGAAATAAATAGATATATCTTGTGCATGGGATTCACCGTCTCCTCTGCGTCATTGCGTCTCTGCGTTTAATAGCACAGGGCACAGGGCACAGGGCATAGCGGATGGGATGTCTTAAATCTTACATCTAATAATCTTAAATCTAACTATCTTTTGTTCAGTGCACAAGCCGAAGGCGGAAAAAATGGTGCTTAGAAGTTTGTGGTATAAATGGATATAAGTGGAAATAAATAGAAATATGTTGTGGGTTGGACTCCCCGTCTCCTCTGCGTCATTGCGTCTCTGCGTTTAATAGCACAGGGCACAGGGCACAGCGGATGGGATGTCTTTAATCTTACATCTAATAATCTTAAATCTATCTTTTAGCTGTCCTATAAAGGGTAAGTCTACATATTTATTCCAACCAACCAAAATTCAATTCATTAATTAACCCCTTTGCAAAGACCAAAAACTTGCCAAGTTTATTTTTTTTTTTTTAATTCACCTACTCATTTTTAAAAGTGATTTTAAACCTGTTTTTTTCATCGACATAACTCATATAAATAATCACGCTCATGAACTTAAAAAATGTGTTGTTTTTCTCTGACGAAGTGAGCAACCAAAGCCGTCAAGCCAAACAAAAAAACAAAATAATAAGGACTCTTTCAAAATCAAGACATGCATTGACCATTCCTGAACTTCAAAAACAAGTACGAATAAGTCCACCAACTGCGAACAAGCTAATAAACGAATTAATAGCCGATAACTTAGTAAAAGAGGAAGGGAAAAAAGAAACGGATAATGGTCGCAAACCCATGTTGTATTCTTTAAATATCAACAAATTCTTTGCAGTTGGAGTAGAAATTTTATTTAAACGCATCAGTGTTTCGGTTGTCCGTTTAGACCAAAAAATTGTATTTAAACGACAGGACAAAAAATTCATATTGGAAAACACGCCTGAATGTTTGGAAAAAACTATTTCTTTTATAAAAAAGACTCTTGAAGAGTGTAAAATTCCAAAAGACAATATTTTAGGCATTGGGATTGGATTAACGGGACGGGTTAACAGCCTAACAGGGGAATCATACAACTTTTTTACCTTCACAGAAAAACCAGTTGGGCAATATCTTGCAGAAACATTTCAAAAACAAGTTTTTATTGATAACGACACCCATGTCATGGGCCTTGCGGAACAGGTCTTGGGGCAAGCTAAAGATTCCCGGAATGCACTAATATTAAACGTGAGTAGAGGTTTAGGCATGACCATTATCGCCAACAAAAAGCTAATTTCTGGAGGGATGGGCTTTGCTGGTGAATTTGGTCACATGCAATTTGCGAATTCAAATAAGTTATGCATTTGTGGCAAACGTGGCTGTTTAGGCATGGAAGTTTCCGGTCATGCTTTAGAAGAAAACTTTAAAAAAGCTATTAAAGAGGGCGGAACGTCACTATTAGTTAAAGAAAAATCTCTTGGTGATATTCAGTATGAAGATATTCTTGACGCCGCCAACACAGGCGACAGCCTATCCATCAACCTATTACAAAAAACTGGTGAAATTTTAGGCATGAGCCTAGGCAACATCATCAACCTTTTAAATCCAGAACTTATTATACTTGGCGGAAAATTTGCCCAAGCAGGGCATATGTTTACTGACAGCATTAAAACTGGAATAAATAAAACAGCTCTAACACTTCCTCTTAAGTACGTAACTTTAAAAACCTCTGAGCTAGGAGGTGATAGTGGAAGTATAGGAGCTTCTGCCATGGTTTTTAAACAACATGATCTAATTTAAAAACGCAACTGGCTGACTCAATAGTTCCATTTAAGAATATTACTCATTACCGGCAAAATAAAATTTGCAATTTTTTGATGTCCGATATAGGATGGATGCCAATCAGCGCCCAAATCATCTTTATCATTTAATAATTCTGTTGGGATCCCAATAAAATAAACATTTGAGTCATTATAAACAAGTTTAAAATTTTCCACCATTTCTTTAACGTAAGAGAAACATGGTTCATCAATCATTGGGCCAACCAGACAAAACACAGGTACTGAGCCATAAACATTTCTTACCTTCAGGATAAGCTCCTCATACTTCCTTTGAAATATCGCTTTGTCGGGATGTGGCTTTGTCGAAAAATCATTAGTTCCCAAATTGATCACTACAGCACCGGGACACCAACTTGAAAAATCCCATGTCGATGAGTCATCCATATCTAGTATTCGGGAATATCGCTGTGGCATGGTAGCCAAATTAACCGATACGGGTTGATTATCACCATAATTACGAACAACACCCAAACCGGAATGTGCCACAACATGGTAATCGGCTTGAAATGCATTCGCAACAATGGATGCGTAAGATTTCAATACATTTTCGGTACGAGGATCAAACTTTTCATCTCTACCCAAGGCTTCTGAACCATAACCACAAGTAATGGAATTCCCTATAAACTCAATTCGCCGAGTTGAATTTCCTATCCAAGGAAGAAGTTTCCCTTCAGGGTAAAATGCAGCACCATAAAAACGAGCTTCTCCCATTTCACCCTCTGTTCGCTTTATGAATTGAACACTATGTGGCCCCTTCCCTTTAATCCCTTCTATTTCAACCACAGTATCTCCTGAAGCATAAAACACCCCCATCCTTTTTTCATCTACAATTAAGTCGAAATAGTTACGCTGACCTCCTTTAAAATAAAGCTTTAACTCCTTGCCGGTAAACCTGAATCGCACCCTCACGCCCGGCCAGTCAAAACGGACATACTCTCTTTGGGAGGAATCAACTCGCCCCATATAATTAAAGTATGGATGAGAGGCGGAAAAATAGTTATTGCGGATCTGCGAAAACAAATCCCCGGATATGGACAAAACCATTACAATTATAGATAACCTGACAGTCGTCAACATAAGCTAATTTAATTTTTAAAATTTTCACTCAAATAATTTTAACCACCCCCTCAAAATCAAAACAAAATGGACGTCACAATCCAATTATCATACAAGTCTCATATTAATAAAACCTATCACATAAAAGAATCAAACTTTCATAAAAATGTTTTTATGCGCTGCAACGGAGCATATCCATCCAACACCCAAAGTTATAAGAACAGCCCTACCTAAGGCAAACCCAACAGGAAAATCTTGATTAGCAAAACAATAATCTAAACCTGTCAACCCAAGAAATGGAATAATTATATTACTTCCAACCAAATAGGCCAACATAGGATTTTTGCCTGCTCCGGAAAGAATTGGCCAATCTCCTTTGGGTTGCACCCCCTCACTAAGTACCCAAAAACCAATTAAGGAAATAATTGACAAGCCTGCAGTAAAAATCAGGTAGCTTAAAGTTGCCGGATCTTTTTTTATCCCTCCCTGTAAGGGTTCAATAAAAAATCCCATTAAAATTAAGAGGGTTCCAAGGGAAAAAGCCTTTAATACAACCGAATCTGCCTTAACACGTCCTCTTTTCAACAAAAAATAAAGTAGGCATAACAATAGTATTACCACAAGAAAAGAAATCAACATTTCTCTAAAATACAAACCAATTATTGAAACTGTAACGACTAAGCCTGACACAAAAAAAACATATAATGAATAAAACAGGTTATTACTTTTTTTTAATCGATCCTCGTCTCGATTTATAGAATCTCTTACCAAACTTCCAATATAAATTCCCGGAATAAGAACTATAAGATACTTTAAATAATTCCAGGATATTAGCCATGGACAAGGAGACCAATTAAAAATTTTTTCAACCCAATTATTACCATCCCGACTCCCAAGAAAAAAAGTGGCAATTAACACAAAGCCCACCAATAACGAATCATTCCATCTTCGATAAAGCAAATATAAAACAATCCCTCCTACAGATGTATTTGCTAATACCATTATAATAACATCAAATTTTCTAACAGAAAACTCGTGTATACCTGACTTATCTAAAAGAAAAAACAAAACTGAAAGTAACACCCAACCGGCCAGGCAAAACCATTTCTTTTTTCTGTACCACCAACCTGAAATAGGTGAGGCAAAAGCAAGAAGAACACCTAACATAACAATTAGTGCCAAAGCCCATTTGCCATTTTCGGAGGCATTAAACCCCCATGGTCGAACATGATGCGCAATAACAGCAAACAACACTAACCCCCAAAAACGCCAGAATAGATAACCAATAATATTTAATCTTGATTTCCTCTTTTCAATTCGTTTTCCTACTGAAAAAGGGATGGCAGTCCCCATTGAAAACAAGAACATCGGAAAAACTAAATCAACCCAAGTAATCCCAGGCACCTGAGGATTAAAGACATGTTCCGGTGGCGGTAACTGTGCATGGTACATCCAACCTGGCAAGACTCCTCCAAAAGGAATTGTCCCGGAAAAGACCATCAGCAAAATAGCGAAACCTCTCAGGAAATCTAATGCTTGAAAACGACTATTTAACCTGGTCATTTTTGATTGACAAGCTGTTTCATCAAATCGGGACGATCTGTTGTAATCCCTTTTATTCCATCAAATTCATCAAGTACTTCATTTGCCATTACCGTATCATTTACTGTCCATATATAAATATCCAGGTTATTTTTGGACGCTTTGTCTAACAGTTCGTCACTTAAAAGAGAATAATTTATATTCAGGCCATTAACTCCATAAGAAAGAGCTGCCTCTATTAATTCATCAACCGGTCTATTTTCCCAAACGAGCCAATATTTGGGCACCTCTGGTAAAAAAGTTGAAGCCTCGACTAATTTTGCCGGATTAAATGAGATAATTACAACCTGATCAGCTTTCCCGGTTTCCTTTAACAGGTCTGAAAGCATTGGAAAAACTTCTCCTGCCTTTCCCTGTTCCCAACAACATTTAATTTCAACAAACAATTTTATATTCGGAGGAAGAATGTCTAAGACCTCTCGTAATGTTGGTATTCGTTCATTTTCCTTCAGAGTAATTTTCCTCAAATCCGAAAAAACAGACTCAGGAACGATAAGAGAATCATCGCTCAACCTCGCTGTATGTCTATCGTGAAAAACGATTAAAGAATCATCTATTGTTCTCCAAATATCCACTTCAACAGCATCGCTGTTTAATTCAATAGCCTTTTTAACGGCTTTGAGGGTATTCTCTGTTTCAGCCCCCGAAGCTCCACGATGAGCAATAACTTCCACTTGGTTATGATGCCAAGCGCTAAACATGAACACTAATAAAAAAATTAAAGCCCCTTCCTTCATATCAATTTACTTAAAGTTAACACTTGAAACTAATGTCTACAACCAGCTTGGCCATACACAAACCGCCCATTCATATCCACATTAATCGAAAAAGGATCGGCTACCCGATTCAATAAAACTGCCATTTGAGCTCTTGTTACTGGAGCCGCAGAATCAAAAGTCCCAAAATTAAAATGAGCCCAAAGACGTTTTCCTGCTTCAATTATATCCTCATTATAAGGTTTGTTTCTTAAACTATTTGCCAATTTCAAGACAATATCAAGTCCTTCCTGGACAGTTAAAATTTTGTCATCCTCAAAATCAATACTCATATTTGGAACTATTTCATTTATGCCGCTTTTAAGAGCTTTGGCTGTCATAACAGAATCGGGATAAAACATAGTAACATTCGTCCATCCAACATTTTTTCCTTCTCCCTTAATAATCCCGACAGCTCCAATCTTCTGGATATCTTCCCAATAAAGATCATTGGGAGTTACATCGGAATAAGGCATCAAATAAGCATTCGCTTGCAAAAGGTACTTTTGAACTTCACGCACCGACACCTCTGCCGGAGTTTGATTGTTTCGAACAGACAAAGCGGCCAATGTACCAGCTGCCTGTCCTAAAAGAATACATACAGGTTGCAATCTAGTCGTTCCGTTGACAATATTGGTCACAGAAATGGATTTTTCAGCTACTATAAAATCTTTTGTCGTCTGCGGAATAAGAGTACCCAAAGGAACAGTATATGACGGAACCGGATAAAAATGCAAATCTGGCACCATGGACTGATCAGGATAGGCAGCATGATGATGATCTACGGGGTAATCTCCAACAGCAATTCCAGTCCTGTACAATGAAAATTCCTGATTATAGGGTTGTGCCAGATCATTGATAGTAAATCTTACCATCCCCTTGATGCGTCTCGACTCGCGATGATAAGGGATAAGAGGAAACCCATCCTCTGAGGGGAATTCACCTTCAGCAATTCCCAAATGTTTAAAACCTAACTCTGTCTGCAAATAATAAAGATAACACCGAGTAAACCATTTCGCTTTCTCATAAGCTTTTTCCCTCTCAGACGGTGGCATATCTATAA
Source organism: Thermophagus sp. OGC60D27 (assembly GCF_052400625.1). Classification (NCBI taxonomy): domain Bacteria; kingdom Pseudomonadati; phylum Bacteroidota; class Bacteroidia; order Marinilabiliales; family Marinilabiliaceae; genus Thermophagus; species Thermophagus sp. OGC60D27. The sequence goes on from NZ_JBQTGH010000004.1 coordinate 225,457, forward strand.
CATTCAAATAATAATCATTGCCGTAAATTGGCCAATTAATCATGAATTTATTATTTGGGAGCCTTCCATACTCCATCATTTTATCACATGGCCATAATATGCGTGAAAGAGTATCAGGATCACACTTACCCTGACAGGTACATAAAAAAGGTGTTGGATCATAATGAAAAGGTCGCTCAATGGTTTTGTCTACGTTCTCTCCAAAATCCTGAAGGATGACTACATAGGTCATATCCTGAATAATATCATTGCTCTTTTCAGGGGCAATATCTTCCCCTGTTTCATAACGCGAGTCCATTCCAATATCGTAAGGAATACCGGCCATCTTTGCCACATCCCCAAGCTCTGTTCCATCAATTACCACTGATGCTTCGACGATGTGTCTCCCATTGGCACCCACAAACTCAACTAACCATCCTTCATCAATCTTTCTTAACGTATCCAGTCTTGTGTTAAAAATCAACCTAAGATTTGACTCCGCAGAAGCCATCTCCTTGATTATTTTTTCACCAACAGACGGTTCAAACAAAACATTGCTTACCCAACCTGTTTTGACAGAGTCTGGCCCCCCATAATAATCATAAAGTTTCTGCCTAAATTCGTCCCATAAACCGGAATAGAGATTATAATTCCCATCGATTGCACTTACCCCGGAGGAAGTTAACATACCACCTAACCACGGACCTTCCTCAACGATCAATGTTGTTGCACCCATTCTGGCCGATTGAATTCCTGCCATACTGCCACTGGCACCTCCTCCTACAATCAACACATCCACTTTTTCTGTAGGGCTTATAATTTCCCTGCATCCGATTAATAAAACGAATAAAAACAAAAAGGGAAAAACATTATTCTTCATAAATAACGATCAATATTTTTGTTAAAAAAATTGAAGCATTAATTTTTTTAATCCAATTAGAAAGTAGAATTATAATAGAGCCGCAAACCCATATCAATTATCAAAAAGGATTATTCTCCTAAAGATATACGCTCAAGAATTTGCCAACACTGGAATAGGCCTCTTGGAACATGAAAGCAGCCTTTCCATTTCCCCCCTTTCAGGAAATGAGTTACTTCTCCTCTTCTGTTCAAGTAGCCAAACCATTCCGGATACATAGAATCTTTAAAATGACTCCAAGTATACTCATGAACCATTTTAAACCATTCCAAGTTCTCTTTCGCACCTGTAAGACGATAACCTTTAAGCAAAGAAATAAGAGTTTCAAGATGCACCCACCATAGCTTCATATCCCACTCCAGTTGTTGTGGAGGGTGATTTTTGACATCCATAAAATAATATATTCCACCAAATTCCTGATCCCATCCATGTTTTAGGGTTTGTAAAGTTATCGACTGAGCCTTATCTATGATATCTTTTCTATTCAAACGTTCTGCTAAATCCATTACAAACCACATGGCTTCAATGGCGTGCCCTGGATTAAGTAATCTTCCATCAAAAGTATTGGAAAAAGAACCATCGTAATTCACATTCTCCACAATTAATCCCACCTCAGGGCGATAAAATACATTCATCACCTCATCAATTAATTTTCCAGCAGATTCATCAATAAAGTCTTTATCCAAAAGGTGTTCCATCTCAAAATTGAGATTACACATAATCATTGGTAAGGCAAAATTTTTCAACTTCCTGGTCCCAGCCACACTTTTATTGTATCTACCCTTTGGATTTTCCTGACGTTCCAGTATTTGATCGTAAGTTTTGAGAGCCAGATCTGTATATTCATCGTTCCCTGTGGCAAGTCCTAATTGCGCAAAAGCCATTGCCGCAAAAGTGTATGAAAAAATATTATAGGGTTGAATGAGCGGTTTTCCTTCCCTAGTCAAACTAAAGTACCAATTCCCATTACCATCATGGCCATACTTTTTCAAAAACTCACCACCTTGGCGAGCACATTCAAGCCACTCAGATTTTTGGGCCACTCGATTGTAGAGCATGGAAAAGAGCCAAACCTGACGTGCCTGCAACCAAACAAATTTATCGGTATCATAGACATTCCCTTTTCGGTCAAGACAAGAAAAATACCCGCCATACTCCAAATCTTGTGATTTGTTGAGCCAAAAAGCAACTACATTCGTTAATAACTCTTCCTTATATTGAGTAGCCAACTTTATGAAATCCATTATTTTTGCTTTTTAATTGTTCCAAATATTCCATGTAACGGTTATACAAATGACCTGCCTGTAAATAAGCAGATTGAGGACTCATAAAATGAGAAAATTCAAAGGTGATAGCATTATCTATACCTGCCAAGGAGGCCAACTTTAGCTTTAATAATAGCTTCTCCCATTTGATAGGCATAAATTTGATAGGCATATCCCTATCAAATGATTCTGAATTTGTCCAGCATTCAAGACCATGTTTATCGGCTAAAGACTTATTAATCCGAAGAAAACTTTCTAGGTCATCAAAACTCACATGTCCATCCTGAAAAGCCACCACATCAACAACATTTTTAATCCCATCAAATATTTCATTCCACTCAGCCTCATGTTGATCCAAAGAAATAGCATTACTTTTCTTGGAAGTATCGGTTAAATACTGACTCACATTCTTTATCCCATCTATATATGGAGAAATAAGAACCGGCAACTCGTTGGAGATGGCTTTGCAGTGATGAGCAAGGTCGGCATAAAGATCAATAATGCGACCAGTTTTTCGACTAATCTCCTGACAAATATACCAACCTTTAAATGCAGACTTCTCACCGTATTTTGACCAAACTTCATCAATAAATTTTTTGTTTACGTCAACCTCCTTTTGATAATCTCCTTTTATCCAGTATTTTCCAGAATCATACAACCCAAAATAGAAATCCATATTATATTGGTCAGCCAATTCCAGAAACATATTTACCAAATCGACTGGAGGACGATAAGCACCTTCTTCCCGAGTCAATACATTAGAATGAAATGTCTGCCACTTCCCGTAGCCAGCGCGGATGAGGATAACAGTATCAATCCCTGCCTCCTTCATAAATTGAAAATCTTTTTCCCACTCCTTTCTACCCCAATTCTGGTGAGGTATATCATGGCTAATCTCGTCTAAAAATGTCCCTTTAATTCTCATCCCATTATCTATTTTTTCTGTAAAATCGTCTTAAGCAAGTGTCCTCACTGCTAATTAAAAATATTGTTGGTTTTGAAATAATCTACCCAAACCTGATATCCCTTTTCATTCAGATGAAGTCCATCAACACATAAGTTTTTTGGCAGCTGGTCGTTTGCATCAGAAAATAATTTATGTAGATCAATCACCAGTAGATTATGCTTCTGTCCCAATCCCCGAACACAGGTATTTAATTCATTAATTTTAGATGTTTTACCCTTCATGTAATCATACCAAATGGTTTCTTCATTAATCGGTAACACTGTCTGCAATATCAATTTGGTACATGGGCTGGCCTCTTTAATTCTTTTTATGATTTGTTCATATTGGTCAGCGATCAGAGGAACAGGGATCCCCCTACCAAGATCGTTAATGCCAATCATCATAATGATCATCGCAGGTTTTCCTGCCAAAATCGAATCTAATCGATCATAGACTCCCCAACAGTTATCTCCCCCAATTCCTCGATTCAGAATTGGGATTGAAGGAAACCACTCCTTCCAAAATCCACGTTCAGTAATACTATTACCCAAAAAAATGACATTCCAAGATTTAACCGATACAGTTTCATGCATCGCACGTTTATTTAAATAATAGTTATTTGCAAATGAAGTATCAATATTTACTTCCTGACCCCAAATTGATAGATAATTGAAACAAAAAAACGCCAACAAAAAGAGCCTTCTTAATTGAATAATATTTTTCAAAACATTCTCCATGACTATTTTATATTTTTAATATGATCATACCAGAAAAACTTTAACAACACGGAGGTCCCCATTAATACACCAAGTGATATCCAAGCCTTATCATACGCTCCCGAAAGAAAAAACAAGGGCAAAACGACCATAGACATTTGCCAAGAAACCCCAACTAAAACATTAAACATATCCCGCTTGAAATCTTCATTGGGAAGAAAAGTTGGATCCTCCTTCATTACCGCTTCTTTTACTGGTTTCCAAAATCCCCATGGTTTTGTTTGCTTATAGAAGTTCTTAAGGATTTCCATATCTTCCTGTTTGGAAAATAGCGTACCCAGTACAGAAGCACCCATTGATATAAGTAAAACTATCGGATACATATAAATATCAATGGCTCCCGGGGCAAACATTCTTACTAATGGAGGGACTATAACTGAAGCCACAAGGCCTCCAAGCATGCCATAGAAATAACCCATCCCGTTAAAACGCCACCAAATCCATTTCAATACATTGGCAGCAGCATATCCCCCATAAAGCGATGAAGTGATCCATAAGGTAAGACTGTTCAAAGAACTGGCAAATAGGCCAAAAACAAGTCCAATAATTACCAACAAAAGACTTGATAAATAACTATATCTGACCAAAATTTTATTCGAAGCTCCGGGGTTTAAATATTTCTTATATAGATCATTGACCAAATAGGCCGGGGCAGCATTAATAAATGCTGCGAAAGTACCCATAAAAGCAGCCAATAAACCCGCCAACATTAACCCTTTAATCCCAACAGGAACAAATTGCCGGATGGCCAGAGGAAGAACCATTTCGAAATCAATATCTGCTCCCATCTTCATTAATTCCGGCTTCAGATATACCAAACCTAATACGGCGAAACCACCAATCATAAGATAACGAGGAATAAAAAGGACCAACGATGTTAACCCACTCATCTTTGCCGCCTCAGCTGGTGTTCGAGTACTAAGAATACGTTGCATATCGTAACTAGGCACTGGCCCGGCCAAACTGGCAAATATCCCTTTAAGTATCATCATCATTAATAACATCCCAAACATTTCATACCCATCGGCCCCAATTTTATCATTCAATTCTGGGAAAATTTTCGACCAGTCCAAATCGAGCTTCCATTCCGGCCAGAAATCGGTCCATCCATCAGGGATCACAGCAGAAAGTTGCTCCGGTGTAACCTTGTTATAGGCAATTATTCCCACCGATATGCATGCCACTGTCATGATGAGAAACTGAAGTACCTCGGTACTAACAACACTATACATACCCCCTTTCATGGTATATAATGTGGTAATACCAATTATAATAAGTGCATATACCTGCTCAGAAGTCAAATACAACCCAAATAGTGTTGTGGATAAATCCCAGGTAAAGAAGGTCGTTGCAAATTTCCCGATACCTTCAACAAAATAGGCAATAAAACCTACGACACTGACAACGGCAAACAACACTACAATAATATGGGAAAGCCGCCCACCTCGTCCATCTCCAAATCGGAAGGTAATCCACTGTGCTCCTGTCATCGTATTGGATCGCCTCATCCAAATGGCCAGAAACACCATAACGAAAATCTGATTCCAAACGGGCCAAAGCCATGGAATCCAAGCGCTCTTTAGACCATATACAAAAACAATGGTAACGGTCCACATGGTGCCTGAAATATCAAACATCCCTGATGCGTTGGAAAGGCCCAAGAAATACCACTTTATGGAATTCCCTCCCAGAAAATAAGCCTGTAAATCTTTGGATGCCCTTTTGGACAACCAAAAACCTATAAACAAGGTTAGGACCAAATAAGACAACACAATACTAATATCTATGAATGATAGGTTCATTAAACTAATGGTTTTAAAATAGGCAAGTCCGACAAATTTGATTCTCTTTCTTTTAGGTTAGGGCTAATCATCCCAAAATAAATTTGGTATCGTGATACCATTCTTTTTCCTTAAGGCTTCATTAAAACATAAAAGCTTTTGTTTATTAACACCCAAAAAACAACGATCAACGCCTTCGCAATCAGTTTTCTTGTTTTGCCTTAGAAAGAGCTTTCTCCAAAACCTCCCACCAGTCTTTATTAATGATGTGCACAATATCAAATATCATTAAACCATCGGTTGATTGATAAGCCATTTGAACAGCCTTACTAAACTGCTCGGAATTTTTTTCATATTGCTCAACATACAGACTGCCTGTAACAGGGACAACATCTTTAATCACTTTATTGGCAAGCTGAGCACTTCCTTCTACAGAATACCAGTAATCTTTACCTTTACCCATCGCAGCTTCACCTCTCTTCTCTGCTGAAACTTCATTAAGTTTCTCAACCTCCTCAATTGTAACTTCATAAAAATAAAGACCGGTCATATACAGGTCAAGTAACTCTGCATATCCGTAGTTTTTGTAATTTTCAGTAGCCCAATCATAATCTATTGATGGATCATATTTTTTACTGGCCCAGTTCACGCCCAGCTCATAATATACCGGATACCATGCTCCGGTGTATGTTCCAAATAGGATATCGGGATTTGCACTTTTCGTAACCGTCCGAGCCTTTTCAAAAAAATGATAAATAATGGATGTGCGCCATTCAATCCACTTATTGAATAATTTTCCCCGTTTCCATTCATAGTTACCTTCATCATTCTTCTCCCAAAAAAGAATATCGGCAGGAAAATTTTCCACTTTTATACCTGCATACGCTTCAAAAGCCTTTCGGGAAAAATCACTAAAGTCAGATGTTATACCATCATACCTCACACGGTCAAGAATCAATCCATCAAGCTTGGGATACTTTCGAACCAGTTCTTCAATAATACTTAACTGGTAATCCTGAACTTCGGGAAGAGCAGGATTTAACATGCCATTATAATGCCATTTCATTTCCGATATAGGAACAATGGAATCACACCAATAATTGATCGATTGCCAGTCAGAATGTTCTCCATAAATTATCCCTCTATTATAGAAATTATGTCCACCGGAAAAAACATTCATAGAGGCATGCACTCCCAAGCCTATCTTCTTTCCTTCTTTAATAAAAAGGTTTATCATATCGTAATCACGATTCCTTTTAACACCATGCCATTCTCCCATAAACGAAGCAATATCACTATCATACAGGGTTTCCCCCATAATTGATTTAACATCCACCACTACGTCAGTAACTCCAATATCCTTAACTTTTTTCAGGTAATATTTAATGGAATCTGGATAGCTCAGCCGTTCATAATTGGCTTCACAGTCAAACCACATGTAAATATGTTTATCAGGTTCGTCTTGTTTCTTTGATGAAACACAGGAAACAATAAAAAAAGAAACCAACACTATGTTTAATACAAGCATTCTTTTCATAATAACTACATCTATTTCTTTATAAAAAAATCAGTTTTTCCCTTTCTCGCTTAAATATGGAAGAATCACCTTTTTCCAGAGTTGATAACCTAAGGTTTTCATATGCAACATGTCGGACATAAAATATTCTTCCTTTATTTTTCCCTCTCTATCAATCATTAATTGACTCACATCAATAAACTTCATATTTGGCTTACTGATACAAAATTCTCGAACCAAGTTGTTAGCCTCTTGATACTCTTCTATCCATTTTTCACGGGCAGGACTAGGTTTAATAGAGACAAAAGCAAGTTCCGACTCTGGAAGAAAAACCTCCACCATCCGGGAAAACGTAACAACATCCTGTAAGTATTCTTTCGGTGTCATTCCTGATGCTACATCATTGTCTCCTTCATAAACAATTATCTGGCAAGGTTTATATGGAAGTATCAAATCGTCAAAATAATAAATAAGGTCAGAGAGATGAGACCCGCCAAATGACCTATTAATCACCTTGTATTCAGAAAAATCATCCTTTAACGAACGCCATCCTCTAAAGGAAGAACTTCCAATAAAAAGGATGCTTCCTTCTTTCGGTGGATTTTCCAGATCTCTTTGTTTAAATTCAGCAATCTCATCTTCCCATAAGGATGCTCTGGAATATTCACTTTGCGCTGCAATATTCAGGCTGTCGGTCAAAAACAACATCAAAAAGGCACCAAATAAAGCTCCCGAACCTAACCTACAGATTATAGTCTTAATCATTCTTATAAAATTTTCTTAGGTTATTGGATGAACGAGACTCGCATGTCAAGTTTTATAAATGCTCATTTGTGTAAAACCTTCTTACATGCTAAATTCATCTCATTCTTAATTCATAAAACCCGATAAAAAACTTAGCGGAATAAAAGCGATCTGATTTTTATTTTCCTTCTTCAGGTGTAATAACCTTTCCAATGCCTTCTTTAACAGCATCCCATTGGTCTTTTTTCTTAAGGTGAATCATATCAAAAAGAAAATACCCATCACAAACATCCAAAACCGCCTCTACCGATTGAGTAATCGCATCATTAGTCACATCATTACTAGCTGTGGCCCATGCTCCATTCCCCACATCAGGACCTCCAATAACCATTGCAGCACCTTTTATTTTTCTCTTGGCTTGAGAACAAAATCCCTGAATGGTCCATTCTGCTGTACCATAAACCTTAGTTGGACTAGCATATGCCCCAATCAAGATTACATCCATAATATCTGCATATCCATAATTCTTATATTCGGAGGTAGCCCATGTGGGAAATTCTGATGCGGTATTATATTCTGGACTTGCCCAGTTTACGCCAACACCATAATAGGTAGAATACCATCCTCCAACATAAACTCCGAATTTCAATTCAGGATTAACAGCTTTGACTCTTGCCGCGGCTTTCTCAAAGAAGTCGTGAATCACCTTTGCACGAAACTCTAACCATTTTTTAAAATATTCAGGTGTAGAGGATGGCAAATGACCTGGAGTTGTTCCTTCCACCATGACCCCTTCAGGGAAATTCTCTACTGAATAACCCAAATATTCTTCAAATTCATTCTTTGTGTAATCTGAAAAATCACTATCTAGCTCATCAAAGCGTCCTCGATCCAGGATTATCCCTTTTAACCCATCGTAAGAGGCAAGATCTTCAAGCATGTCACATATATAATTCTGTACATCTTCACGTACCGGATTAAAAAATTTCGCTCCAGTACCACCAACTTCCATTGTGCTCTTTACCCCTGACTCAGTAAGTAAGTATGTAGCCCATTCTTTTTTGTCCTTGTCACGGAATAAAACACCCTGATCGCCAAGACTGGTAGAATTTCCACCAACAAAGGTGTTTATGCCGGCATAAACATCCAGCCCAACTTCCTCACCAACATCTATAAATGCCTGCAAATAATCCCAAGTAGCAGTTCTTTCAACTTTTGAATACCCCTTATCAAGCCAGGCCCCCAACCATTTAACTTGCTCAGCCACATCTGTTTTAAACAAAACATCTCCTGTGGTTGGTCTAACATCCACCACCACACTTGTAAAACCGACATCTTTTGCCAGTTGCATATCACGAAAAATGTTTTCCTTGTTATTGGCAAAATCCACAAAATTGGCAGCAGCATCTATCCATAGTATCCTTGGTTTGTCCTTTTCTTCATCTTCATTTTCATCCCATTCCCAATCAGGAACGGAATCATTATTATTCTCACATGAAGTAGAAGACATCAAGAAAGGAAAAAATAACACCATCAAAAACCTAATCATGCGAATCATCGGGTTCTATAGTTTTTTATTGATTAAAAAAATAGATGATATTGACACCCCAATATGGGTGTCAATATCACAAGAACTATTCACTACATATCAATACAGTCGAACTGGTATCCTACTACATATCCATTTGTAAACATAAAATAGAGATAGAGATAGAAACCGTCCTCCGAAACTTTTAAAGCAACATCCCCTGTTCCATTAGCATTCTGAACTACAGGTGAAATCGCTTTAGCCCCGTAAGTATCAAGCGGTGTTTCCCAAACAACAGCAGGACAAGTCCCCGCTGCCAGGTTCCCTGTAAAATTAGAACTGGCGCTAACATCAAGTAACCAAACCATATCCGACGCGCCCCAGGTAAAACTGTTCACCCAGTTTACTGTTACGTATCGAGCATTATTAAATGCTATAAAATCAACCGCATTTTGAATATAATTTGCACTAATTGGCTCTAACATTTGACTTACTGTTTGGGTACTTCCATCTACCCAAGCTAATGTGTTATCTGAATAAGACGCCACAAAATAATCACTATTGGTATCCGAACCTGAAGTATAAATAATATCGCAATTGGTTGTCCATCCTTTTGTAAGTCCACTCATCGTTATTACTTCAGGAGTTTGAGAAGCAAGGACACCCCCCGAAATATTCCACCTTGCGAATTGCTGACCAAGATTCAAGATTGGGGCGGTAATAATAGCATTTCCATTAATATCTCCCTGCACCGATAACTTACGACCAACAGGGACTCCTCCATCCCACTCAATCAATAATTCCGGGGTTCCAGAAATTCCGGCTACTTTCCATATTTTAAATGCTCCATCATTAGGTGCAAGGTTACAAATAAGGATATTTCCAGCTTTATCCATTGTATTATAAAAGTTCGTCAGATTGCCTTTTACCGCCCCAAGATCGATTTCTCCAATTTTTTCACCGGTTTTTGCATCCAAATAAACGCTGTTCTCACCTCTTGTATTTAAAACAATAAATTCTCCTGCCACTGCTAACCCTCCCGTCAGATGATCAACTGTGATACCTATATCAGCTTTTAGCTTTTTGGCAAACATTAGTTTTGCACTACCGGAACGTATTCCGTAAGGTAATTTCTCAGGAATTTCCTTCTTAACCGTGTAAGTTTTTTGAGTTACTCCGTCATGTGCTGTTACAACCAATTCCACCTCATCATTATAGTCAAGTTCAATTTCTCTAGGATCGGGAGAAATCGTTGCATGATAAGACAATGTCACTTCTGCCAAAGAAGGTTCAAGCTCTCCAATTGCAACCAGAGAAATTGTTTGGGTCGACTCGTTAATCACGCCGGTTAAACCAAGGGATGGAAGTTTAAATTCTTTGAGTTCACATTCAGAACTTTTCCTTATTTCACCGCGCACAATGTACTCGTGTACCTCACCTATCTGATCCTTTACATAAATCAAATTGTCCATTGTCAAATCCAAATACAAGAGAGGGGGAGAGACCGTGACATTATCATCCAAATTGGCTTTAACACGCATTTTTGAAATCATATTTTCTGTTACCCTATTATTACTACTAACCGGGAAATAGTATGGAATTGGAATAATAATCTCATTGGTTCCTTCATTAATAGTCCCGATAAACTCTCCAGTTCCATCCGAAAAAGTAGCCGTTATACTATTAATACCAGCTCGGGAAATGGAGGGCATCAATTCATCTGGCTCCTGGCATCCATTGAGAAACCCCAGAATAAGTAGTGCCGTAAATAATATATTTCTTTTCATAGTTCACTGATTTATTTCCATTCATCATATTGCTCTATTGCTGAATTGTTTGCCAACTCGCTATAAGGAACCGGCAACACATAAGTCTTTTCAAGAAACTTACGATCTTGAAGGTCACAATCAACATGTTCGTACAGATACCCTCCTTCATGAGGAGAAATTTTCATACCATGAACTCTGTAGTCGTTATATTCAAGATGGGCAAGTCTCCATCGACGCATATCCCAATAAAGATGCCCCTCATAAGCCAACTCAATTTTCCTTTCGTGACGGATGGCTTCAAATAATTCTTCTTCTGAAAGCCCCTCTTTATTAGGAAGACCAACTCTTCTTCTTACGGCATTCACATCATCTAGAGCATTTCCCAAATTTCCAAGCTTGTAGTTGGCTTCGGCACGATTCAGGTATACTTCGGCCAGTCGCAATTCCACCCAAGGTTGAGTGCTGTTATATGTCACCAAATCCGTATGCGCTTCATCTCTGAACTTCTTAAGATAGTAGCCGGTTGTAGTACGTCCTTTTGAATAAGTATCTTCACGATATCCCATATATCTCCCATTAGTTCCGTCTACTGAATTCTCCACAATTTTACCCTGCCAAGTTGAACCATTATAAATAACAGTAGCATGAAAACGAGGTTCCAACACTCCATATGGTGGAGGTGTAGTTGTTCCTCCTTCTACATGCCAAGCAGACCAATCCACTTGTGTCCCATCGTTTTTTTCATAGGATTCAACCATTTCTTGAGTAGGAGTTCCACTTCCTCCCTGATTTTCTATTTCACCAAAAGTGGCATAATCTTTATCAAAAGTGTGATAAGGACCAGTAATGAGATAATTGTATTCTAATATGGATTCAGAATTTCCTCCTTTCCACGCATTCTCGTACTGTTCTGTCAAACTATAAATCCCCAAGGCAAATACCGAGTCAGCAGCATTTTTAACCGATTCCCATCGCTGAGCATATAACATCGCTCTGGATTTGAAGGCAAATGCGGCCCCTTTAGTTACACGTCCCTTATTTGTTTGATCCCATTGTTTTGGTAGTACAGACGCAGCAAAATCAAGGTCTTCTTCAATCAAGTTCCATGTTTCCTCTTCTGACGACCTAGCTTGGTTTCTCTGAAGATCCATGTTGGTATACAAAATCACGCCTCCATGACGTTTGGCCAATTGGAAATACAAGAATGCTCTGAAAAATCTGGCTTGTCCTTCAAACAGCTCGTTTGTTTCATCATCCAACTCTGAATATTTCTCCAGTCCGACCAAAAATTCGTTTACTCTCCTAATTCTTTCGTAGGTTTCGCCCCAAGTATCCAGCAAATTCCCTGAGGGAGAGATCCCTTCCGGATCAAACACATACATATTGGCATCTCCGGCTTTACTTCCCGGCACATACGAACCATATTTCAGTGTTTCTGTTAACCCTTCGGTGAGGTTCCCGCTAAACTGGGAAGATCCAAAATTTCCATATCGATCAATGTATGGGTAAAACCCATTAACGTAAAGGGTAACATTCTCTTTATTAGACCAAACAATTTCGTCAGATATTCTGTCTGTTGGAGTAGTATCCAGGAAATCATTACATCCCGAAAACCCCACTACCAGCAGAACAAGACCTATTCTAAAAATTATATCTTTCATAGTGTCCATTATTAAAAAGTCAATTTAATTCCCATTGAATAGATTCTTTGTTGAGGATAATATCCATTTGAAACACCTGGTTGTTCAGGGTCAATATTATACTTCGTCAATTCGCTAAAGGTGGCAAGGTTTTCACCTTCGGCATAAATTCTCAGATTACTGATCCCCATTGACGAAAGCCAACTTTTCGGAAAGGTGTAGCCGATTTGCAGATTTTTTAATCTCAAATAGTTGCCATTTCGATACCAGAATGTTGAAGAAAAGGCATTGTTAGAGCTGGCCGAGACGATAGCCAATCTTGGAAATTCCCCATCGTTATTATCTTCTCGCCATGAATTCTCAACCAGATATTTAGGCGAATTGCCACCATGATAAAATGGTTTTGTCATTGAAGTATTATCCATAACTCCGCTGCCATAAACTCCGGTAAGTGCAACATCACGCCCAAAAGCTCCCTGAAACAAAAAGGAAAGATCGAATCCTTTCCATTCACCGCTAAAAGAAAAACCTCCTATAAACTTAGGATAGGCTGATTTCCCAATATATCCCCTATCCTGTTCATAGGTAATGACACCATCTCCATTGCGGTCTTTATATTTAATATCACCTACACGTACATCCTTACCTGGAATTAAAGGAGAATTATCTATCTCCTCCTGACTTTGGAACAAGCCCTCGGCAATAAAGCCAACCTGAGCACCTACCTCTTTCCCGGTTATTTTAAGCCAATCCGGTGTATTCGGAGAATCACCATACCGTAGCCAACGTCTCTTAGTATAGGTCCCATTGGCATTTAAACGATATGAAAACTCACCTATCTTGTTTCGATGCGATATATTGATTTCAAACCCTTTATGATCTTGTTTATTATTATTAGCATACCCCGGAACATATCCACCAAAAGAAGGAGGATAAGTAGCATCTACAGAGCTAAGCATGTCATAAATATACTTGTAGAAAACATCCAACTCAACGCCCAAAAGCCCTTTCCATAAAATCGCATCAAAACCTGCATTATATTGTAATGACTTTGCCCACGTTAAATCGGTATTCGCCGGACGCGACGTAAACAATCCATTTTGAGCCGAACCACCTATGACAACCGCAGGGTTGTTTAAAAATGACAACGTATTAAGATAATAGTAAGGTGATATTTGCGTTGTTCCGGTTAATCCAACTCCGCCCCTAATTTTAAGATTATTCACAAAATCTAGGCTCTGGAACCAACTCTCTTCCGAAATCCTCCAACCTAATGATGCAGCAGGGAAAGCACCCCATCGTTCATTCATCCCTCCAAAAACATAACTTCCATCATAACGAAGAGAAAGTTCGGCAAGATACTTTGAAGCAAAGTCGTAATTTAGTCTGCCAACAAATCCTACTTGTCTTTGTATATAACTGCTACCCGACACCTTATTCTTTTCATCCAACGTCGCAAAGTTCAATTCATCCAACTCCATAAGATCAAACCCATAACCATATGCCCCAAAACTATTACCTTCTTTTTCAATGGTTTCCAACAATGCTAGCGCCGAAACATTATGAAGTCCGAACTGATTATCATATCTAAGACTGGTGTTGGTGGTAACGTAAGTATATTTGGAAGATCCCTCAACCAGACTGGCAACTTTCCCTCGGGGATCATGAGTATATGAATAACTTATATCTCCCTGAGACGTTGTTGGCAGACTTGCTACATACGAATAATACGGAGTAGAAAACGATTTAGAGGTTTGATTGAACAAATCATAAGCTACCATCATCTTCGCTGTTAAGCCTTTGATAAAGGGGAAACGATAATTTAGTGAAAGGTTCGTTTGAAGGATATTGGCTTTGACCTTATTGTACCCACTCATCGTAGATGCGGCTATAGGATTGACGTGAGAACTGGCAGTTCGAGTAGAAACAGGTACGCCATCAATCTCTTCCACAACATAAGGATGGGCACGAATGGCTTGTTGAGGTATGTTATTCCAATCGTTAGGACTTGCTGAAAAACCAGGCCTTCTCCTATCCTCTACTCGTGCCGATATATCAAATTTCAAATCAAGATTTTTGGCAATTTCAGCATCAATATTGGATCGTAGGTTAATCCTATTGTAATTAAATCCTTCGACATTTCCTTCTTGATCGAAATACCCCAACGATGTAAAATATTTAATTTGTTTTGTTCCCCCGGTAGCATTTACATTAAAATTCTTATTGGTTCCTATGTCAAAAGTTTTTTCGTACCAATTGGTATTACCCCAACCATCTGTCGGGTCGCCATTCAGCATCTTCTCAACATGTTCTGATGAAAAAACCGGATCGTCGCCATCCATCTCCCGAGCCTTGTTATACCAGTACGCGTATTCAGGGCCATCCAGCATCTCTAGCATCTGGGTATTCTTACTAATTCCGTAGCCTGCATTGAAGGAAATTCGTGAATCTTCTTCTTTCCCCCTTCTTGTTGTTACAATTATTACCGCATTTGCATCCAATCCGTAAATTGATGCTGAAGATGCATCTTTCAAAACAGATATCGACTCAATCTCGTTCGGATCTATTTCTGAAAAGCTTCGCTCAACACCATCGACAATATATTTGGCCGAAGAGCCTCTAACCATTAGACTGGCCGCATCTGCTCCGGGTTGACCGGACTGTTGTAAGGAAATAACACCAGGAACGACTCCTCCTAACTTACTGGTTATATTCCCCACAGGAGCCTTTAACAATTTTTCTCCCGAAACCTGAGAGACAGCTCCTGTCACACTGGATTTTTTCTGTGTTCCATAGCCCACTACCACAACTTCATCCAACTCGGACAACGATTCTTTCATTGAAACATAAATAGAATTCTGACCATCGACTGGAACTTCTTTGCCTTCAAAACCTATAAATGAAAACACTAAAACAGCATTTTCATCACTTACGCCGATGGTGAAATTCCCGTTTATATCCGAAATTACACCATTCGATGTCCCTTTTTCTAGAATATTGACACCAACTATTGGCTCTTGTTTAAGGTCCATCACTTTCCCTGACACCCTAAACTGAGAAAACCCTTCCTGGACGCCAAGCAAACCAAAAAACAATAATAGAAATACAGCTTTTTCATAGTTAACGATTTTTTTTCTGCTGGTTGACAAAACTGAAAAACTCAAAACACAATATACACCTCATATAAACGATCGATTACAAAGACAAAAACATATTAAATCATGCAATACCATTGATATAGATTATCGCCATCTAGCTGGCATCTTTTTCACAACACACGAACAACTGCTTTTCATTTTTTACCCATACCCTTAATAATTTAAATTATTGTTCAAAAAACCCATTTATTTATCCATTTTATTTTCTTTGTCTCAATATTAAATTTACTTTTTTATTTTCTGCAAATCTATTATTAAAAATTTTTTTTAACAACTTTTTTCTAAAAAAAACTCACAAAACAATCCTGAACAAACTTACAAAGTCTTACACCCCCTAATTTTACTATCATTCAGGCGGAAATGGAACACACTAAAATCACAAATCATCTAGGATTCCAAGGAACAAGGATAGGATTTACGGAAGAGGATAAGCCATTCTTAAAATCTCTATAATAACATCTTACCCTCTGTTACAATCTTTTTCTCAACAAGAATAAATAATGCAGTTCATCTCAGAATAAAAGCAATGAAAAACCCGACCAAATATCGTCCACTCCAGTTTTTCAAGCATTGAATACAGCCCAAAGCCTACTTTTCTTATCGATTAAAGCTTTATTCTATTGTCTTTTTTTGCTAAGGAATACACGGGCTTTTGGACTTCACCCAAGAAATACAAAACCAACACAAAAAATGGTTTATAAAAAATATAAGCTTGTTGACAGGCAAAATTGAAATAACTATTCTGACGAGAAAATATTGTTCTGACTCGCTATCAAATTAAAGGAGTTTAAGCACGACCACTCAATGGAGAGGTGTGAATTTCTATTTTTTAGATAAGTCTGGGGCTAATATTATAAAGTACTTTTCCTGAAGCATTTTATAGAATGAAGATAGGTGAAAGTCCTTCAACAACCGAAAACGAATTACTCACTCCAACACCTAATTCCGCTTTACACGAAAGTTCCAAAAAACAACAAGATCAACGCATGACATCACAAACACACACAGATCATCCGAGAATTGAACTTTTTTCAACAAAATTCCTACAGTAACATACTACCAAATAGCAATAAATCTTTTCCGGTAGATTTCCCGAACAACAAATCTAATCCTGATCAGCGGGGATTAATCCCTACAGACAATTATATTTGGGATCCACTCCAAAAGCCATCATTATTACCCAACTATGGGAGCACATCAACAACCGAGAAAATACTTCATTAGAAGCATCATAAAAGCAAAACTGCAGTACAGCAGGAATAGCTGCTTTATTTCTAAAATCAAGCTTTTATTTTGAATCCCAACAATTGCAACGATTTTATTAATTCCTGATTCTCGTCGGGAACGGTAACCGTCCAGCACGACAATTCCCGACGTACAGGATAATTCCCTCTCAAATCTTCAAACTTTTCGGGGTGTTCGGCCAGTCGGCGAGCATCTTCAGACACGTCGTAAGTTTGGAGAATGGCTTGGGCAAGCTTTAAATTCAAAGCTTCATCGTTGTCTCTTATTGTTAGGGACATATTTTCAGGGGCGGGCAAATCATTTGGATACCAGTCTTCCAGTCCAAGCTGGAACATATTGCTAACAAACCTGACAGCTGCCGCAGTTCCGTTTGCTTTCCCATCCACAGCATATCCTGCAATATGGGGTGTTCCAAGCATTAACTCATCTTGCAATTTCTGCAAGATAGCAGGCTCATGCTCCCAAACATCAAGGATCGCTTTATCAATTAAGCCCGTACCAAGCCCTCTCAGTAACGTCTGCTCATCAACAACTTCACCACGAGAAGAATTAATTAGGATGCACCCTCTTTTCATCATCAGAAGAGAAGTATCGTTGAGCAAATGAAAAGTAGGGTAATTTCCATCTTTGGTTAAAGGCACATGAAAAGTAACCACATCCGAAACCTGAAGTAACACATTAAGGTCGGTATTGGGAAAGTCCTTCTCTCTTTCTTTTCTGGGGGGATCGCTCATCAGCACTTTCATTCCAAAGGCTTCTCCCACCTTAACCACTTTACTCCCCACATTCCCGACGCCCACAACGCCTAACGTTTTACCTTGTAAAGAATAGCCACTCAATTCTAAAGTGGCAAAAACAGAGGCAATGTATTGCTTTACAGACCCTGAATTACAACCCGGGGCATTGGCCCAGGCAATGTTGTTTTTCTCAAGCCACGGAATATCCATATGGTCGGTACCTATAGTGGCAGAAACCACCCCTTTGACTTTGCTCCCGGATAAAAGTCCACTATTCACCTTGGTTCTGGTCCGAACAATAAGAGCATCGGCTTCCTTCACATCCTGATGGCTTATTGAAGCTCCAGGAAGATAAACCACCTCCGCATAAGGTTCCAGTACTCCTTTAAGAAAAGGAATTTTATCATCTGCGACAATTAACATCTTATTTACAATTTAAATTTTGACACTTTAAATTAACCAATAATATTTGTTTACTCTGTGAAATCCGAAATATAATTTTTGAATACAATGACATTACCGGCACAAAAGCGCTCTTTTATAATTCCATTCGCATCCGATTGATTGATCTGTTACTATTCTTCAACATCAATAGTGTATTTGTACCGATTCCTCCTCCTGTCAAAATTATTTCCGGATGAAAAATTCATTACTTTTGCACAGAATGCAATGAATTAGTGTTTTCTAGACAAAAATCAACTTCTGTTTCCTATATTTGCAAAAATAGATTAGAGAACAGATCAGAACAGATAAACCAATTTAAAATTCACACAAAAATGAGTACAGACATTGCCAAAAAAGCCGCAGATAACATACGCATGCTTTCTGCTGCGATGGTAGAGAAAGCCAAATCAGGTCACCCCGGTGGTGCTATGGGAGGTGCCGATTTCATGCATATTCTATTTTCCGAATATTTGGAATTTGATCCCACCGACCGATCATGGGCTCTCCGGGACCGGTTTTTTCTGGATCCGGGACATATGTCACCCATGTTGTATGCCCAGTTAGCTCTCACCGGAGCATTTACCATGGAGGAGCTGGCTAATTTTCGTCAATGGGGAAGCCCAACACCCGGCCACCCCGAGGTGGATCTAGCACGAGGAATAGAAAACACTTCCGGACCTCTTGGACAAGGCCACACCATGGCTGTTGGAGCTGCCATCGCTGAGAGATTTCTCGCCCAAAAATTTGGAGAATGGAGTGCCCACACCATTTACACTTTCATTTCAGACGGCGGCATTCAAGAAGAAATATCTCAGGGTGCAGGACGTCTGGCTGGACATCTAGGCTTAGGCAATCTGGTCATGTTTTATGATTCCAATGACATACAGCTCTCCACTGAAACAAAACTGGTATCTACCGAAGACACTGCAAAAAAATATGAATCATGGGGCTGGGCTGTAAAAACCATCGATGGGCATGATCATGCACAAATTAGAGAAGCGCTCGAAGAGGCCAAGCATACGACAGACAAACCGTTCCTGATCATTGGTAAAACAATTATGGGGAAAGGTGCCGTAACCGAAGAAGGCGCATCTTATGAACGTCAAGTTTCAACACATGGGCAACCTTTAAGTGCGGCCGGGGCTTCATTCCGAAAAACCATTGAAAATCTGGGCGGTGATCCCGAACAACCCTTCACTATTTTCCCCGAAGTTGCTGCTTATTACAAGGAAGCGATGAGCGAAAAAGCCAGTCGGGCACAAGTAAAAAAGGCCGAACAGAAAAAATGGGAAGAAGCCAACCCTCAATTGGCACAAAAGTTCCACAAGTTTTTCAATAATGAAGTACCTGACATCAACTACGCAGCCATAGAACAGAAGGCCAATGCTGCTTCCCGTGCGTCTTCCGGTACCGTTTTAGCCCATTTTGCCGAACACGTGGAAAACATGCTTGTTATGTCGGCCGACCTTAGTAACTCGGACAAAACCGACGGCTTCCTGAAAAAAACACATCCCGTAACAAAAGATGACTTTTCCGGACAATTCGTCCATACCGGGGTTTCTGAACTCACCATGGGGGCACTTGCGAATGGAATGGCATTGCATGGTGGCGTAATTCCTGTGTGTGGAACCTTCTTTGTTTTCTCAGACTATATGAAACCCGCCGTTCGAATGGCAGCGCTTATGCAATTGCCGGTTAAATACGTATGGACACATGATGCTTTCCGAGTAGGAGAAGACGGTCCGACACATCAACCGGTAGAGCAAGAGGCACAAATACGCCTTTTGGAAAAACTCAAAAATCATACTGGAGAAAACAGCATGCTGGTGCTTCGTCCGGCAGATGCCAATGAAACCACCGTTGCATGGCAAATGGCAATGGAAAACACAAAAACGCCTACTGCGTTAATCCTTTCCCGCCAAAACATTCCTGATTTGCCGGGCAGCACCTACCAAAACGCCCTGAGAGCCAAAAAAGGCGCTTATATCGTTCAAAAAGACGAAGGTAATATCGACCTGGTGATGGTAGGGAATGGATCTGAAGTTTCTACCCTGATCGAAGGAGCTGAAATGCTCCGAAAAGAAAAGGGGTTGAAAATTCAGGTTGTTTCTGCCATTTCTGAAGGCCTGTTCCGAAATCAGCCCAATGATTATCAAGAAGAAGTATTACCCAAAGACACGCCGAGATTTGGCCTTACAGCCGGACTGCCAGTTACCATTGAAGGACTTACCGGCCCCAACGGTATTGCCATCGGCCTGGATCATTTTGGATATTCTGCACCTTATAAGGTTTTGGATGAAAAATTCGGATTCACAGGAAAGGCTGTCTTTGATGCCGTTTGTAAATTCATGAAGCGTTAAATTCACCACTTTCAGTCCCTATGGACTGATTTCATGGAGACTCGCTTTTTTTAAACAATTGTGCCACATTTACGGATAAACTCATATTTCTGTACCGTTGTGTAATCCTGTAAATGTGGCTCTATTTAATAGTAAATACCCGAAATTAATTCCCGGTTTAATAATAAGAACGTTTCCGCTTAACAAAAAACCTCTGAACCATGCTCGAAAAATCGGATTTTAGATCTGTCGGAGTGCTTTCCCGACCTCATGGAATTGCAGGAGAAGCAGCCATAAGGCTTTCCCCGGAAGCAATGAACTGGGATTTGTCTCCGTCATTTATCTTTATTGAAATTAACAATGAACTGGTGCCTTTTAGAATCAGCGGTATGCGTTATAAAGCCGATGACATAATTCTGGTGAAGTCGCCATTCCTTTCTTCCGAAGAAGAAATAAGAGCATTAATGGGATGCTCGGTATATCTCTCTGATCGGGAAATTGAACAAATCCCGGCCGGATTGAATAATCTCAACGCTTTTATCGGCTTTAAAGTTATCGACACCAACCATGGCATGATTGGTGAAATATTTGAGTTACAAGACATATCAGGAAATCCCCTTTTTCGAATTCACAAAGAAAACGATGAGATACTTATTCCGGTAGCAGAAGAATTCATCATCAAAATCAATAATGATGAAAAAATCATTGAGATGAAAATTCCGGAAGGATTATTGGATATAAACAATTAGAAAATGCAACTTCAGATTTCTTCCCCTCAATAGAACCAACAATAGCTGCCGTCAGAATATCGTTTTCTCAAATTGAGAAATACGATTGCGCCACTCCTCCGGCAAAATAAATGAAGTTCCGGTACTTCGACGAAAACCTGCCATCACCGACTCACAGACAGATAGAGGAGCTTCATCCCCATCGGCAACAAGCCACTGAACCATTTTTAAACTCTTATTCCCTAACCCCACAATGCGGCTAAGCACTTCTACAGATTGCCCCAAAAAAATTTGACGGATAAAATCTGTGTTGGTATGAACCACAACCAGTTGATCATCCCGGGTCGAATCACCGGGCAACCATCCCAACACATCTCTCATATAGTACATACGACCCACATCATAATAGTCATTGTACACACCGTTGTTTACATGTCCGAATCCATCCACATCACTGAACCGCATCTGAACCGGTATTCGGTGTCTGAAATCTGCTATTTTCATATCATCACTCCTGTTACGCTCATACATTCCACAATAAACTCCAGCCTTCTTCATCATGCCTATTCACGTATCACCTCAACCTGACCATCAATTCCCAGTTTAATTATTCCTGAAGGCGCCGGGTTATTAACTTCATCCTGTCGGTATTTCACCACATAATCCACTCCATTCAGAATCTCCTCACTGATGTCCCCGAAATTTTTAGGGGCTGTCTCACCACTTAAATTGGCAGAGGTGGATACCAAAGGCTTCCTGAAGGCTTGACACAAGGTTCTCGAAAACGACTCATTGGTAACTCGAATACCAATACTCCCATCGTCGGCCAACAAATTTTCGGCAAGATTTTTCCCCTGAGGATATATGATGGTTAATGGCTTATCGGCTATTTCAATAAGATCGTATGCTAATTCCGGCACTTCTTCCACATACGAATTCAATCGCACCATATTATCAATCAACACCAACATGCTTTTGTGGTCGTCTCTTCTCTTCAGATTATAAATTTTCTTCACAGCATCAGCATTGGTGGCATCGCATCCGATCCCCCAAATGGTATCAGTAGGATAAGCAATTAGCCCTCCGTTTCGTAATACTTCTACTGCATTTTTTATGTCTTCCTGATAATTCATATCATAAAATTTCTTCTAAATACTCACATACAGCACAATGACTACTGCCAATCAACACTTGCAACCGTTTTTTCGCACAAGAAAACCGGAAACATCACAGAATGCTTTCCGGTTCTTTGCAACTATTAGTTCCTTTAATAAAAGCTTTATGCATTACCTATCAAACAGCCACATCAAAGTCACGCAAAGCATCATTCAACGACGTTTTTCTATCGGTAGATTCTTTCCGCTTCCCGATAATCAATGCTGCAGGCACCTGATATTCACCTGCCGGAAACTTCTTGGTATAACTTCCCGGGATAACTACCGACCGCGGTGGCACATATCCCTTATATATTACGGGCTCAGGTCCGCTAACATCAATTATTTTGGTAGAACCGGTAAGTACCACATTGGCTCCCAATACCGCTTCTTTACCAACTCTGCAACCTTCCACAACAATACATCTTGAACCAATAAATGCATGATCTTCTATAATAACAGGAGCGGCCTGTACCGGTTCTAGAACTCCGCCAATACCAACGCCTCCACTTAGGTGAACGCCTTTGCCTATCTGTGCACAGCTACCCACTGTTGCCCAGGTATCCACCATGGTACCGGCAGACACATAGGCACCGATATTCACATAAGAGGGCATCATAACCACTCCTTTTTCTATGTATGCACCATATCGGGCCACGGCATGAGGAACCACACGAATGCCTTTGGCGGCATAATCATGTTTCAAAGGAATCTTATCATGCCATTCCAGAGGCCCTACTTTTATGGTTTCCATTTTTTGCAATGGGAAGTATAAAATAACCGCCTTTTTCACCCATTCATTCACTTTCCAGTCATCTCCATCAGGCTCAGCAACGCGCAACGTGCCCTTGTCAAGTAGAGCAACCACCTCGTTTACTGCCTCCTGAGTCTCGCTGTACTCCAGTTGAGACCTGTCGTCCCAGGCCTTTTCAATAATTGCTTTCAAATTTTCTCTCATAGGTACAGTTTTTGTTTCTACCGTAAAGATAATTTTTAAATATAATATAACCTTTGATTGATTTTGCTTTACAGGGTACCATTTCTGATGCCCAAACACTTTAATCAGACAAATTAATGAAGAATTTCACACTAACCGGCATTTTTATATCTTTTTTACTTTTATCCAACCCTTTAACCGGACAGGACAACAAACAAATTCGTATTTCAGGATACGTTTGCAACGCTGAAAATCACAAGCCTTTACACTACGCCCAACTGGTTAGTTTCAACACCTTCCTCTCTTACACCACCGACACCAAAGGACACTTCAGCATAATGCTTGACAAAAACGATTCATTAAAAATTGTTTCCATGGGATTTGAAGGGGTTGTACTCAGAGCAGAATACTTTCTTAAAAATAACGACAAGGATACTATTTTCCTTGATCCTGCATCCTACCTTCTCAACGAAGTTACCATCAATGCTCATGAACAATCCATTAACTTAAATCTCCCCGGAAATTTCGGGGTCAATGTTGACCCTGACGCCGAGCCTGACCGTTCTGTTCCGGATCCTTCCATTGGAATGATATTTAATCCTTTGACTTTGGCCCACTCGGCTTTTGGCAAAAAAGCCAAAAAGCAACGAAAACTCAGAAAACACATTGATCAACAAAACAAAAAAGCACGATGGTTCTCCATATTGTCTTCCGGAATACTAAAAGAATGGACCGGACTGGAAGGGAAAGAACTGGAAAACTTCATCATCTTTTGCAATACAAAAAATTCCATAAACAACTCAGACGACCAGCTAACCATTCACCGCAAAGTATTGAACCTTTTGGACATGTACAACAACAGCAAAATGGAATAATTTGTTCGATTTCGAAAGCCAAATGGACAGTTGCTACCTTGCCAATTTGCGCGCCATTAAATGATTCCTTTTTACACGCCGCCCGATAATTGTAAAAGTCATTCCAAACTATACTCGTTCCAATCAATTATTATTCAGTTTTCATGCATTCTGCCAATAAACATAATACCAATCATCAACTTTTTCAATAAGTCGGAAATACCACAACCTCAAAACACCCACACCCCCAATACATTAGACGCCTTTTTACAAGGGTATGCAGTTCCAAATTCAAAAAGGTTCAAAAATATCCCCTCCTAAAACTAAGATATCATCACCATATCATGCCCAAAAATCATAAAATTGCAACAAAAATCATTTTTTTTATTACAAAATACTTGCTTGTAATTTGAAAATATATACATTTGCAAAGAACAAATAAATTTAAACCGGTATATGAACCATTTTCTATCACTCATTCTCGTCAATATTATTATTCTCGTGGGACAACCAGGCAGAAGTGAGAATGGTGTATAGCTAAATAAAACCAACGATTTTAAAACCCCTCTCACTTCTGCGTGAGAGGGGTTTTTAGTTTAATAACAAAAAAAGAAAGCGGATAATGAAACGAAACTTAAGAAGTGATACCACCACACAAGGTCGACGGATGGCCGGTGCCAGAAGTTTATGGCGTGCCAACGGAATGAAAGAGTCACAGATGGGGAAGCCGCTTATCGCCATCGTCAATTCCTTTACTCAATTTGTACCCGGCCATGTCCATCTTCATCATATTGGACAGGAAATAAAACAAATCGTAGAGAAACAAGGCTGCTTTGCGGCAGAATTTAATACCATCGCCGTTGACGACGGTATTGCCATGGGACACGACGGAATGCTCTATTCCCTTCCGTCCCGAGATCTTATTGCCGACAGTGTGGAATACATGGTCAATGCCCATCGAGCGGACGCCATGATTTGTATCAGCAACTGCGATAAAATAACCCCGGGAATGCTCATTGCTGCCATGCGACTGAATATTCCTACCATATTTGTTTCCGGCGGCCCCATGGAAGCCGGCAGCAGTCAAGGAAAGGCGCTCGACCTCATCGACGCAATGGTTATGGCTGCCGACGATAATGTTTCTGATGAAGAAGTTCTGGCGGTAGAACAAAACGCCTGCCCCACCTGTGGGTCCTGCAGTGGCATGTTTACGGCCAATTCCATGAACTGCCTGAACGAAGCCCTTGGGTTGGCGCTCCCCGGAAACGGAACTATTGTAGCAACCCATGTCAACCGAAAAAAGCTGTTCGAAGAAGCGGCCAACCGAATTGTGGACCTCGCCTGGCGCTATTATCGAGATGGGGACGATTCGGTACTGCCACGTTCCATAGCGACCAAGTCGGCCTTTATGAATGCCATGACCCTCGACATTGCCATGGGCGGCTCCACCAATACTGTCTTGCACCTCTTGGCCATTGCCCATGAAGCAGGTGTAGACTTCACCATGCAAGACATAGATCAGCTGTCGCGCAAAACCCCTGTTTTGGCAAAAGTAGCACCCAACAGTCACTATCACATCGAAGATGTTAATCGGGCCGGAGGAATACTCGGAATACTGGCTGAGTTAAGTCGCCATAACCTGATAGACACGAAAACAGGAAGAGTTGATTACCCTTCATTGGCTGAAGCTTTAAAAGATCATGATCTCAAAAGCGACCGTGCCACTGAAACAGCCAAAGAAAAATACAGAAGCGCCCCTGCCGGTTTTCGGAATCTTAAATTAGGCTCCCAAAACGCCGTATATGATGCTTTTGATCTGGACCGCGAAAAGGGATGCATCAGAGATGTGGAACACGCTTATTCCAAAGACGGAGGACTGGCGGTGCTTTTCGGCAACATCGCCAAAGACGGTTGTATCGTCAAGACTGCCGGCGTAGATGAATCCATCCTTCATTTTGAGGGAACGGCCAAAGTTTACGAATCACAGGACAGTGCGTGTGAGGGCATTTTATCCGGCGAGGTGGTGGCCGGAGATGTGGTGGTCATTAAATATGAAGGCCCCAAAGGAGGCCCGGGAATGCAAGAGATGCTTTACCCAACCTCCTACATAAAGTCTCGCCACTTAGGCAAAGAATGCGCACTGATTACGGATGGGCGCTTTTCAGGAGGAACTTCCGGTTTATCCATTGGGCATATCTCTCCGGAGGCTGCCGCAGGCGGCGAAATTGCCCTTATCAAAACCGGTGACAAAATTATTATCGACATACCCAACCGGAGTATTGAGGTGGATATTTCTGAAGAAGAAATGGAAAAACGTCGACACGAAGAATTAAGCAAAGGCCCCAATGCCTTCAAACCCGGCTTCAGAGAACGACAGGTGTCAAAGGCCTTACGGGCATACGCATCCATGGTCTCATCTGCCGACAAAGGGGCTGTTAGAATCATGGAATAGCAGAAACGCAAAAGCAGAACCCCTGCTTCTTGCACCAACTTTTTCTGCTGAAACAACTTATATAAGGAGAGCAGGTTCTTTTAATTAATCATTTTTCAAATGTAACCTATCATCGTCATGGAAACACAATCACAATTACTGATGAAGGAAAAAAACACTAAAACGACAAGGATGAGCGGATCGGAAGCAGTGATACAGTCCCTGCTCAGGGAAGGAACGTCCATTATTTTTGGATATCCCGGAGGGGCCATTATGCCCATTTATGATGCTCTCCACGATCATCAGAAGGAAATCCACCATGTACTCACCCGACATGAACAGGGGGCATTGCATGCTGCGGAAGGATATGCCAAAGTTACCGGAGAGGTAGGCGTCTGTTTTGCCACTTCCGGGCCCGGTGCCACGAATACCATAACGGGTCTGGCCAATGCCATGATGGACTCCACGCCGGTGGTTTTAATTACCGGACAGGTGGTTTCTTCACTGCTGGGAACCGATGCCTTTCAGGAAACCGATGTGGTGGGTGTTACCCAACCCGTTACCAAATGGAACTATCAGGTACGTCGGGCCGAAGATATTCCGGCAGCCATAGCACGCGCTTTCTATATTGCACGTTCGGGACGCCCCGGACCCGTAGTTATCGACATCACCAAGGATGCTCAATTCAACCAATTGGATTTCAAATACGAACCCCTTAAAAGCATCAGAAGCTACCATCCGGATAGCCCCGTTGACCTTCAGCAAATTGAGGAAGCGGCCCGACTGATCAATCTGTCTAAAAAACCATTGGCTCTGGTCGGACAAGGTGTTATAATTGGTAATGCGGAAAAGGAACTCCTCGAATTTCTTGAAAAATCGGGTATTCCCGCAGCATGGACCCTCCTGGGCTTATCGGCCGTGCCGTCCGATCACCCCTTAAATGTGGGTATGCTTGGAATGCATGGCAATTATGGCCCCAACATCAAAACCAATGAAGCAGACCTCATCATCGCTATCGGGATGCGCTTTGACGACAGGGTAACAGGTGATCTTTCCAGATATGCCACTAATGCTAAAGTGATTCACATGGAAATTGATCCGGCCGAAATAAACAAAAATGTCCATGCCGATGTTCCTGTACTCGGAAGCGTTAAAAACACCCTTCCGTTGCTCACTGAGAAAATTGTCAAAAACGAACATGCCGAATGGCTGAATGAGTTCGAAGCATGTGAACGAATTGAATTTGACCGAATTATTGAGAAAGAACTAAATCCGCCCAAAAAAGGGATTACCATGGGCGAAGTGATCTCAAAGGTATCAGGCGCTTTCGACAACGATGCCATTATGGTCACCGACGTTGGACAACACCAGATGATGGGCGCCCGCTATTTTAAATTTAAACAAAGCAGAAGTGTCGTTACTTCCGGGGGACTAGGAACCATGGGCTTTGGCCTTCCCGCTGCAATGGGCGCCAAACTGGGGGCACCCGATCGTCAGGTATGCGTTTTTGTTGGGGACGGAGGTTTTCAGATGACCATTCAGGAGCTGGGAACCATTTTCCAGACAAAGATTCCGGTTAAAATTGTTCTGCTAAACAATAATTTCCTGGGAATGGTACGTCAATGGCAAGAACTGTTCTTTGATAAGAGATATGCTTCTACCGAGTTAATCAACCCGGACTTCCAAACCATTGCCAAAGGATATCACATCCCGGCAACAAAAGTTACCGACCGACAAAACCTGGATGAAGCCATCCGGCAAATGGTAGAAGCCGATGGGCCTTTCCTTCTGGAAGTGGTGGTAGAAAAAGAAGGAAATGTATTCCCGATGGTTCCGGCAGGAGCCTCTGTTTCGGAAATCAGGCTGGAATAAACCGTTTTTGACTTCAACCAAGCAAGGTTTAAGTCCCTGATAACAAATTTGAATTTTAATTCAATAAAAAGAAACAAAATGACAACACCTGTAAAAGAAGAGTTCACCCTCTCCATATATTCTGAGAACCATGTGGGCCTACTCAACCAGATTACGACGGTTTTTACACGCCGCCATGTTAACATTGAAAGTCTTACCACTTCCGAATCGGCCATTACCGGCATTCACAAATTTACCATTGTGGTCTTTGCTACCGCCGATCAGATTGATAAGCTCGCCAAGCAAATAGAAAAAAGAATCGATGTGCTGAAAGTCTTCGTCTTCAGAGCGGATGAAATAATTCACCAGGAGATCGCATTGTACAAAGTGCCCACAGGGTCACTGCTTGGCGGGAACGAGATCGAGATGTTGGTCCGCCAATATGGGGCTCGCATTTTGGAAATCACACCCGAATATACCGTCATTGAAAAAACCGGCCATAAAAACGAAACCCAAGAGTTGTTCGAAAAACTTGAACCCTACGGCGTTTCACAATTTGTAAGGTCGGGACGTATTGCGATTACAAAACTTAAAAAAGAGCTTCTGGAAACCTATCTGAAGAAGCTCGAAACCGATGAAATTCAATTAAACTAACACTGTAACAAATAAATTATCATGGCAAAAATCAACTTTGGAGGAACTGAAGAAAATGTGGTTACCCGTGAAGAGTTTCCATTGTCAAAAGCTCAGGAAGTATTAAAAGATGAAACCATTGCGGTTATTGGTTATGGGGTACAGGGCCCCGGCCAATCACTCAACCTGAAAGATAATGGCTTCAACGTAATTGTGGGGCAACGCAAGGATTCCAAAAGCTGGGACAAGGCGGTTAAAGACGGCTGGGTGCCGGGCGAAACCCTTTTCCCTATCGAGGAAGCGTTGGAACGTGGCACCATTATTCAATACCTTCTTTCTGACGCAGGTCAGATTGCCGTATGGCCAACGGTCAAAAAATATCTGAAACCCGGCGATGCCCTTTACTTTTCGCACGGTTTTGGCATTACCTATAAAGAACGCACCAACATAATCCCTCCGAAAGATGTGGACGTAATTCTGGTTGCCCCCAAAGGATCCGGAACAAGTTTGAGGAGAATGTTCCTCGAAGGACGTGGGCTTAACTCCAGCTATGCCATCTTTCAGGATGCTACCGGAAATGCTTTCGAACGCGTCGTAGCATTGGGCATTGGCGTAGGAAGCGGATACCTGTTTGAAACCACATTCCAAAAAGAAGTTTACAGCGACCTTACCGGCGAACGAGGCACTCTCATGGGAGCCATCCAGGGAATTTTTGCGGCGCAATACGATGTGCTGCGAGCCAATGGCCATTCTCCTTCCGAGGCATTCAACGAAACCGTAGAAGAGCTCACCCAAAGCCTTATGCCGCTGGTTGCCGAAAACGGAATGGACTGGATGTACGCCAATTGTTCAACCACGGCACAACGGGGTGCCCTCGACTGGTGGAAAAAATTCCGTGATGCCACCATGCCCGTATTCAAAGAACTCTACAGTGAAGTGGCCAAAGGAAATGAAGCTCAGAGATCTATTGATTCCAACAGCCAAAACGATTACCGCGTTAAACTGGAAGAGGAATTGAAAGAACTCCGCGAATCCGAAATGTGGGCCGCTGGAGCAGTGGTACGTACCTTACGGCCGGAAAATCAAAAAAAGTGAGATAGGAAACATTATGCAGATTAAAAAGTTCATCGGTTGACCAAGTCGTTTAACACACCTTCAGTCAACCGATAACTTTTAATACCATCGGCCTTTCACATGTTCGATTGGGCAATACATGGTATTAATAAAGGATAGATTAATAAAATACCGGGAAGCAGATAGTCGACGATACCAATACTTTTTGGGTTTAGAAATTTAGCAAACAAGAACTTTTCATTACCAACAACTGTTCTCTATCTGTCACAAGAGTATAGCGAAGTATCGCTCTCTATCTTTGAAAATAATTTTAACAGCACCGGAAAGTTCCGGACTGAAAAACAAAACACCATGAGTAACAAAGTCTATATTTTCGACACCACACTGCGGGATGGCGAGCAAGTACCGGGGTGCCAGCTGAATACCATTGAAAAAATCGAGGTCGCCAAGCAGCTGGAAAGACTCGGAGTAGATATTATCGAAGCCGGATTCCCCGTCTCCAGTCCGGGTGACTTCAACTCGGTGGTCGAAATCTCCAAGGTTGTTAAAGAGCTTACTATTTGTGCGCTTACCAGAGCCGTTAAAAAAGATATTGAAGTGGCGGCCGATGCTCTGAAATACGCCAAAAAAGGACGTATTCACACTGGTATCGGAACTTCTTTCTACCACATTAACTACAAACTTAAATCGAACCCGGAAGATATTATTAAAAAGGCCGTTGAAGCCGTTAAATACGCTCGAAATTTCATTGACGACGTCGAGTTCTATGCGGAAGATGCCGGCCGAACCGACAATGAATATCTGGCAAGAGTGGTCGAAGCGGTCATTAACGCCGGGGCCACAGTCGTTAACATCCCCGACACCACCGGTTATTGTTTACCGCAGGAATACGGCGAAAAAATTGCCTTCTTGATGAATCATGTTCCCAACATTGACAAAGCCATTATCTCCACTCACTGTCACAATGACCTGGGTATGGCCACCGCCAATTCACTATCGGGCATAATCAATGGGGCCCGGCAGGTGGAAGTAACCGTTAATGGCATTGGTGAACGTGCCGGCAACACCTCCCTCGAAGAAGTGGTGATGGCCATAAAAAGTCATAAAGACCTTGACTTTGAAACCAACATCGACACCAAAGAAATTACCAAAAGCAGCCGCCTGGTATCCACTCTCATGCGAATGCCGGTACAGCCCAACAAGGCAATTGTCGGCAGAAATGCCTTCGCACATTCTTCGGGCATTCATCAGGATGGTGTCTTAAAAAACCGTGAAAACTACGAGATCATTGACCCCGCTGAAGTAGGCGTCAAAGAATCATCCATTGTACTGACCGCTCGGAGCGGACGGGCAGCCTTAAAACACAGGCTTCAGGTGCTGGGATATGACTTTGACCCCCAACAACTGGATGAAATATATCAACGATTTTTGGATCTGGCCGACAAAAAGAAGGATATCACCGACGAAGACCTTCAAATTCTTGCCGGACGTGAGCAGGGACAAAAAAACAAACCTTTAAAACTGGAACTCCTCCAGGTGGTTTGCGGAAAATCTACCGTCCCAACAGCTACGGTGCAAGTCAGTTTCAACGGCGATACATTCACTGAGACCGCCGCAGGAAACGGACCCATCGATGCCGCCTTTACCGCTGTTAAAGCACTGATCAAACGCAGGGTACGACTTGAAGAGTTCCTCATCCAGGCCATTACTCGTGGCAGTGATGATCTGGGCAAAGTACATGTTCAGGTGGAACACAAAGGTCAGATCTATTATGGCTTTGCGGCACATACCGACATCATCACCGCATCGGTTGAAGCCTTCCTCGATGCCGTCGGCAAAATTGTGTAAGGTCTTTTACGATACCAACAAAGACCAGGATTAAAGAACATTTATCAGAAATAAACCTATTAGTAAACCATAAAAACCATTTCACCTTGGCAGGAAAAACATTATTTGAAAAGATATGGGATAAGCACGTGGTAACAACCGTTGAAGGTGGTCCCAGCGTGCTCTACATCGATCGTCACTTTGTTCATGAAGTGACCAGCCCTCAGGCATTCGACGGTTTAAGAAACCGTGGAATTAAAGTCAGACAACCACAAAAGACCGTGGCCACCGCCGATCACAACATCCCCACACTGGGACAGGATCAACCCATCCGGGACGAGCTCAGCCGCTTTCAGGTTAATAAGCTGACCCAAAACTGCACTGAGTTTGGGGTGCCCCTCTATGGGCTCAACCACCCATGGAATGGCATAGTGCACGTCATCGGTCCCGAGCTTGGCATCACCCGGCCGGGCATGACCATTGTGTGTGGCGACAGTCACACCTCCACTCACGGGGCTTTCGGAAGCATCGCTTTCGGGATTGGGACCAGTGAAGTGGAAATGGTGCTGGCAACACAAACCCTACTTCAAAACAAGCCCAAAACCATGCGCATCAACATAGAAGGGGAGCTTGGCAAAGGCGTGATGTCAAAAGACATTGTCCTTTACATCATTTCACAAATCGGAACCGGTGGAGCTACCGGCTACTTCGTGGAATTTGCCGGTTCTGCCATTCGCAACCTCTCCATGGAAGCGCGAATGACCATCTGCAACATGAGTATTGAAATGGGTGCTCGTGGCGGTATGATTGCCCCCGATAAAACCACCTTCGACTATATTCAGGGACGCGAATTTGCGCCCAAAGGTGCCGACTGGGACAAGGCCGTTGAACAATGGAGCCAGTTGCCTTCCGATCCCGATGCCGTATTCGATAAGGAACTCACCTTCCCCGCATCGGATATTGAACCCATGATCACCTACGGTACCAATCCCGGCATGGGTATTGGAATCAGCCAGTCGATCCCCAAAGCCGAAGAAATTGAAAAATCAACACGACCCACCTTTAAAAAATCATTGGAATACATGGCTTTCAATCCCGGCGAACCAATGATCGGGAAAAAAGTGGACTATGTCTTTGTTGGCAGTTGTACCAACGGACGCATTGAAGACCTCAGAGCCTTCGCCAATTTTGTGAAAGGAAAGAAAAAAGCCGATAACGTCACCGCCTGGATCGTGCCGGGAAGCCATCAGGTTGAAGCCCAGGCCGAAAAAGAAGGACTGAGAAAGATCCTTGAAGAGGCCGGCTTTGAAATGCGACAACCGGGTTGTTCTGCCTGCTTGGCCATGAACGATGATAAAATACCGGAAGGAAACTATGCGGTTTCCACTTCGAACAGAAACTTCGAAGGCCGTCAGGGACCGGGCGCAAGAACCATGCTGGCCAGCCCTGTCACTGCAGCCGCGGCAGCAATCACCGGAAAAATTACAGACCCACGTGATTTGCTTTAAGGAGGAAAAAGCAATACCGGTGTCATTAGCCGATACCGGTTGCTTAACATCCCATTTTCAACGTTTCAACCCGACATTCCCTGGAGGAATGTTCATAACCAATTTAATCAAAACGAACTATGCCAATAGATAAATTTGTAAAACTGGAATCTTCCTGTGTTCCTCTGCCCATAGAGAATGTAGATACCGATCAGATTATTCCCGCCCGGTTTCTGAAAGCAACCACAAGAGAGGGTTTTGGCGACAATCTTTTTGCCGACTGGCGCTACGACAAAGCCGGTAAGCCAAAAGAAGATTTTGTATTAAACAACCCCAAATATTCGGGTAAAATATTGGTGGCCGGCCAAAACTTCGGCAGTGGATCCAGCCGTGAGCATGCCGCCTGGGCCATTGTGGGATATGGCTTCAAGGCCGTTGTCTCAAGTTTCTTTGCCGACATCTTTAAAAACAACTCGCTCAACAACGGGTTGCTGCCGGTGCAGGTATCCAAAGAGTTCCTGGAAACTTTGTTTCAGGCCATCGACAAAGATCCCGCAACCAAAGTAGAAATCGACCTTGAAAACCAGACAATCCGAATTCTTCCCGACGGCCCGGCCGAATCGTTCGATATAAACCCATACAAGAAAAAATGTTTGCTCAACGGATTCGATGACATCGACTATCTGTTGAGCATCGACAGCCAGATTGAAGCCTGGGAAAAAGCACAAGCCTGACGTTACAGATCTGACTAAGAAGAACAATATTAACCTTTGGGACTCCCCCAAAAGCATGCTTTTAAATGCCTTGGGGAAGTCCCCTTACCAAAAAAAGCCGATGAAAACCATAGAAGTGATGGATACCACCCTGAGGGATGGTGAGCAAACAACGGGAGTCTCTTTTAATGATGCCGAAAAGTTGGCCATCACCCGTCTGCTGCTGGAAGAGGTAAAGGTCAACCGCATAGAGGTGGCCTCGGCAAGAGTATCAGAAGGCGAAAGAAAGGCAGTCCAACGACTGACAAAATGGGCCAAAGAGCACAACTGTCTCGAGCGTATTGAAGTCCTCGGTTTTGTTGACGGAACCACTTCGCTCGATTGGATCAATGATGCCGGCGGCAAAGTAATTAATCTGCTCACAAAAGGATCGATCAAACACCTGACCGGCCAGCTCAGAAAAACAAAAGAAGAACACCTGGCCGATATCGTTTATGTGATTCATGAAGCAGAAAAACGGAACATGTCCGTTAACGTATATCTGGAAGATTGGTCCAACGGCATGCTCAATTCGCCCGAATATGTTGAGTTTATGGTCAACGGGATCTCCCAAACTTCGGTCAAGAGAATCATGCTCCCCGATACACTGGGCATCTTGAATCCCGAACAGACCTATGAATTCTGCAAAGCCATGACCGGCAAGTTCCCCCATGTTCATTTCGATTACCATGCCCACAACGATTACGACTTGTCTGTGGCCAATGTCTTTTATGCCATAAAGGCCGGGGTGAAGGGGATCCACACCACCGTTAATGGGTTAGGCGAAAGAGCCGGCAACGCACCATTGGCAAGTATTGTGGGGCTGTTTAACGATCATCTTAAAGCGGGTAATTCCATTGATGAAAGTAAACTAACCAAAGTTTCCCGCATGGTCGAAACCTTTTCCGGTGTCAGAATTCCTGCCAATAAACCCCTGACCGGCGAAAACGTCTTTACCCAGTGCAGTGGGGTTCATGCCGATGGCGACAACAAAGACAACTTGTATTTCAATAATTTGATGCCCGAACGTTTTGGAAGGGTTCGACGATATGCTCTGGGTAAAACCTCCGGAAAAGCCAACATCAAGAAAAACCTGGAAGACTTGGGCATTGAACTGGGACCCGAAGAGATGAAAAAAGTAACCAAACGGGTCATTGAGCTCGGTGATAAAAAAGAAAATGTCACACCCGAAGATTTGCCTTACATCATCTCCGACGTCCTGAAAAACGAACGCATCGACAACCATATTGAACTCAAAAATTATCATCTCGCCATTGTGCAGGGATTAAAACCCGTTGCAACCATCAGCCTTCAGATCGACAAAAAAATCTATAACGAAACATCCGTAGGCGATGGACAATACGATGCCTTTATGAAAGCTCTGTGGCGGATTTATGACAAATTGGGGAAAGCGCATCCCACGCTCATCGACTATTGGGTCACCATTCCTCCCGGCGGAAAAACTGACGCCCTCGTCGAAACGGTCATCTCCTGGGAATACAAAGATCAGGAGTTCAAAACTCGAGGGCTGGACGCCGACCAAACCGAGGCGGCCATCAAAGCCACCTTGAAGATGCTTAACATT
Source organism: Thermophagus sp. OGC60D27 (assembly GCF_052400625.1). Taxonomy (NCBI): domain Bacteria; kingdom Pseudomonadati; phylum Bacteroidota; class Bacteroidia; order Marinilabiliales; family Marinilabiliaceae; genus Thermophagus; species Thermophagus sp. OGC60D27. The sequence goes on from NZ_JBQTGH010000004.1 coordinate 261,556, forward strand.
ATTGAAAACAAAGAAAAAGGAATCATCATTAACGGAAAGTCCTAATTCCTCATGAGCACGACGCCAGCCAAAAAGAAAAAACGCCGCCGCCGTCTCTGAAAAGATCTTTCCCGGCCATATCAACCTTCATTCCTCTTAACGGGATGAATGGGGCTAAACAAATTGCCTCTGAAATTGAATTTATTAATTGTAAAGAAATGAAGTTAAACATTGCTGTATTGCCCGGTGACGGAATCGGGCCCGAAATTGTAGAACAAGCCATAAAAGTATTGGATGCTGTTTTTGCCAAGAAAGGGCACCAGGCCAGTTATACCGAAGCACCGGTAGGTGCCATTGCCATAGAAAAAACAGGAAATCCCTACCCTGACGAAACGCATCAACTCTGTATGAATTCGGATGCTGTACTTTTCGGGGCAATTGGCGATCCCAAATTTGATAATGATCCCAAAGCGAAGGTAAGGCCGGAACAAGGTCTGCTGGCCATGCGTAAAAAACTTGGTCTTTATGCCAACATACGTCCGGTAGCCACGTTCCCCTCCCTGATTCATAAATCACCGCTGCGGGCCGACCTGGTTGAGGGGGCCGATTTTGTTGCCATTCGCGAGCTGACCGGAGGGATCTATTTTGGCCGGCCGCAAGGCCGTTCGGAAGACGGCCGCACCGCCTACGACACCAATGTTTATACCGTCGAAGAAATTGAACGCATCACGCGGCTGGCCTTCGATTTTGCCATGAAACGCCGCAAAAAATTAACGGTGGTCGACAAGGCCAATGTGCTGGCCACGTCACGGCTGTGGCGCGAAACAGTCCAGGCCCTCGCACCTGAATTCCCCGACGTGGAGGTAGAATATATGTTTGTGGATAATGCTGCCATGCAATTAATCCAGTGGCCCAAACGCTTTGATGTGATGTTAACCGAAAATATGTTTGGCGATATTCTTACCGACGAAGCCAGTGTCATCACCGGCTCACTGGGACTTCTTCCTTCTGCATCCATTGGCCTTCACACTTCCGTTTTCGAACCCATCCACGGCTCCTATCCGCAGGCTGCCGGGAAAAACATTGCCAATCCATTGGCCACAATACTGTCGGCAGCTCTCATGCTGGAGTCGGCCTTCAACCTCAAAGAGGAAGCCAATATGATCAGAGATGCCGTTAACGCTTCCCTTGAGCAAGGTAAAGTGACCGAAGACATCGACAATTCCAACCCCCTTTCCACTTCCGAAGTAGGCGACTGGGTTGCCCAATACATTTCTGAGAGGTAATCAATCCCCGCAGGGTATTATCAGACCTTTCGGAATGTTTGCAAAGGGGTATGGGATCAAACATACATCCTTTTGATTACACCGTTTGTCGCCGAGCCTTAAGAAACCACCCGTAAATGCTCGGAGGCACAACACCTTAAGCGAGTTTCATACCAACAAGAAGGGCTGTCCATAACTTTAGGGACAGCCCTCTTTTTATGGATCTCCCAATCCAAAAAACATTTTATGATGCGCCCTACACGGCCACTCCATTCGTAGGGAGACTCTCCCTTCGAGGCGAGGGAGACTTTCCCTTCGAGGCGAGGGAGACTCTCCCTTCGAGGCGAGGGAGACTCTCCCTTCGAGGCGAGGGAGACCTTCCCTCCGAGGCGAGGGAGACTTTCCCTTCGAGGCGAGGGAGACCTTCCCTTCGAGGCGAGGGAGACTTTCCCTCCGAGGCGAGGGAGACCTTCCCTCCGAGGCGAGGGAGACTTTCCCTCCGAGGCGAGGGAGACTCTCCCTTCGAGGCGAGGGAGACTCTCCCTAAAAACAGCAGCCCTTTTACCATTGTTAAGCACCTAATTTACATAGCAAAAGAAATCGACCCACCATTCAAACCCGAGCTGAAGAAGGCCAAAACGTCATCGCCATTGGTAACGATTCGTCACGACAAAACAAGCCTTTCCAAACAAAGAAATAATCGGCAATCCATTTTCAGCCTCTGGGGAAACGATCCTAATCCATCGGAAACCTCGGAAACCAAACAATAAATTTTATTCGAATAAAAAATAAGCTTTATCTTTGAAATCCGTTATAAAAATCAGTAGAGAGTATTCACTTATTCAAAAAATTAACAAAGTCAAGGGACTCTTGGGGAACCCGCCTGGCCAGATAAAATTTTCACAACGCATTCCGACCCTTGGGGAACGAGAGCGGTTAAAATTTTAGTCATGTAAGTTCCTTATGACCACCTTATCAAACCAATTTTACACTGATGAAACGAGCATGACCCACTAAGTTTGTCACAACCAGAACATGGATAAACTAATGATCATGCGAGTTCCATTCGTCCAATAAACTTAGAAAAAATTTATACGAATGAAACGACTTTATTTCATTTTACCGGTTATCCTCGCAACCCTATTCACAAGTTGTAACCAGAACAAGTATCAAATAAAAGGGAACATAACCGGCGCAGAAGGGCAAACGCTGATTCTTGAAAAAATGCAGTTGGACAGAGATTTCCCCATCGATAGTGTAAAACTCGGCAAAAACGGGAAGTTTTCTTTCACAGGAGAACGGCTCAAAAGCCCCACCTTCTTCCGATTAAAACTGACTGCCAACAACTTCCTGACGCTGTTAATCGACACCACGGAACATGTAAATATCACTGCCAACAGTAAAAATCTGGAAAACACCTACTCTCTTGAGGGATCCATTGGTTCTAAAAAGATCCAGATTCTAAATCAAAGACTTAAAACATTGCGCCAGTCGGTAGATAGTCTGATGGCGATTTATGAATCTCTGCCGGCAGACGATAATACCTATCAAAAAACTGAAATCGCCAATCAGCTAAGAGAAGCACTGGATAACCACAAAAATTTCATTGGCACCTTTGTGATGGATAATCCCCGGTCGTTTGCCAGCTATTATGCCCTATTTCAGAGATTGAGCGACAACACAATGATCCTGAATGTGATGGACAAAAAGGAGCAGGTTTATTTTGCGACCATTGCCACCAGTCTCAATCTTCTTTATCCCGAATCGCCACGCGTAAAACAACTCTACAACTATGTTCTAAGTGCCAAAGCACATGAAAAGCAGACTCAGTTACTCCGGGAGATGGAGGCCAAAGCAGAAAAAAACATTCCGGAAATTAAGGAGAAAACCATTCATGGTCAAGAAGTCGCTTTATCGTCGCTCAAAGGGAAAGTGGTTCTTCTCTCATTTTGGGCCACATGGAATGAAGCCTCTCGTCGTGCCAACGATCATCTGAAAAAAGTTTACGAAAAATACCATTCCAAGGGCTTCGAAATCTATCAGGTTTCTCTGGATAGGAGTAAGGTGCTATGGGAAGATGCAGTTGTCAATGACCAACTTCCCTGGATCAACGTTAGCGATCTGCGATATACCGATTCTTATCCTGCCAGGTTATATAATGTTCGTCAGCTACCGGCCAACTACCTGATAAGCAGAGAGGGTGACATCATCGGCAAAAACCTCTTTGGCAGTTTGCTTGAAGAAAAACTGGATGAAATTCTGTAAAATTATACATCCTGATGGTTAGGAGGTAAGTGCCATGGACCGCCATGGCATTTTCTTTCTTATTCTCCTGACTATCAAAGACAATATCCGGCCATAAAATAAGTAAGGAACGCCGGTCAACGATTAGAAGGCCGGTTGTTCTGAACTTGATTGATGGTCGCTTTTATTATCGGACGACTCCTGGATGGATAAAAGCTGCGACACTTTCCGTCTGAGCTTTTCCTCCTTAATTGGCTTGGTAATAAAATCTGTTGCCCCCATTTTTTTGGCTTTCCTCACATACTCCTTCTCAGACATACCGGACATGATTAAAACGGGGCTGTGAGACCTGAGTTGCCGGCGAACATATCGTAACACATCAAGGCCGGAATATCCCGGCATGATCATATCGGTAATAATCAAATCATACTGTTCTTCCCGTAGTTCTTTAATGGCCATCGCCCCATCCGGTACAATTTTAATCTGGTGGTCATCCCTCGCTAAAATTTTCCCGATAATTCCAGCGATTAATTTATCATCTTCGCTAATTAATATTTTGGCCATTTTTCTACTATTAATCCCAAAGCACCTACGTAATGAAATTGAGAAAGTTTCCACCCCAAAAAGGAAATTTGTCACCCCTCAGCGGCGATAATATTTAAGCCGAAATACGAACGGATTTCTTGAACCGGAAGTCTGCAACATGGTTGCATTTTCAAAATAACACCCTATTTTTGCAACATGGTTTCAAAAAGTAAAAATATTCCTTCTTTTCTCAAAGCCTACGGACTCTCCGGAACAACCTTCCGAAAACAGGTTATTGAGCTCTTTAACGGTGAAGGAACAGCCCTTACGCAAAAAGAGCTGGAAGACAAACTGCCGGACGAAACAGACAGAGTAACTCTCTATCGGACGTTGAAGTTGTTTACCGAAAAGGGAATACTCCATAAAATTGTTATCGACGACAACATTCAAAAATATAAGCTGGCCGGCTCATTCAAACGAAAGGATCATGCCCACTTCTATTGCCTAAACTGTCACAAACTATTTTGCATGCCCCAACTGGAAATAGACCCAACCCAGTTGCCCCCGGGCTTTGAGTATTATTCGGCCCGGCTCGTGGTGGAAGGGGTCTGTAACAAATGTGAAAAAAAATTGTGAGCACTTTTTCGATCCCTCAGTTTTTGTTTCAGTCAATTATATTCATTGATCTACCATATAAAGGACGAACCATTTTACAAACAAGGCCCGATTCATTTCGAAGGCAACAAATATTTAAATTTAGTGGGGCCTGAAGCATGAACAAAAAGTTACGAAAATACTTCATACAATAATCCTGATTTCACGAAACATGAAAAGATATAACCTTTAGCCCGTTGATGAAGCATCCCTTACCGGCCCCATTATTTAGGGAAGGTTAGGGAATAGGATTTAGGATGTTAAACGTGCCCATGTCATAGAACTCCTTAACCCACAAAATCGTTTCATTACGAACACCTTGACAGGCAAACAGAACAAGATGCAGTGTAAATAACAGACCTAAACCATTGATATATGAAACGAACAGGATCAATTTAGATGACCCCAGAAGAACAAGCATAAAGCTCGATCATGCCAATTCCATTGGACCAATAACTTAGATAAAATTTATACGAATGGACAAAAAAGGGACAACAATCATACAACTGGTTTCCATTGTTTTCGTCATCCTTATGGTTGGGGGATGCCATGGAACAAAAAACGAAAAGAACGGAATCACCGTTTCAATTGAACCGTTGAAGTACTTGGTGGACCAACTGACATCCGAACAAATCGAAGTAAACGTAATGGTTCCAATGGGTTCCAGTCCGGCCACTTACGCGCCAACGACCCGCCAATTGGTAAAACTCTCAGACTCCAGGCTCTTTATTGGCATTGGCCATCTGGGATTTGAACAAGCATGGATGGACAAAATAGTTGATCAGAACCCCGAACTAAAGACTTTGTTTCTGGCGGATGGATTAGATCTTATTATATCTTCGGATGAGCATCATGGGGATCACGTCCATGAAGGTGGGGTAGACCCGCACATCTGGATGTCGCCCAAAGTGGTCAAATCTTTTCTTCCGGCACTGAAAGATCACCTCATCCAATTTTTTCCGGAACAAAAAGAAGTTATCGAAAAGGCATTTCCGACCCTTCTGGCCAGGGTTTCCGATTTTGACCGTCAATTTGCATCATTGACCGATTCCCTGTCTCAGAAAAAGTTTATGATCTTTCATCCTGCCTTATCCTATCTTGCCAGAGATTACGGTTTCGAACAGATCTCCATTGAGCATGAAGGGAAAGAACCCTCCCCTCGCCAGTTGCAGGAATTAATAAGCCTGGCCAAAGCGCACAATGTTCGGCTGATTTTTATCCAGGCCGAATTTGACCGGCGAAATGCCGCGATGGTAAAAGAAGCCACTGGCGCCGAATTGGTCTCTATCAACCCGCTGAATTACGACTGGTTCGACAGCATGTCGGAGCTAAAACAACTGATGCAACAACACCTAAAGTAGGATCCAATGACATCAAAACAACCACTGGTTTCGATCCGGAATGTAACAGCGGGCTATGACCGCAATCCGGTATTGACCAATGTAAACCTGGACATTTACCCGAATGATTTCATTGGTGTAATAGGCCCCAACGGAGGTGGCAAGACCACTTTATCCAAAGTTCTGCTTGGGATTCTCAAGCCATATCGTGGAAAAGTTCTTTTCCCATCCGGACATCTCAACATCGGCTACCTTCCTCAGGTATCACAAGTGGATCGGTCCTTTCCCATAACGGTCCAAGAGGCGGTACTTTCCGGCATCTCTTCCCGCCGTAACTGGTGGAAGCCCATCTCCCGGGGCATCCAAAGCAAGGCCGAACAACTCATTTCCGACCTGGGCCTTCACGATTTCAAAGAACGCCCCGTGGGTCAACTCTCCGGTGGCCAGCTTCAGCGTGTCTTACTGGCAAGAGCCATCATCAATGATCCTCAACTGCTGATCCTCGATGAGCCCAACACCTTTGCAGACCGCACATTTGAGAAGGAACTCTATCAGATTTTGGAATCCTTAAACCAATCGATGACCATCTTCCTGATTTCGCACGATATAGGAACCATATCATCCATTGTCAAAACCATTGCCTGCGTAAACGGGACCCTCCACTATCATCCGTCCAATGTTCTGACGGCGGAAGTGCTTCAGGTTTATAATTGTCCTATTGACTTAATCACCCATGGTGAATTACCCCACCGAGTCTTGAAAAAACATTCATAGTTATGGAAAACTTTTTGGACCTTTTCAACCATCAATTCTTTCAGCATGCCCTTTTGGCAAGCCTGCTCACCAGTCTGCTGGCGGCAATGATTGGCACTTATATTGTCAGCAGAAAAATCGTTTTTATCAGTGGTGGCATCACGCATGCCTCGTTTGGTGGTATCGGTCTGGCCTATTTTCTGGGCCTAAATCCCTTTCTGGGAGCTGTTGTTTTTGCCGTAACGACCTCGTTGGGGATTGAATGGATTTCGACCAGGGGGAAAATCAGGGAAGACAGTGCCATTGCCATATTATGGTCATTGGGCATGGCGCTAGGAATCATCTTTGTATTTCTGACGCCCGGATATACACCCAATTTAATGAGTTTCCTATTTGGCAGTATCTTGTCGGTAGGAGCAATTGACCTTTGGATATTGGCGGGTGTTCTCCTCCTAACCACCACATTCTTTATTCTGTTTTTTCGACCGATCGTTTACACGGCCTTCGATCCGGAATTTTCAAAAACCAGAGGCCTGCCCGTCAGATGGATAAGAAATATTATGGCAGTATTAATTGCTCTAGCCATTGTGCTAAGCATCCGGATCATGGGGATCATCCTGGTTTTAAGTCTGTTTACCATTCCCCAAAACACAGCACTACTATTCTCAAATGACTTTAAGCGCATCATCATGGGCTCCGTTCTTTGGGGCATAACAGGTTCGCTCATTGGCCTGCTTACGGCTTATTGGCTAAACATCCCGGGTGGGGCGGCCATCATATTTGTTTTGACCATTCAGTTTTTACTGCTAAAAGCCTGGTCGATCATAAAACCTTCGAAGAAATAAGCGGTCAGGGCTTCAAAAGGCAAGGAAGGCCTCATTTGCCCTTTCTTCTTTTCCACCTCTCTTTCACCAGCACTGCACCCAATGCTGCCAAAAGAATGTAGTAGGGATAAAGAATTGAAAATGACACAAACCGGAAAAACGGTAGCCGAACCGAAAAAAGTTGGCGCCCGGCCGACAACAAAATCCAATCGACCAACATCTTTAGCACCATAAATATCCCCCAGAAAAACAGCATCCTCAGATTCCCAAAAGCGGCAAGAGGCATCAGGGCGCCGATAAAGTTGGCCAGCAATACAACAACGACTGTTATCAAAGTAAAACGATCCTTGTATTGTTTGCTTTTACCTCCCCACCTCATCCTTTGCAACAGAAACCCTCGGGGCGATGTGGCCGGAAAGGTCTTAACCAAAACCTGAGGCGATTTCAGAAAAGAAATTTTGAAGTTATGCTCTTTAAAGGCATGCAATAAAAAAACATCATCACCCGACAAATAATCCATCCCTCTCATCGATTGAGACGCTTCCAGAAAGGATTTTTTCCGAAAAGCCAGGTTGGCACCACTACAGATAACGGGTCTTCCTATTCCCGCCGCCCCTGCCGTCACCATCTGCATTGCCAGATAATCAATTTGTTGGAATTTTCCCAGCGACCCAACCCCTTCCACAAACTCAACGGGCATCACAATCATGTCGGGTTTTTCGGCCTGGTAAAACCCTGCGATGGTGTGCAACCAATCGCTCCCAAGTTTACAGTCGGCGTCGGTGGTCACCATCAACTCACCGGCAGCCCGATGAATCCCATACCGAAGCGCTTCCTTTTTCCCCACACCATCCGACCGGTATAAGTGAAGCCACGGGTATTGCGGTCTCATCTTCTCTAATAGCCGGGGGCCTTCATCCGCCGACCCGTCATCTACCATGATCACCTCAAAGGGATGTGCCATGCGCTGGGTCGCCAGAGATGACATCAAAGGTTCAAAATTAACGGCTTCATCGCGATACGGAATAATTACCGATATAAAAACATTTCTTTTTTGCTGGCCATCTTCATGGTTCGGGGTCAACTGCTTCCATCCTTTGAAAAATAACAGAATAAGGAAACAATAGATGGACAGCACAACCCATATCACGACTAAAAGATATTCCATACCATAAAAATAAAAACGGGTGTCTAACTCATAGAATTAGAACCACCCGTAATGCATAAAATAGAATCAAGCATCTACTATAATTCCTATCTCCGTGTCAAAATCCAGTTCTCCAGTCTTTCTTTCTGGAGAAACATTTCCTGAGCCTGACGCGCTTCATTCAACGATTTGTAAGAAGCAGCACTTACCATAAATAGATTTTTTTGCTGAAATACGAACGCATCATTATACCCTTTCTGTTTAAGTTGCTGCACCAACTTATCGGCATTGGCCCTGCTCTGAAAACCGCCCACAATAATATGGTGTCGAGGCCCTTTAGCCACGGTCTGTTTCGCTTCCATTTCTTTCTTTTGTGCCTCAGCTTGCTTTTGCAACATCTCTTCTTCCTGAAGCTTTAGAGCAGCACTGTCCGTAACGGCATTGGTGGTCAAGGTATCTGCATCCTGCGTTGCAACCGGCACTTCACTTTTTTTAGGGGCCTCTTTATCCTTAACAAAAAGGAAGTAAAACAGCAGTAAGGCCAGCGGAATGAGAATAATCAAAAGGATTACCAACCAGTTTCTGCCGCCCCTGTCACTGTCCGATCGACGCTCAACAGGGGTATTTCCTTTTGAGCCTTGACTTTTAACAGGCTGAGGTTCGCGAATGGTTTTACTTTTGGTGGCTTCGCTTTTGACAGAACGTTCTTCCAGATTAAGCAAGCTCTTATCTTTATCGACAGAAGCTTTCACCTCTTCCTTCATGGGTATTGCGGTCTCTTCTTCAATCAAATTGGAGACTTCATCGTCACTATCCAGATCCAGCAAACCGGAATCCTCTGGTGATTTCTCATTTTCGGCCTGATCTTCAGAAATCAAATCCGTGATGGCAGGGTCTTGGGTAAATCTCAATATACCGTTTTGATCTTTAATAAAACTCCCGATCTTTTGAAGGGTATATTCCCCGTTTTCATCCAATTCCTGTTTTATTTTCCCAACAAATTCCGCGACGCGTTTGGAGGCTTCATCCGACTCAATTCCTTCCTTATCACTCAAATAGTTTATCACCAACCCGTCGTTGAACGTCAGAAAATTATTAAACAACACCGTAGCGCCGGCATCGCGAGAAATAATAAATGCCCCAAAATCAGGTAAAATCACACGATTATTTTCTCGTATCAATTCAAGTAAATATTGTTCCATACCAGACAAATGCTTTTAAAACAATCATTTTCAGAATATAAATATAAATAGTTTTATACAAAAACAAAATTTCTGCAAGTATCTCTTTCTCCAAATATTAAATATAGGAACAATCGGAGGCATTGTTGAGATGCCCCAAACATTTATACCTTTGCAAAAATCAGAAAAATCCGTTTCCGGCACAATGATAAAAATAAACTCAAACCTCAAACATTTTAACGCCCACCATCCGGTTGTGGCGATGGGTATGTTCGATGGGGTGCATCAGGGCCATTTGGCATTACTTGAACTTTTGAAACAAAAAGCTCGGCAAATGGATGGTGAATCCGTGGTTTTAACCTTCTGGCCTCATCCTCGAATTGTTCTTGCGCAAGATTCCGGTGAATTAAAGCTACTGACCACACTGGAAGAGAAAACCCGCTTTCTGGCTGAAGCAGGAATTGATCATATTGTGGTATTACCTTTCACCAAAGAGCTTGCTGCGCTCACCGCAGAAGCATTCATCAGCCAATACCTACTGGATAAAATAAGGATGAAACATCTGATTGTGGGATACAACCATCGCTTTGGACATGATGGAATTGACAAGAATCAACTTCAACCTCTATCGGAGCAATATCACTTCACCTACGATATTTTTGGCCCAACGATGGTTGAAGGCGTTAAGCCCAGCTCGACGGTTATTCGGAAGATGATTACTGACGGGGACGTGGGGGAAGCATCCATACTGCTCGGACGACATTACAGCCTGAAGGGCCGCATTGTTGGAGGACGTAAATTGGGACGTAAAATAGGATATCCCACAGCCAACGTGGAGATCGATGATCCGTTAAAGCTCGTTCCACACGACGGCGTCTATGCCTGTCGCGTTCATCTCCTCGGAAGAGACTATGGCGGCATGATCAACATTGGCGAAAGACCGACCATCGACGGAAGTTCAGGCCAACGATCGTTGGAAGTTCATATCTTTGATTTCAACAGCAATGTTTATTCCGAAGAAATTATTGTGGAATTTATAAAACGCACACGCCCAGAAATAAAATTTCCAAACTTAAACTCTTTGAAGGAAAGATTAAAAAAAGACGAAATTGAAGTTCGAAATATATTAAAAGAGACCGGAACACCGGGCTAAAACTTTGAAAGGGACCATCCGCCTGCCCGACGGAAAAGAAACATAACACCTCAACCCGGCAGAGAATGACCCGGCAAATAAGTTAAGGAAATTCTCTTAACAATTTCGTAGATTTGCACTACAATAATTATAGACAATCAATTGGAAATACTTAATATGGAATACAAAGTAAAAGACATTTCTCTGGCCGAATTTGGACGGAAAGAAATAGAAATTGCAGAAAAAGAGATGCCGGGATTAATGGCATTGAGAGAAAAATATGCCAATGAGGCTCCGCTCCGCGGTGCAAAAATAATGGGATCGTTACACATGACCGTGCAAACGGCCGTTCTCATTGAAACGCTCACTGCTCTGGGAGCAGATGTACGATGGGCCAGTTGTAATATTTATTCCACCCAGGATCATGCCGCCGCAGCCATTGCCAAAGCAGGCGTTCCTGTTTTTGCCTGGAAAGGTGAAACATTGGAAGAGTACTGGTGGTGCACCGAACGGGCTCTGGACTTTGGTCAAGGAAAAGGTCCCGACCTGATTGTCGACGATGGCGGAGATGCTACACTTATGATCCATAAAGGGGTTGAAATTGAAAAAACCCCCTCACTTCTTGATCTGGATTACAGTGAAGAGGGTGAAGATTTTCGGGAATTAATGGCTCTCCTAAAAAAAGCGTACAAAGAAAACAACCAACGTTGGCAAGCGGTAGCCAAAGACCTGAAAGGAGTGAGCGAAGAAACCACAACCGGTGTTCATCGACTCTATCAAATGATGGAGCGCAAAGAGCTTCTCTTTCCTGCCATCAATGTTAACGACTCCGTCACCAAATCGAAATTTGACAATCTCTATGGATGCCGCGAAAGCTTGGCCGACGGAATCAAACGCGCAACCGATGTAATGGTGGCGGGGAAAACCGTCCTTGTATGCGGATACGGCGATGTAGGGAAAGGATGCGCGCAAAGCATGAGAGGTTTTGGCGCCCGGGTGCTGGTAACCGAAATTGATCCGATTTGTGCATTGCAAGCGGCCATGGAAGGCTATGAAGTAACCACCATGGACACAGCCGTTAAGGAAGCCGACATTTTTGTTACAGCCACCGGAAACAGAGATGTGATAACCGTTGAACATATGGCACAAATGAAGGATATGGCCATTGTGTGCAACATAGGGCACTTCGACAATGAAATACAGGTTGAAAAGCTCACCAAATTTCCGGGCGTAAAGGAAACCAATATCAAGCCACAGGTTGATCAATTCACCTTTAGCGACGGACACAGCATTATTTTGTTGTCCAGAGGAAGACTCGTCAACCTGGGCAACGCAACGGGGCATCCCAGCTTTGTAATGAGTAACTCCTTTACCAATCAAACTCTGGCTCAGATAGAGTTATGGAAAAACAACTACGACATTGGCGTTTATACCCTTCCCAAAAGGCTGGATGAAGAGGTGGCTCGCCTCCATCTTGAAAAACTTGGCGTAAAGCTAACGACTCTAACCCCTGAGCAGGCCGATTATATCGGTGTAAGCCCCGAAGGTCCTTATAAATCTGATCACTACAGATACTAATATCCGACAATCTGTTTTCAAACACGAAAAGGGCTGTCCCAGACATCATGGACAGCCTCTTTTTTTGCTCTAAGCCGAATCATTATTGAGGATTAATTGCATCTCTTCCCAAAAAAGAAGGAGGTTTAATACGCACTTACCTACAACAGGAATCATTAATAAGATGAGGTAACCACCAAAATATTTTGCACCACGGTAGCAGAATACTTTTTCAACCCATGAGGCGCAGGTCCTTCTATCAATTCACCATTGGGCGATGCAAGTAAAAATCTGGAGCCGCAACATTCACAAACGGCAATTGCAGGATCTTCGGGATCCACTTCCACACTACAAGTTTCTTTCTTTTCATATGGACACATCAAATCAAACGCATTATATAGGTCGCCCTGCCTATATACGACAATCCCGTTGATGCCCAAATAGGTCCCATAATGGTCCCATCGTGCTGTAAAAACGATATTTTGCGAATAAAGAGGATCTGTCAAATCAAAATAACCGACAAATTGCCGATCGGGAAAACCATCGTTTTCTCCACAGCCTGAAGGCACAAGCGTGACAGTTGCAAATAAAAGAAAAATAAAAGATCTTTGCAGCATTGCGATAAGGATATGGTGAAGTTTCACCATCGAGAAAAGGTTTTTATTCAAAATTCGTTTCATTTTTTGGTTTTATCAAAAGTTGAGACTAAATTAGAGTTTTTAAATTAAACGATAGTTCTCTAATAATGGACGATTCTTTTGGAGAAATAATCTACATCATTGTGATGTTGGCAATATTTATTTTCTCGGCCTTCAAGAAAAAGAAGGCTACAGGAGATAATATTCCACAAAGTGAAGTGCCTCATCCCATGGATGAAGTCTTCTCTCCTTTTGATGAGTTATTGGAGACGGAAAATATTGATCCGCCCAGAGTGGAGCCACCAAAAGAGGAGGAAACAGTCCCCCCGGCACACGCCACAAGATCCAGTGTTAAGGATTATCCCTTTGTTAAAAAAGATTACGTTTTTACTTCCAACACATCACCGGAAGATCTCCGGCGTCAAAGGAAGAATAAAACATCATACCACCGACAAACCCATTTAAAATCGGAAGAAGACCTGCCCATTTCAGAAGGCGATCCAACAGCTTCGCATCCCTTCAGAAACTTTGACTTAAGAAAGGCGGTCGTCTACTCAGAAATTCTCAAAAGACCCGATTATTAAGAACTTCAGTTTGTCCGGACACACCTTTTTTTTATCCAAATAACATTTGCTAAATTTGCCGCAAAGGGTCCCGGACATTTATAATGTCTTGGGATTCTTTTCTTTTATATACTCTAAACTAAATTCATAATAAATAGGAGGAACAAAAAATGTCTAAGATCAATTACATTACCCAAAGCGGATTAAATAAATTGCGAGAAGAGCTGGTACAATTGGAGTCGGTTGAACGACCCAAAATATCCAGACAAATTGCAGAAGCTCGGGACAAAGGAGATCTTTCAGAAAATGCCGAGTACGATGCAGCTAAAGAAGCTCAGGGTTTGCTCGAAATGCGCATTGCCAAACTCAAAGAAACCATCGCAACCAGTAGAGTTATCGATGAATCTAAAATCGATACCACAAAGGTACAGATGATGAATAAAGTAAAAATCAAAAACCTGAAAAACAATGCAGTAATGACCTACACCCTGGTTTCCGATTCAGAGGCAGACCTCAAGGCAGGAAAAATTTCGGTTTCTACACCCATTGCCAAAGGATTGATGGGGAAAAAAGTAGGTGATAAGGTCGACATAAAAGTCCCTTCCGGGGTAGTCCCTTTTGAGATCATTGAAATCTCACTATAAGTGGGAATTGCTAAATTCAGCATTTCCACCTTTTGAAATGGTGATTCCGTCACCGCCAATTCGCTGATTATACGGGAAAGTGAACATAATCTTTAAAGCAATAAACCATGGCAACCATTTTTTCGAAAATTGTAAACGGTGAAATACCCTGTTACAAAATTGCAGAAGACGAACGCTACTTTGCCTTTCTGGATATTAACCCCTTGCAACAGGGACACACGCTGGTGATTCCAAAACAGGAAACAGATTATCTGTTCGACCTGGAAGATGACCATCTGGCCGATATGATGATCTTTGCAAAAAAAGTGGCCAAAGCCATTCAAAAGGCCATTTCTTGTAAACGTGTAGGGCTTGTCGTCTTGGGACTGGAAGTTCCGCATGCGCACATTCATCTGGTGCCCATCAATAATGAAAGCGACGTTGATTTTTCCAATCCAAGGGTGAAATTATCTGGAAAAGAGATGGAAGCCATTGCCGACAAAATAAGAAAAGCCTTTTAGATTTAAGGGTCCAACCTTAGATCTAAACAGCAAGTCCCCCGAGTATTCTTTTGCAATATTCAGGGGACTGCTGTTTTTTTTCGGGTTATAGTTGATTTCTCCATTCCAAGATTAAAGTCGATGTCATTCTCTTCTTTTTCAAACCTCCAATGCTCTTTTTTCTGTTAGAGCCTAAAACCACCGATTCTATCGCTCATACAAGTTAAAATCAGGTAGTCAGCCGATCTGCCACACGCCATCACCCCATTACCTTTGTCGCTTCATCCACCAAATAGACAATAGATTTATATGAGATCCCACTATGCAGGGAGAGACCGATCTCACAGGTACGACTGGTACTATACCCTTCATGCACATCTTTGGGAAGCTGTTTCTTCAGTGGTTTCAATGCCGCCGCATTCAGCTCCGGATGAGTAAATCCGCGGTCGCCGGCCCATCCACAACATCCCACCTCATCGGGTACCACCACTTCTGAAGCACACATTTGTGCCAGCTGTAATATTTTTGTTTCCAACCCCATTTTAGTGCTGCTGCAAGTGGTATGGATAGCCACTTTTTTAGGTAGCGGTTCAAATTGTAACCTTCCGGGAAAATACTTTAGGATAAACTCCACGGGCTCATATAAGTGGAGCTTTTCAGACAGCGTCTCTTTCATTCTTAACAGACAGGGGCTCATATCACAATAAACCGGATATTTCCCCTCCTGAGAAGCTGTCAGCAAAGCCACATTAAGCTCTTTGGCTTTAGCCAATCCCTGTGCTTTAAACCCTTTACTGTCAAAAGCCATCCCGCAGCAAAGATTCATTAATCCTTCAGGAAATATAACCCGGAACCCTGCTTTTTCAAGCAACTGTTTGGTTTTTTGAACCACTGACATCTCCTTCTTATAATCAGCCGATTTTCCCATTGTTCGGTTGATACATGTGGGAAAATAAACGACCGTATCTTTCATGGTGGAATGATCGTTAACCTGATAAACTTTTCCGGACGGCCCTCCATGAGGCATATAGGGATTCCACAAAGGCAGCCGTCGGCCGGTAACTTTAAACAACAACCCGGCAACCCCTTTCATCACTGGAGTACCTACCACCTTGTGGATAAGCCCGACAAAGCCCAACAAAAGACGCATCCATCGCGTCACCAACCCCATATGGTTGGAAATCCATGTAGCCAGCCGATTTCCAGCCGAAGAGTTGGTATCAAATCGAAGCTCCTTAATCAACTTTCCGGTATTGATATCCACCGGGCAGGCCAGTTCGCATAACCCGTCGGTGGCACACGTCGCGTCACCATTATATTTGTATCTTTTTTGAAGTTCTCTCAATCGTTGGCTGTCACCGTCTGCAAGAGCCAACCGATGCATTTCGCGGTACGCAACAATCCGCTGACGAGGTGTGAGCGTCAGTCCACGCGAAGGACAGTTCACCTCACAAAAGCCACACTCAATACATTTATCAATCAAATCATTAGCCACCGGCAACGGCTTAAGATTTTTCAGATGGATTTGCGAATCATCATTCAGAATAACACCGGGATTTAAGATTCCTAAAGGATCAAAGAGATCTTTAATTCGCTTCATCAGCTGATAAATATCTTCTCCCCACTCTTTCTGCACAAAAGGAGCCATATTACGTCCGGTCCCATGCTCAGCTTTCAGACTTCCGTCAAATCGGTCAATTACCAAATGTACCAGGTCGTCCATAAAACGGCGGTACTTATCCAAGCCCTTGGGGTCATTAAAATCGGGCATCATAACAAAATGGATATTCCCATCCAATAAATGACCCCAAATTACATAGCCCTCATAACTGTATTCCTCGAGCAGTTTTTTCATTTCAACCAAAGCATCGCCCAACACCTCGGCCCGAAAAGCAATATCTTCAATAATACATGCCGTACCCTTGGGACGGGAAGCGGCAGCAGAGGTAAACAAACCTTTTCTCACGCGCCACAACCGGTTATACTCCATGGTATCGGTGGTAAAGGAAACAGAATAGACCGTCTTAAATCCTTCCAAAGCCCTTTCAATGGCATTGATTTGATCGTTTAAACCATCAGGATCCCCGGCAGACGTTTCAATCAACAAAGCCACCACATCCTCTTTCAATTCTTTCAGCACAGAAGGCATCCCCGGTTTTTTTTCCACAGATCGTAATGCATTGCGATCCATCAATTCGGCAGCACTCACTTCGCACTTACGAAGAGGAAGAATCGCATCACAAGCGGATTGAATATCCTTAAAAAAGACCAATGCCGTGGCTTTCAACGGATAGTCCTTTACAGTCCGAAAGGTGACTTCCGAAATAAAGCCCAACGTTCCCTCCGAACCGACCATTAAATGCTGAAGGATATCTATGGGATCCTCAAAATCAACAAGTGCATTAACGCCATACCCGCAAGTATTTTTTAATTCATATTTATGTCGGATCTTGGCTTTAATGGCTTCGGAAGACTTGGCCAATTGCGACAGCTGAGACAACTGAGCCAACATGTCGGAATATTTAGCCCGGAACTTATCACAGGAAGCCCCATCCCGGGTATCTAGAATGGTTCCATCATACATTACAATACGCATTCCATCAATCGTATTATAACTATTATAACGGATGCCATAGCTGGATCCACTGGCATTATTGGAGACAATACCTCCAATCCGCGCCGAATTAATCGAGGCCGGACTGGGCCCCAACTTTCGTCCGAAGGGTGATAACCGCACATTGGCCATAGCACCGGTTATTCCACTTTGAAATGTGGCCAATTTTCCATCTTCCGATATTCGATATTCGGAAAAGCCTTCTCCGGTTTCTATCAATACAGAGTCGGAAATGGTCTGTCCACTTAGGCTTGTCCCTCCCGATTTAAAAGTGATAGGGACGCGATGACGAGAACATACTTGAAGCACTTCGGCCATTTCGTCCTCAGTTTCCACCCTTAATACCATTTGAGGAATCAACCTGTAAAATCCGGCATCAGTACCCTTGGCCAGGGTGTATAATGGATCTGTATATATGCGAGACTCCGGTATTAACTTATTTATTTCTTTCTTAAATTCTTTTGTGATACTATTTCTTGCATTCATCGTGATACACTGATTCTTAAATGACTCTTGAGAAAAAGTTTAACGGATCAAAGTTATAATACTTCTGACATACTACGCAGAAATTACGGCTAAAAATTCAACTTTCCCCCAACACCCCACAGCAGACGACCTTCATTAACCAATAAAAAAGAGCCACCCCTAAAAAGGTAGCTCTTTAAAATGATTGATCTTTGTTTTTCCAGGCAGGTAATACAAACCAAGGATTTCGGCTTTTCCTACTTTGCCCACCAAAGTTCGGTGTCCTGTTGGTCAGGTCCCTGCCTATCGATGGCGTCCTGAAGATTCTCGTTATTTCTGGAATAAGCATTGGAACCATACCTCATTCTTGTAGGATACTTCCCGGCAATATTTCCGTAGCCAAAAATTTCTGGGTCGTCAACACCGTCGGCCAAATCAGCCGGGAATCCGAGATCACGAACGACCGCCCAGGCTTGAAAACCTTCGGTATAATAGGCCAACCATCTTTGAATGGCAATCTTTTCCAGATCATTGCCACCGTCCAGATTGGCCATGGGAGAATTCATCAAATAGTCATCGATTTCCGAGGGTTCCACATCCCACAACAACATGGCATAACGAATTCCCTGGCGATAAAGCGCATTGGCATCACCTGAACCCACTCCCCTCACGATGGCTTCAGCCTGCAAAAAGTAAGATTCAGCGGTGGTCAAGACAATTTCAGGGGCAATAGGCTCATCTTCCCCTTTGGCTTGAATAATATACTGAGAGGGAGTGCTAAACAAGCTAAATCGAGCATAATTTTTCATTTCCTGCCTTAACCGGACTGGTTGTCCCACATAATAAGTATTTTCAGCCATATTAATAGTCGATACACCATCCTCCCCAACAACTTCCTCATAAACAGCGCCGGCCCTGTCGAGCGCATCCAATATAAAATTCTTTCGTTTTTGATACATTGCTTCATCATCACTTTCCGGCCACGGAATTTCAATACCTTCACCGCCAACAGCCGGTTGTGCATATTTGGTTAAACGGGGATCACCATTGTCTTTCAAATGATTTATCAGATCCTGACTCACCGTCCAGCTTCCACCGCCAATAAAGTTATACCAGACATCACCATAACAGGCACTATTCCACTGGCTAATTTCATTATCTTTTGGCAACAAAGCATTATCCTCTTCGGATGAAAGCAGTGGCGCAGCCAAAGCCTCTGAAACAGCAGTTTCGGCAAAGTCTGCATCCGATGCCCCCAAAGCCCTTAACCCAGCCCTTAATTTTAACGTATTAGCCAGTTTTTTCCATTTCTGAAGGTCTCCTCCATAAAAGAGATCATTCTCCCCCAGGTCTTCTTCACCATCACCCGTTCTTTCGGCATCACCTATCAACGTCATGGCCTGTGTAAGATCCTCAATAATGCCTTCATAAATATCACGCTGAGCATCAAATTTAGGTAGCAAAACATCAAGATTTCCGGCCTCTGAATAGGGCACATCCCCAAACACGTCCGTAAAATACTGATAATAGATGCTTTTAATAATCAAGGCCGTAGCATATGCCAAGGAGTTTTCTTTGTCGCCTCCCGGTCCGGTAAGCTGAAGGTAGGTAACAATATTTCCGGTATAACCCTCCAACCAATCCCATGCAGCATCGGTATATCCCCCATTAAAGGAATATCCCAATTCATCGGACCACCACGACACAGAATGTCCAAAACAAAAATGACCTGCATAACGGTCGGCATGAATAAGATGTGCCCGCCAATAGGGATAACGGTCAGGCGCCATCAATTTAACCTGACTCTTGGTAATAAAATACCTGGCCGATATATCACCGGCATTTATGGCCGAAGGGTTCTGATTAATATCACTGAAATCGTCGGTGCAATTAACAAACATCAATGCAACTATTATGACGACAAATGCTTTATATAGTTTCATAATACGTTCAATTTTAATGATTAAAACTTAACATTTACATTGAAGCCGATGCTACGACTTGAGGGAAGCGGGTTAAACAACATTCCCTGGGAAAAGGTACTGGTACTATAGCTCAATTCGGGATCAAAGTTGTCCATCTCCTTATAGATGAAAAATAGATTTCTTCCAACAACTCCCACTGAGGCAGATTTAATGAATCCATCACCCAATAAACGAGAGGGTATATTCCAAACAAAAGAGGCCTCTCGCATACGAATGTTCGTCTGATCATAAACATACTCAGAACCTATTCCTGAAACACTTCCCCAATACTGTTGCGCTGTAATTTGAGAAATATTGGGCACATAACTTATATTACCATTCCCGTCATCCACTTCTTTAACCCCATTAACCACAATGCCTTCTTCACGGTATTTCAAACTGCGTGTACTTACACCCGTATTATCCAAATTGGCATCTGTTCCGGAATAAACTTCACCACCAATACGTGCATCAATCAAGAAGTGAAGAGAGAAATTCCCATAAGTGATTTCATTGGTTAATCCTCCTGTCCAATCGGGCTGATAATTTCCCAAATGAATTTTTTCTGAACTGGCGACCGGACGTCCAATTTCATCGACAATCATTTCGCCATCAGGCGACCTCTTAAAGGTGGTTCCGTAAATGTCTCCAAACCCACCACCAACAGTAGCTTGAACAATAATATTCCCACTGTTGGTAACACCAAACTCATAGGTATCGGTCCCAGGGATAAGCTTATTCAGTTCATTTTTATTGGTAGAAAAATTCAAGGAGGTTTCCCAGGTCAGTTTTCCTCTTTGAACCGGCGTTCCTCCAATCATCATTTCAAATCCTTTGTTTTGAATCTCGCCCACATTGCTAACTCGGTACGCATAACCGGTAGATGCAGAAATCGGCACTTCAAAAATCAGATCAGAAGATTTAATATTATAAAAACTAAAATCGGTATAAAGCCGGTTGTTGAAGAACCTAAATTCACCCCCCACTTCAACAGAAGTGACTTCTTCGGGCAATAGATCCGAATTATTTTTTGTTAAACTTCTACTCATGGTGGTTCGCCCCAGATAAGAATCGGAAGCATCATCAATGGAATAGATATCCTCAAGCATGTATGGACTGGTATCATTTCCTACCTGGGCCCAGCTCACCCTTAACTTGGAAAATGTCATTACACTGCCCGACAAATCCATCATTTCATTCAGAAGCACCGATCCACTTAATGACGGATAGGAATAGGAGCGGTTGCCTTCAGGGAGTGTAGACGACCAGTCATTCCGCAAAGAAGCATCTATATATAGCCAGTCATTATATCCCAGACTGGCGGTTCCGTACAATGAGTTGATCTTCTTTTTGCTCAGTGGAGAATAACCGTAAAACACATTACTGGCAATACTAACCGGAGGGCCGTTTGGAACTCTAAAACTGTCGCCATTAATTCTCATACTCCTACTGTCAGAGTACATATGATTGCCTCCCAAAGTAGCACTCAGGTTCAATGAAGAGGATAGATTCTTGTTAAATAAAAACAAAAAATCTGCATTGGTTTCAGAATCCTGATATTGGTTATAAGCAAACCGACCGGTATTATAGAACCAATGGCCATAAGCTTCCACGTTTTCAATATTCTGCTTTATAAAATCCGTTCCGACACGAACATGAGCACTCAGCCAGTCGGTAAATTGGTATTGAACTTTAAAAAAACCTTGAAATCTGTTACGCCAATCCTCTCTTCGGTCATTATACATCATCCAATAGGGGTTTGCCCCAAGCGAGGAATGGGATACCGCTTCGAACGTCTCCGGGTTTTGATAATTTTTATAGTCATTGATATTTGCATTTCTGGGGATAGCATAAACATATGCCATAACCCCTTCTGTGCCCAGTTTGGGACGATTTTCCCCATGCTGATAGAAATAGGTGGCTTTTGCATCAAGAGTCAACTTATTAGCGATCTTAGTAAAACCACGCAGAGAAAAATTATGTCTGTCTATACCAGAATTGGGCAAAATTGAACTGGAATGGGTGTTGGTATAGGAAAACCTAACATTTCTGTTCTCATCGCCTCCATCAATCGCCACATTCGTGATAAGCGTTTTTCCGGTTTCAAAAAAATCTTTCACATTATTTGGCTGGGCTGTATAAGGCCTAACCTCTCCTGTCCAATAGAGCTTATCAGAGCCATCCAGACGGTCCCCCCAGCTACCACCAGCTTCTTTGAGATCATCAATATTTTGCGGCACATAGCCCTGTGTTCCCTGTCCATATTGATTTTGATAGTCCGGCAAAATCATAGGATTTTCAAACGTGATACTGGAAGAAACAGAGACTCCTAGCCCATCTGAATCTCCCCCTCGTTTAGTGGTAATGAGCACCACGCCATTGGCTGCCCGACTTCCGTATAGAGCTGCAGCATTTGGTCCTTTCAAGACCGAGATGGAAGCTATGTCATCCGGATTGATATCCGAAATACCGGTCCCGTAATCTGTTTTGGAATAAGATCCCCCATCATTCTCATTGGCCGACCCATAACCGGAATTATCGATAGGAACACCATCAACGACATATAAAGGTTGATTATCCTGCGATAAGGAATTATTACCCCGGATAACCACTCTTGAACCACCCCCGGGGCCAAAAGCCCCCTGGGTTATGGTAACCCCGGCGACCCTACCTGCCAGAGAATTCATCACATTGGTTTCTTTTACCCTGGAAACTTCCTCACTTTCCACCTAACTAACAGTATACCCCAAGGATTTCTTTTGTCTGGAGATGCCAAGCGCAGTAACAACAACTTCATCCACATCAAATACAGCAGCCCTCAGAGCAACATTATAGGTTCCGGCTGCTTCGACAACGATTTCCTCCGGAATGAAACCCACAAAAGAAAACACAATGGTACTACCTCTGTCCACCCTAATGCGGTATATTCCTTCGGAATCGGTAATTGACCCATTCATTGTATTTTTTTGTACTACCGAAACACCTGGAATGGGCTCGCCGTTATGAGCATCTGTCACCGCACCCGTAACTTCAATTTGCTGGGCAGCAACAGTGCCTGCTAACAACATAAAAACGAAAATCCCCAATCCCATTTTAAAAAAACTTTCCTTTTTCATAGAATTGATTTTAGATGTTTGAAAAATTGACGCTGTTTAATCCTATTCTCATTATTTCCCCGATTGCTAATCTCAAGCAAATTAATCTTTTTAAACCGCTTTTTCAACCTTTAACGTTTTTTTACTTTGTCCCACAGCAATCTGAACTGAAATCTTTTAAAACCAATGTTCCCTAAGCATTAACAACTTTTGATCATCCCATCATACATATGGCAAAAATAAGAGTATAACGCCGGAGGGCCCTGTGAAAATATGGTTCTCGTTTTTTTTAATAAAATCAAGAAAAGAGAGTCTTTGAAACATGTTTTTATCCGGTTTTCTGTCGGCCTGATAATTTATCACCGATGGATGCTTTTTGGCGAAAACCGGCTTGCTTAAGCAATCGCTGTATTTTCTTGTTTTGTCTGTCTTCCCATTCATGATCGGTAAGCAATGCCAGATATTCATCGGGGGGTAACATTCGTCAACTGATTGTTTTTCATTTGCTGCAGGTGCCAATCGGCCATTGCGTTAATCTGCATTTTCCTGAGTTTTTACGATTGTCTGATTTTTTTTTGGGGGGTTAGACCCTTCGGTGATTACTATCACATGGTGTCTATCATTATAATCACATGGTTCTGGTGATTACTATCACATGGTGTCTATCATTATAATCACATGGTCCTGGTGATTACTATCACATGGTGTCCATCATTATAATCACATGGTCCTGGTGATTACTATCACATGGTGTCCATCATTATAATCACATGGTCCTGATGATTACTATCACATGGTGTCCATCATTATAATCACTTGGTCCTGATGATTACTATCACATGGTGTCCATCATTATAATCATATGGTCCTGTTGATTACCATCACATGGTGTCGACCATTGTAATCACAATTGAAACAACTTCATGCGGCTTGCTTGCCGGTGTTGCACCAAAAGATCATTATAGGGGATCAAAAGCCTTTCTATTTCACTATTGAGAGCTTCCAAAGAGAAGAATCTCATCTGTCGTAAGGGATAAAATTAGCTTATCATACCGGGCATTTATGATGGTGGTATGGATTGGAAAAAGCTTGAGTAATTCACTATTATCCAATGAAACCAGTTCTTCTTTGCGGTATTTACATGAATTAAAAAGTGTCGGTAGCTGTTTATGGTATTCCGGTGAATGCCTAACATTTCCCCTATTTGCCGATTGCTTATGCCATCTAAATGCAATGTCAATATCTGTTTTTTCCTGATCTCTCAAACTGGCACAAGTCGAACCGAAATCTTAAAATCAAACTCCGATTTTTGTGGCACATTTTGAACCGAAATGACTGGCACAAAAACTCCGAAATCGGTGGCACATTTTGAACCATTTTAGCCACTCATCAATCATTAAAACGTCACAACCACTGGAACGAATAAATATTGAAAAATGCCATTTAGGGAAACATCAAGAAGGCTTAGAAATTATATTCAAGAATGAGGAGGATTGGGAGAAAAAGGGAAGTAGATGAATCGACGTTGAATGAAGTAGCAAAATGACGGCTGCATTTTGCTTAGCCGCAAAATATTTCGATATTTTAATTTTAGATTTAACTCAGGGGCATCTATTTGTTGACAACTATACAGTGTTCTGGCCTATCAATGATTTCTTTATCCAAAAAGAAATGAAATCATCCTTAACAACCATATGATATTACTTATTAAATTCAGATGATATCACCAACAACAAGCATCTATGGGCGT
This sequence comes from Thermophagus sp. OGC60D27, assembly GCF_052400625.1. Lineage (NCBI taxonomy): Bacteria > Pseudomonadati > Bacteroidota > Bacteroidia > Marinilabiliales > Marinilabiliaceae > Thermophagus > Thermophagus sp. OGC60D27. The sequence continues at coordinate 286,369 of NZ_JBQTGH010000004.1, forward strand.
CAGCGATAACCAATTCCATGATGAACAACCATCTGACCTAAAAAAATGGCCGATGACTTCGACCATTTAGCTGATTTTTCGAAACAATTAAAGACAAGTATATGGCAATGCCATCTTCGCTTCACTCCTTATAAAGTAAGTATTTTTTTCTTCTGGCTTTAAATTTTTCCACATCATCGGCCCACCTATTTTTAATTTCATCGGCCGATTTCCCCTGGATAATCATTTTCCGGACATAATCCACCCCTATTAGTTTCTCGAAAAAAGGCCGAAAAAAATGATCTCCCAAATTCAGATTTTGATAGGCCTCAATAAGATATGAAAGATCAATTCCCTTCTTCAGAATTTCTTCATCTGACAATCCCGAGAGATCAACACCAAAACACTCCTTATTTAATTGAGGTGGATTTTTAGCTCCCGGCATACTTTTAGGCGTAAAACTAAAGTCATATCCTTTCATATTGGGATGTCCGTATACCTGAAAAGGTTTCGAAGTACCTCGACCTAAACTGACAGGGGTAGCTTCAAAATAGCAGAGAGAAGGATATAAATAAATTGATTTCATATTCGGCAGATTAGGCGAAGGAGCAATCGGCACTTTGTAAAGGGTTTGGTGGGTGTAATTTTCACAGGTAACAACCTCCAGAGGACACGTTCGTCCTTCCGGTAGCCAACCTTCTCCGTTCACCATTAAGGCAAGTTCTCCCAGGGTCATCCCGTGCACCACCGGTATTGGCAACCAGCCCACCCCCGACTTATGCTCCATATCCAGAATAGGGCCATCTACATAATGACCGTTAGGGTTTGGCCGATCAAGTATGATCATTTCCTTATTGTTAAGGGCACAAACATCCATTAATTTCACCATGGTAATATAATAGGTGTAAAACCTCGTACCCACATCTTGAATGTCGACCACCAAGACATCAAATTTTTCCAGTATATCCTGTCCTACCAATCCCTTCCCTCCTTGATATAATGAAAAAATAGGAAGCCCGGTTTTCTCATCCACCGAGTTGGAAACATGTTCGCCGGCATCGGCCGTTCCCCGAAAACCATGCTCCGGAGCAAAAATTCCTATCACATCAAACCCATTGCGTAGCAATAAATCGACCAGATGCTCGTCGCCAACCATCCCCGTGTGATTGGAAAAGATGGCGATACGTTGGTTCTTTAATAAAGGAAAATATTGCTCTGTAAGATAAGCTGCAGGAAGTACGTTTTGGGAATGTGTTGAAAATCCACAAAAGAAAAGAATCAATATAAAATATTTAACAGGACTCATTATAAGAATGATTTAATTAAATGTCTAACGACCAAATTATCTTTTATCCGTATACCGTTTTCTTAAATTATTGGCCTGATGGAACTCGCATACCCAACTTTTATTCAAACTACTTTGTGATCATCTTAATTAATCATGCTCATTTCGTTTTCTTCTGACGAATTGTCATCTCATTTTGGCAAATAAGTTATAACAAGTATACCCAATTATTCCAAAAAAGGCCACCCTAAAGTGGCCTTTTAACAAAAATTTCAGACAAAAAGGAAACTATTCAACTTCATCCCATCCTGAGTTCTGCTCCAAAGTATATCCATTATCCTCGTAAAGAGTAATTTGATCAAGAGCCAAAGGATCTAAGTAAACCCGAGGATCGGTGAAGGGTCTTTGAGTTTCTTCTGCCACCGCAGGAATTATATATCCTTCATCATCTCCTTCTAAAGTAACATTTTTCATACCGGGGAAGTCTTCGACACGAATGTAAGCTCCACGATTAATATCAGTATTTTCCTTAGTGTCTGTATATTCGAGCTTTTTCCATCTCTTTAGATCGCTAAGTCGTTGCCCTTCAAATACCAGCTCTATTCTTCTCTCTCTTCTTATTTCCCAAAGCATTGCAGGCACTTCGGGATCTCTTTCGGGATCATCATATACAACATCGTTAACAGCCGGTTGTCCACCAATAATTTGTAAATCCGGTAAACCATTTTCGTAACGTCCTCTCAGCAGATTGATCGACCGATCAAGATCTTCCTGAGTAAGCGTACCAAGTTCGGCGCAGGCCTCTGCATAGTTAAGCAAAACTTCACCATATCTAATTACCGGAGCATCAGTAGGATTATACGCATTGGTAGCAATTGGATCATCCTTAATATCATAATTTAAAAATTTATCGCAAGCATATCCTGTAGTAGAATAATTGGAAACAACTCCATTAATTCTAAGGGTATCTTCGACAAAGGTATCATACATTCTGGGATCACGATTGGCCATAACATTTTGAATGCCTTTGTCACCTTTATAAACTGAAGATAAAGAAACAGGCAACCCATCGGAACAAAGATAAGATTCAATTAAGTCTTTTGAAGCACCCGTTTGAGCTTCTTGATTTACATATGAAAGAAGACTATGGGTTAAAACACCCTCAACGTAGCTTCTATATAAGATCATTTCAGGGTTACCTGCCAAATCCAAACTACTAAACATTGCATGATAATCAGGAGCAACCTGGTAGTTGAATTTGGTCATAACTTCATTAGCAGCCCATTTAGCCGCTTCCAGTAATTTCTGAACATTGGCATCCGGGACTTCATGATATTTCTGAAACGTTCCTTCCCAAAGCATTACTCGTGACATAAAAGCCAAAACCACTGCCCGGTTTACTACCAAACCAGGTTCTCCGTCTTCATCTCTTACATTCTCAGCAGCAAACTGAAAATCTTCCAAAACCTTTTCCATGACATAAGTTCTGGAATCTCTGGGTTTATAGAGATAATCTTTATCTTCGGGTTCAGGAACACGATCAAACCAAGGCACATCACCAAATTTTTGAACCAAACGGGCATATTCAAGGCCTCTAAAAAAACGTGCAACCCCCATCCAATGGTTCATGGCTTCTTCATCCAATGGAACTTGTTGAATTCTGTCTAAAAACAAGTTTGCTTTACGGACATAAGTAAAACTCCAGCCGCCACCAGAAGTAGGAACATTCTTGGTCCATTGAGGAGGATTAGAAGGAGCAAAATCATCATTGAGACTTTGACCTGAAAAGTAGCTCCCCCAAGTCCATCCGCTACCATATCCGGTAAAGAAATGTTCATAAAAACCTAGCGAGAATGTTCTCACATTGGCCTCACTGGTCCAATAGTTCCCATCGGTCATATCATCAATGGGCTGCTTATCCAGAAAATCATCATCGCAACTCCAAAGATTCAACAGAGTTACACATATAAATAATATTTTAAAATATTTCATATCTCCAATATTTTTAAAGAAATTAAACCTCCGAAGACTAGACATCTTAAAGATTCCCTTTGCATAATTATAAAGTCAATTGAAGCCCAAAAGAAACAGTTCTTCTGAAAGGATAAGAACGTCCAAAGGCGAAGTCATAAGCACCATCGCGGTTTCCGGTTTCAGGATCAATAGGAATATTCATGTTATCAAACTCAAATAAATTTTCACCACTGAAATAGAGTCTCAAACGATCGATGCCTACACGAGAAACTAAGGATTGAGGAAGCGTATACCCTACAGTAAGGTTTTTACACCTTAAGTAAGACATATCTAACAAATATTTCGTTTGACGCAAGAAGTTTCTGGCGTTATTGGTCCAATCATGGCTGGTAGGACGGGGATAAAAAGCATCGGGATTTTCCGGTGTCCAATAATCTTCCTGGTGCTCATACCATCCTTCACCGTATCGATATCCGGGGATAAAGACTGGTCCTGTAGCCCAATAATCTCTTTTGCCAACACCCTGGAAGAAGATACTGAAATCAACACCTTTCCAGTCAGCACCAATCCTAAAGCTGTACTGATACCGTGGCAATGAATTTCCAATAACTTTTAAATCTCCATGGTCGTCAATGCTATTTGAACCATAATCGATTTTTCCATCACCATTAAGATCTTTATATTTTATATCTCCAGGTCCATAAAAGAACCATCCACTTTCGAAAATCGATTGTGACGGAATACCATCCTTAAGCACATATTTCCCCTCATCAAGGACAAAATCTCCATTACTATCTTTCACGAAATCGTCTTCTGTAAAGAATCGATCGGTTTCATACCCCCATATTTCGCCAATTTTTTTCCCTTCGTAATAACCGTAAATATTTTTACTATTTCCAGCAAACTTTGTCAACTCTTCCTTAAAGTCAAACAAGGAGGCAGTAGCATTAATATTAAGACCATTGGCAAATTGGTGGTTCCAGTCAACAGAAATTTCCCATCCTGTGGTCTGTACCTCCCCAAAATTTTGTTGAGGCGCGCTGGCGCCAAAAGTATTAGGTAAGGTTTCGCCACTAGTAACCATATCACTGGTAGTCCGGCGATACCAGTCAAATGTTAAGCCCAAAGCGTTATCCAGGAATCGAGCATCGAAACCAATGTCTAATGTAGTTACAGTTTCCCATGTCAAAGATTCCGGTACAACACGTGGACTCCAAATAGTAAGTTGATTAACTCCGTTAATTAACCAATTGGAATTACCGGAGGCCATAGTTGCAACATAAGTATTGGATCCTACATCATGATTACCAATGGATCCCCATGAACCTCTAAGCTTAAAGGATGAAACATAGGGTTTTACAAAATCCATAAAAGGCTCTTCAGTAATACGATATCCAACCGAGAAAGAAGGGAAAAAGCCCCATTGGTCGTTAGACGGGAAATTGGAAGAACCATCATATCGGCCATTTAATTCAAACAAATAACGATTTTTGTATGAATAGTTAATCCGGCCAAAGAAACCTAAAGTAGACCAATGACTTCGAGCCCCATCCACATACTGGTCGCCTGTTGCAAGACCGAGTTCTGCTTTGTCTTTGTCAATAAGTTCTCTTCTTTCCGAATTATGACGCCAGTACTCAAAAGATTCTACATCAGTACCAGCCATCAATTTCAGGGCATGATCTCCAAAAGCATGATCATAAGTAGTATAAGCTTTAAAAGTACTGGTTTCATCCCAGGCAGAAATATATTTAACACCGTTATAAGACGAGCTAGTATAAACCATATAATTATTTATACCGGTATTCCCCCAAAAATTATAACCTTCAGCCCATCCACCAGGCTCATAAATATGATTATTATTCTCGGAATAAGTATAATCGGCATCCAATGTAAGATCTTTTGCTAAATTCAAAGTAGTACCTATAGAAACCCTTTGAAATGTTTCCTTGTCTTCAATCATGTTAGCTTGAGAAACATCGGTAATAGAACTCCGGAATGGTTTTCCTTCATAAGTTCCATAAGGATAATATTTGGGCCAACGAAGCAGATAATACCAGGGATCAGCCTTAGTCCCGCTATAGGAAAAAGGAGTCTGAGTATTAGATTTAGACATCATTCCTTTAACTCTAAATTTTGCCCAATTGGTAACCTGTGTTTGCACATTAATGGTGGCATTATACCGATTATATTCATCCGGTTTAACTTTTAGTGCACCCCGTTGATTAAGATATCCAAAAGAAAGGTTATAAGTGGTTTTTTCGCTTCCGCCACTTATAGTCAAATTATGATTTTGTTGGGGCGACCAATCACGAAGATAAAGTTCACGAACATCCCAAGGCCGGTAATAAAACCAACTTCCATCACGGTACTCAAAATCTCTTCCAAGTACCATTTCACTACCCAAATCTTGTCCACCGTAAAGTTCCCGCCATTCTTTCATCTTTTGAATAGCAGTTTCGTCGACGTACATTCCCAAACCACCAATAACATTGGTATTGGGCTTAATACGTTTATAAGCGGCGAAAGCCATTTCTGCGCCTTCAACAGTACCTGCTATTTCCGGAATCTTGGTAGGGGTATTCCAGGAAAAGTTATTGGAATAGGTAACATTGGTTTTATCACTTTTATCTCCGGTTTTTGTTTCAATGAGAATGACCCCCCAAGCACCTCGAGAACCATAAATAGAAGCTGAGGCTGCATCTTTAAGTACAGAAATAGATTTAATATCATCGGGATTGATCATCATTAAATTGGGCACTTCAACATTATCCACAAGAATCAAAGGTTGAGCTTCGGTGTTCAGCGACCCATTAATACCCCGTAGGCTAATTTCAGGGTTTTGCCCCAAATCACCAGTAGAACTTGTAATCGTCAGACCAGGTGTAACCCCTTGAAGACCTCTGGCAACATCAGTGATTGGACGAGCTTCAAGAGTTTCTTCTACGTCAATACTTGAAACCGATCCGGTAAGATTTTCTTTTCGCATTTTACCATAACCAACCACCACTACGTCTCCAAGAAGGAGGTCCGAAGATTGAAGATAAATGGTCAGAAATTGACCTGGTTCAACATCAACAACCTGATTTTCATATCCAATAAAAGAAAAGCGAAGTTGTGCCGGCTGTGTCGAAACGTTCAACTCAAAATTACCGTCGGGATCAGTAATGGTACCATTCTCGGTACCCACTAAAATAATATTAACTCCGGGTATTGGTTCTTCTGTCTCTTTGTCCAGAACCTTACCCGTCACATTCTGCCCCGATGCAAAAACAGAAAGAAAGCAGAACAGAACTAAAATAAACGAGATTCTTCCATTCATCATAGTAATTAATTTTACTGATTTAAAAATTAAATTAACGCTCTATATTCCATTCGATTAAAGTTTGCTCTTTTTTAGTCTTACTAAATCATCAATAATTCAAATTCTTAATTGTAAAAATCATCTTAATCGAGCTCGTTTTAGTCATTACATTATGGCTTCCACAGTTTTCTGGTGAACACGTTGTACATATAATCAATAAGTCCGACCCATCGGATATCGAATATTAATGACAACACCCTCCATCAATGTTAGCCATAGACCGTCCTTTTCATCCGGGACTAATTTGTTAATTGAAGAATTTCCAACCTTATATTGCCACAATATTTGGTCACCCCGAGAAGAAACAACCGTAACTAATCCGTTTTTGGTAGCACCGGCGACCCACCTTTCTCCGGCCGTAATAGGGCAAGGATTATGATCATATCCGATACCGGCATCAATGGCCCAAATGGTTTTGGGCAGTACCGTATGCGATGACATTGCAATAATTGAGTCATTCATTAGTTTGGCGTAAACCTGATTTCCATCGGGACTCATCCCCATTGATTCACGCACCTTATGTTTATTGGTCCTCCAAATTTCTTTTCCGGTCTTAAGATCTAGAGCTGTCATAAACCGGTCCGGTGCAACGATAAATACTTTTCCATTCGCAATTACCGGCTTGATATTGCCTGGGGAATACAACTTAACGGTAGTCCCATTATTCCATTTCCACCGTAACAATCCTGTCTCTTTGTCGAGGCAGTAAAGATGGCGATCCCAGGCACCAAAAATGACCTCATCTTTTCCTATTGCCGGTTTCCCTTGCACCAATCCTGATATTCCAGTGAATTTCCACAAAACCTGACCACTAGTTATATCAATCTTCAAAAAACCGACGTCTCCACCTCCAATGTACAAAGCGTTATTTTCTGCAATACCCTCAGCAAGAACCGCCGCATCAACATTAATTTTCCATTTTTCAACTCCGTCTGCTGCATCCAACCCGATAATATCACCGGAAACATTTCCAAATGCTACAATGCCCTTATTAAAAACAGGTGTTGAAAAAAGAGAACCTTCGTATCGATGCTGCCAAATAACCTTCTTCTCAGGGATACTAATACCTTTTATATATCCCAGTGAATTCCCATAGACTAACAAAGTGTCTCCTACCAAGCATGGGCCAGTGAAGATTGAAGCAGTATCCTTCCATTCAAAAGTGATGTTAACATCAGTGTATTTTGAATTAATAGAGAAATCAGGGGGCGTAGAAACTTCCAGATTGTATATGGTATCGGGAGATAGTAGGCTAAAAGCAAAAAAACGCTCAGTTTTAATGCCTTCGGGCTCTTTATTAGAAACAATTACACTATCATTTCTAAGTTCCAAAAGTGTATAGCCCGAAGAGTTAAACTGAGGAGAAGATAGCGATCGCCCCATTATCCCGGGAATTCCGTCGAAGTTCAAAAGCTTAAGGCGATGACCATGGCCGCACAGATCAAGCTTACAATTGTTTTCTTTCAAAATATTAACAACATCGACCCAGTTATCCAGTCCATCTGCCAACGGATAGTGGGCCAAGGAAATTAATGTTCTTCCCTGATTCTCCGGGGCTGACAATACTCTCCTCAGCCAATTCAAATCTTCCTGCTTCACATGTCCATCTCCCATCTTCATATATGGCCCGGTATTAAACCCCACAAACAGATAATCAGCTGTTTTAAAAACAAATCTGTCGTTACCCCAGAGTTGATTAAATAATAGGCCGGCAGATTCGGACCAATTAGTTTCATGATTGCCGGGGATAACAAAATAGGGAACCTTCAAACGATCCAGAATAAGCTTGACAGTCTTCAGTTCTTCATTGGAGCCTGTATTGGTTAAATCACCGGTAACAAATACAACGTCAGGCTTTAACTTATTAATGTCATCCACAATGACCTTAAGATTCTCTTCCGCCTCCGAACCAGGCGAAACATGAATATCTGTCAAATGGGCGATGGTAAAAGTCTCTGATCCGAACTTACATCCAGAGAAGGCTATGGCGAAAAGAAAGACAATAATTAGTTTTTTCATTTAACTTGATTTTTAATCATGGACATAACCATCAAACTCATAATCTGACAACACCAATTCCACATCTTTCCGGCAGCATCACCTTCCCGTCCACTATTTTTATTCCTTCAAACACATCGTTACTGATCAACAGGTTGCCATCCAAATCAGCCCAATCGGCCAAAGGCGACAGATGGGCCGCAGCGGTAACAGCGCATGATGTTTCGGTCATGCATCCCAGCATCACCTTCATACCCAACCCTTTTGCGGTAAGCGCCATTTGATGGGCAGCACGCATTCCACCACATTTCATTAGCTTAATATTGACACCGCTATAAACACCAAACACTTTGGGAATATCATCAACCGTTCGAATAGCTTCATCGGCAATGATGGGTAACGGACTGTTTTGGGTGAGCCAGGCAATATCATTAACGGCAGTTTTAGGCATGGGCTGTTCTACAAAAACAACACCTTGCTCTTTCAGCCAATGTACCATTTCCAGAGCTTCGTGCCGATCATTCCATCCTTGATTGACATCCACACAAAGGGGTTTATCTGTTATTTCACGAACGCTGTTAATCATTTCGCGGTCATTCCCTCCGCCAAGTTTCACTTTCAAAATATTATAAGGCGACGCTTCGCGCGTTTTATCTTTGACTACATCGGGCGTATCAATGCCAATGGTAAAAGAGGTGTTAGGGGTATGTTGTGGATTGAAGCCCCAAATTCGATACCATGGCTGCTGCATCAATTTGCCGATCAAGTCGTGCAGGGCAATATCCACTGAAGCTTTGGCAGCATAATTACCGGGTGCAAGTCGGTCAACATATTTCAGAATATCTTCTACCAGAAAAGGATCTCTAAATCTGTTCAAGTCTACCATTGACAGGAATTCACTGACCGATTGGTGGCTTTCTCCAAGATAAGGTGGCATGGAGGCCTCACCATATCCTATCACTCCGTCATATTCCAACTCGGTGAGCATAACGGGGGTAGTTGTTCTGCTTCCCGAAGCAAGAGTGAAGGCATGTTTAAGCTGCAATTCGTATGGTTTAAACCTCAAAATCATCTTTTTATCCTTTGCAATGTTACGCCCCTTGTTTGCGTGCGAGCACCCTGAAATTCCGGCCGACAACAAAGCCGTTCCGGCAAGAAATCCTGTAGTTTTCAAAAATTCTCTTCTATTTGCCATTGTTTGCATATCGACCTGATTATTGATTTACATACCAAGGATGATCAAGTAGAGGCACAATTCCGGCTGTATTGAGCTGATCTTTTATTCGTCTTACTTTTATCAAGGTATGAAGACGAAAAGGACTAAAATTGGACCGGGTACTATCCAAACTATTAACCTTCACTTTCCCGGCTTCATGAATAAACTCTGAATCTCCCAGATATAACCCCACATGAGTTATTTGGTCACTTCCCTTCCGAGGTGAAAAAAAGAGCAAATCTCCTGTGTGGAATTGCCCCCACCCCTGTTCAACATCAATTTCTTTTCCATAGGCAGCCTGAAGAGAAGCGTCTCTGGGAAGTTCTACCCCCTGAAGCCGATAAACTGTTTTGGTAAATCCGCTGCAATCAAGAGCATGTACAGAAGTTCCGCCCCATAAATAAGGAGTTCTAATAAGGCTCAATGCAGTTGATTTTATATTTTGATCGTTAAGAATGACAGGAAAATTATCACGCGTCAAGGATAATGCCTGAGCTTCCCCAATAAATCCGCAGATCCCGGATGGTGTTTTTACATATATTTTTTGGTTGTCCCTAGCAGTTTCTTCGAGCAAGCATCCGGCAACCACATCTCCCGCTACAGCTCCTGTTTCAGGGTCCTTCATCAGAGCTAGTCGGCTAGTAACCATAACTCTCGGCGAATTCTTCCATCGATTCAGTGAGATGGAATCTAAAAAATAAAGCGCTGCTTTTTCGCACCAGCCCAAATAACGATCGGGTGTTTGGATAAAAGCCCAGTTTCCTTTTTCTTTTAAAACCCTTACCGGCATACCCATTAGCCCCTGACTCACCATAGGAGCAGTATGAGCGGCAGATGCCCTCATTGTGGCCACACTCAGATCAATTAATGCCCAAGGATATAAAACATTGTGCGGCAAAACAATAACACTATCCAATATACCATACCCTAATGAACTCAAAGAATCTACGAGAGCGGATTTAATTTCGGGGTCATCTATTTCACCTCTCAAAATAAAGGTGCTTCTACTAATGCGTTCCTTTTTAACAACAAACACCTGCTCTCTTGAATCGCCGACATATTTCGACCGAAACCGATCAATCACACTTTGAACTTGTTGGTCAGCACTACAACTCCCCAGTAGTATTGTTATTGTGATTATAATCACATAAGTTAGTGACTTCATAAACCTACCTATACAATTTCTGGTTTTTTGTATTACATATTACTGGCTTCAAAATTAATGTTAAATTTTAAAACTCCAAACATTTTTTAATCTTTAAATATTATATGAGATGTATTACATAAATAAATCTAAAAACCCCGAACCTCAAAGTCCTGTTATAAAGAGTATAAATACATTAATCAAACCCAAACAAAAGACAGTTCTTCAATCTCCCAACAAAGGTCGCTTCATGAACAAAAAAGCACCCCGTTAATTCTGTAGCTGCAATCGCCACATGGCAGGAATCATCACCTATCAACGACCATCTTCAACAATAAACAAACTCAGAAGAAGCAACTCGTGTCTATTTTTAAAGTATCACTCATGACAAAAAAGTTCTTCAAAAAAAATCATAAATATCCGATCACAAACCAATTTCTTTAAACAACTTTTTATATTTGTATCTTGTATTACATGTTACAAACTTACAAATCAATTTCATAAAAAACAACACAAATATGCCCTCGAGGCCATTTGTTACATTATTTTCGCACAAAATTGTATTATTTTCCACAACCACCCCCTTAAAAAAGTACCTTATCATGAAATTTATGGCATTATTATTTCTATCAACCCTATTCCTTACAACCAACGCTCAAGTTAAAACAGGAATAGAAGTATTAACAAATCAAAACTTCGAATTACTAAAAGAAAAAAAGACAGGTCTCATAACGAACCCTACCGGAGTCGACAGTTATCTCAAGTCTACAATTGATATATTATTCGATGCCCCTGAAGTAGAGCTGGTGGCGCTATATGGTCCAGAACATGGAGTGCGTGGGAATGTTGCAGCAGGAAAAAAGGTGGAAAACCTCACCGATCCCAAAACGGGATTACCGGTTTTTAGTCTGTATGGAAAAACCCGAAAACCAACACCTGAGATGTTGAAAGGCATTGATGTACTTGTATATGACATCCAGGATATAGGTTCCCGATCCTACACCTATATTAGCACCCTCGGCCTGGCCATGGAAGCAGCTGCAGAAAACGATATCGAGTTTGTTGTATTAGACCGCCCCAACCCTTTGGGTGGTAACAAGTTCGAAGGTCCTTTAACCGAACCCCCCTTCACCTCTTTTGTCAGTCACTTTCCAATTCCTTACGTGCATGGCTTTACTGTAGGCGAGTTGGCAACCTTCATCAACCAAAACCATTTGTTACCCCGAGGCCTCAAGTGCAATCTTAAAGTGGTAAAGATGGAAGGATGGACGCGCGATATGAACTTTGAAGCCACGGGTCTTCAGTGGGTACCTTCATCACCGCACATCCCCAATGCTCACTCTGCCTTCTACTATCCTGTCTCAGGAATCCTGGGAGAGTTGTATGTAGTTAATATAGGGGTAGGATATACCTTGCCATTTCAACTTTTTGGAGCCGACTGGTTCGATGCCACTCAACTGGCCCAAAATTTAAACGATCTGAATCTACCTGGAGTCATCTTCCGCCCAATCTTCTACAAGCCCTATTATAGCACATTCAATGGAAAAGAAATTGAAGGGGTTCAGGTGCACCTGACCGATCTAGAGAAAGCTCCGCTATCCCTCATCCAGTTTTATGTACTCCAAGAAGCCCACCAACTCAATCCTGACAAAAATGTATTTGAATTGTGTGACTCTACACGGCTAGCAATGTTTGACAAAGTCTGCGGAACAGACAAAGTAAGAATAGCTTTTAGTAAAAATTTCAAAGTAGAGGATATTATTGAAATCTGGACAGGAGATATTAAAAAGTTCCGAAAAAAAGCAGAAAAAAGCTTCCTATATTAAAACAACAACATAAATCACTAACAAAAAAGCCATCATTCCCCGTTGATTGATGGTTTTTTTGTTCCTCATGCCATTAATCCTCATCATTAAGCTAGGGGAAAAACAACCGACAAATAAGTATATAAACCAATCCCTAAGTGATATTAAAACCGATCTACACCCTTCAAAACAACATACCAGGCTATTGTGCCGACCTAAAAAGCATCTAAAATCCTCCCGAAACCCGTAGCAGGGCGCAAGATTTTAAGCAGGGCCACCTCAATTCAAGCAGGAAAGTCAGAATTCAAGCAAAAACACAAATAATTTAAGCAGGACAACGAAAATTCGAGCAGGGAAGCATCAATTTAGCCAGGACACTAACAAATTGAATACTCAACAATATCATTGCCAAGGAAAAACCGACAACATTACCATTCCATAGCTTCTTCCCCAATTAAAGCAGATTTAAGTCTCATAATAATTACAACACAATTAGTAGAATCACTAAAAGAACAAGAACTGTTTGTACCGCCAGAATTCGTTCCGGCCACTTAACCGAAAGCCTATTTGAATTCATATCGCAATTTTTTTAGAATTTGAACAAGATTTGAGCTAAGACGTAATTCTTATCAAATGGTTGCGTAAAACAAAAAAAAGCGACGCATTAAGAACAATGCGACGCTCTTTTCTTTAACCTGATATCGTATTTAATCTATATCTACTTTCCCGAAATCAGAACCCCATTTCACCGGACTGAAACTGTTTTTGAAGCGACAGGACAGCTCTGGCACACCCCTCATTTCCTTCCGGGAAGGAAAAAACAAGGCTATAAACTTTCGTGGAACGGCAAATAAACCCAAAGGCTTTATACATTTTGCCCTGTGCTCGATTACTCACCAATAATTTTTCACCATCATACAATTCCATCAACACCTTTTCCGAATTTCCATCGCCGTCAACCACATTAAATTTGTATTGACTCCGACTGTTTAAAATCACTGAATATTTCACAGACCCTGATTGTCCGTTTCCTTTTTTAAGATCTACAATAAAATCCTTAATATACTGTCCACTGCCCATTTCGTCGAGCGCCTGCTTCAACAAGGCATCATGGTCACACTGTGCAAAAACTCCTACTGAACCAAGTGCAAATATGAAAAAGAAGGAAAATAGTACTTTTTTCATTTCTCTATTTTTTTTCAAAGGCCATAAGGTTACCCGATAATTCCCAGAAGCAACAGATCATGAATGGCCGGTTACACAACTGCTGCTTTTCCCTATCTTACAAACAATATATTGTCAGCATTAACTGACAATATATGTGCGAATTTCTTTAATTTTTTCAATTATTGTGCCGAGATCCTTTGGCGAAATATCGACATGGCTAATCTCATCCTGTACAATAATTAACATCCCGTCTTGCTCGATTGTTTTTGGTTCACCAACCTCTTTGGTGATTTTAACATCCTTAAACAGGGCTTTCATCTCACCTATATGCCCAATCAGGTTTTTGAAATTGCTATTTTGTTCATAATTTTTCAGGATGATGTAAAGGATGTCCACAATTTCTTTTTGCTCACCTAATCTGGCAATCAACTCTTCATTATTGGTTTTCTCAATGACGTTGCTGGCAATATAAAGACCTTCGATCCATGCCCCTGTAATAATCAATGCACTCACATTGCTTCTATTCTGTCCTCTGAGATATGAATCCATCTGGTTAAAACTGCTAACCGACATCTGCATCAAAGAATCCAGATTACTGGAATTGGTTGCCATGCGCTTCAAGGATTCGAAGTCAAAAAATTGTCCGACCCTAATGCCATCAGCCAAACTTTTAACCGCTAAAAGATAAGATACAACGATATTGCTTTTGTCATAGGAATTAATGTACCCCAAATCAGCACTGTAGACCCCCAGATTAAGAGCTCTTTTGTAACTGGTGCTATAATTAGAAATACTCTCAGGGTTATTGAGTATTTGTTGTGAAAAATCGACCCCTGTTGATTTAATCAAATTGGCCATTTCGACCGGTGATGATATATTTTGTATAACATCCCCAATAATTTCTTCGGAAAGTTTAAGCGGTGCATCCCCTTTTAAAGAATCGGGTAAGATTAATTCATCTTTCTGTGCTGAATCTTTTTTCTGACCTCCTCCTGCACAAGAAAATAGCATATTGGAAAAAACAATTATAAGCAACGTAAATAATAAATTCCTGATCATAGCATATTATTTTTAATATTGTCTCTGTTATACTGTTATGACTACAAAAAGGTTACCTCACCTAAGGCTTTATCCGGTTCAACCGGCTTGCAAAATTAAGACCTTTTTTAAGCAGATCAAAATAAAGAACGACATACATAAGGATGGTCAGGACCCAAACTACAGCAATATTAAACCACAGTGTTTCAAAAAAATGCCCGGCAAAATATTTTAACGGCGCAAAAAAATGAGTCCTGAAATCCAGATAATTGGATGGCTCTGGTTTTTGGTAAATAGGATCCACCATTTGTATCAAATGGTCATCCTCACGAAGAATTTTATTTTTATCAAATACCTTTCTGACAATATCATTAATACTCTCATTAAAATAGTCATCACGTATTCGCTCAAATTTATCGCGATTGGCTTCTAAATTAGCAGTAAGAAACTGCTCTTTAATGGTATTTGCTTTGTAAAATTCATCCTGATAATATTCAAGGATGCCATCCAGATAACGATTAATTTTCTCCGCTACAGTGGCGGAAAAATGTTCCGTCGAAATTTGGTCAAGATCATCAAATTTAACGGATGGCACTCTTTCCAACTCCCGGGAAATCTCAGTAACCAAAAGCTTGATATTGCTCTCATATTGTTGTGAAGAAATATTCTCTTCACCATTGGCATATCGCTTGGTTTCTTCAATAATATCTCTCAAAGTGGGGATATAATAAACCTGTTTAAAGTCGGACATACTCTCACGCATCTCCACTTCAAAGATGTTCTTTTTAAAATTATTGTGTTTGTATTGATGTACCATCAGTCCTTCATACACCCATCTGGAAGGCATAAACTCAGCGATAGCCGGAACTACATCTGGACTGGAAAAATCCTTGTTAAGCTTATCAAAAGTAAACATGGCCCCCCCAAGCACCATTTGGGGGATCATTAACAAAGGGATTAGAATATAAATGGTAATAATTGAGTTAAATGATGCTGAAATAATAAGCCCAAGGATGTTCGCAAAAGCCGAAACAGAAAAGAGAGCCAGCCAGAATTCAAAATACATCCCCTTAATGCCCAACACCGTATTGGCCACAAAGACAAAAAGCACCATCTGAAGGGCGGAGATGGTAAATAGAATAAGTATCTTGGACATTAGGTAACTGGACCTGCTCAAATTCAGGAAGGCTTCACGTTTTAATATTTTCGCATCCTTGAAGATCTCCTCGGCACTAATGATCAGCCCAAAAAACAGAGCGACCACAATTCCCATAAAAATATAAGGCGGGATATTTTCGTTCTCCCTAAAAATATAAAGATCAGACGTTGGATCTGCAATGTAACGCACGAGATACGACAATATAAGCCCCAACAAGGGAGCCTCCAGCAGATTCAACAATATATACTGGGTATTACTGATTTTGGAAAAGAAATCACGTAACGTATATATTTTAAACTGATTAAACCAGGACGGGATATTCAGGCTCTTTGGGGGCTTGTCATGAACCGTTTCAACTTCAGGAATCTGGATGTTTTTCTTAAACTGATCATGCCATTCTTCGGGCAAAACTTTTCTTTGATCGGTGTAATTACCGTATTCATCAATAACATTTGAATCGATAATATTGAAAATCAATTCGGGATTAAGGTTTCCGCAAGTGGGGCATTCACCAATATCACTATTTATCTGTGCGTCGAGCCGTTTAAAATAAATCAATGACTCACTCGGGTTTCCATAATAAACCGGATAACCGCCGGTATCGAGAATATACATCTTGTCGAACATTTTAAAAATATCCGACGAAGGTTGGTGTATTACCACAAATATGAGTTTCCCCTTTAGTGAAAGCTCCCGCAAAAGGTTCATCACATTTTCGGAGTCCCTAGACGATAAACCGGAGGTGGGCTCATCAACGAATAAAATGGCTGGCTCACGAATAAGTTCCAAAGCGATGTTCAGCCGTTTCCGCTGACCACCGCTGATCATTTTATTCAGAGGAGATCCCACTTTTAGATGGCGACGATCATACAGACCAAGGCTTTTAAGGGTTTCATCCACCAATTGATGGATTTCTTCCTCTTCCTTATCCTTAAAGCAAAGTTTGGCGTTATAATAAAGGTTTTCGAAAACGGTTAATTCCTCGATCAGCAAATCGTCCTGTGGGATCAGCCCAATAACACCTTCAAGCTTTTCCGCATCACGATGAAGATCATAGCCATTAATGAGCACCTGTCCTTTAGTAGGGGCTTCAATCCCGGACAGAACGTTAAGCAAAGTGGTTTTCCCTGCCCCACTGGCGCCCATAATACCGATCAGCTTACCTTGTTCCTCGGCCATTTGAATATTACGAAGGCCAACATCACCTGTTTTGAATCTAAATTCTACATCTTTTACTTCATAGGTAATTAGTGAGGCATTGGTATCGGTCATGAACCGACCGACTACATCGGTAAAGTAAATGGGTTTTCCTTTAGGTACTTTGATGAAGCTACCGTTGGGGAAAAGGTAAATCCTTCTTTTATCGATGACCAGACCATTAAGAAAAATCTCCTGATCACCGGTATACCTCATAAAATAAAGATCCGCACTTTTGACCCTTAGTATTATGATAACCCCGTTCAATCCTGGGGTAGGAATAAATTTAGCCTCTTGAAACCCCGGATCCTGGCTGCCGGCCATCAATAAATCCCCGAAATCCAATTTTGAAGGATCATTCTGGATGACAAAGTTCTCGACATTACTAATCTCGTTTGCCGAAAGTTTAAACACATTGGCAACGGTATTAATAATGGCCATTCTCTGTTCGGTGAATTTATGATCGGCATTCACCAGTTCATATAATCTGACCAGAACCACAACCTTTTGTTCTCTGTTGAGCTGTTTGTTGATCTTCTTACAAATCCCCAGGATTCGCACGGAATCCTTCATAGAGGTTAACTTAACCTTTCCGGAATCAGCTTTCCCAATTTTTGAATCGGCCGTATATTTCAGAAACAGTCGGTAGTACTCCTCAACAGCTTCTGTGTTAAGTTGATGTTTAAGAAAGGTTCGTACATATTCGGTTTCGTTGGATTCAACGCCCCCGTCCTGTTTAGCAATTAAGCCAAACAACTGCATTAGTGCTTTAAGAATTTCTTCGCTCATTGGTCAGTTAAAGGTGAAAAGCCCACGGGCCTTTTAATCATTATACAACACGTAGTCGAATGGGATTTCAACAATATCGGCATACTCTTCACCGGCTTCCAGCATATCCTCTTCATCCTCATGGTAATGCCATTTAATCACCACTTCTTTCCCATTTTCCACAATTTCTTCCAACTTAAGCAGGATATCGAGGATAATTTTGGAAGATGCCGTGTTGAAATATTCAAGTTTGAAAGCAAATTCGGTATGGTCATTAGGCTCTTCTCCATATTGATCGATCCAATCCAAAATGGGTTCATAGAACATATTAACGTCTTCCGGCAATGAACGGCCTGAAATTTCGAACTGCCCGCTGCCTTTGTCCAAAACTACGCTCGGGGTATCATCGGTTCCCTTTATGTTAATTACATCCATAGATCTAAAAGGTTTATCAATTTCTTTTTATAGTAGAAGTTAAAATAAAAAACGATACATCTTCATTCAGTTCCTTGAACTGATAGGTTAATTTGCTACCCGTCTTTTTGGCAATATCAATAAGTCCCAGTCCGGCTCCCCCTTTATTTGAGATCTTGGACTCCAAAATCTGCTGTTTGTACAATGAAGATAATCCGGCCTTATCGAGACTGTTAATGTGTTCCAAGCTCTCTTTCAATCCTGGTATTTTGGAATTACGAATAACATTTCCGGTAATAATCTTGTAGCTATCCTCACCCTTACTCACCATAACAATTCCCCTCTTGTCATCTTCACCTTCCTCAGACAAACCGTCGGCATGTTTGCTGATATTCTGCAAGCACTCAACCATAACGTTAAACACTTTTCGTTGAACCTGGTTAGACTCCTCACTTCGTGCCATATTTTTTTCGGTCAGTGAAGTAAAGGTTTTGGTAATTTCCTGCGTTACCTCTCCTTCATAAACCAAATTAATTTCATTGGTTTTCATCGTTTTGTAGAGTTGATATGCAAACTCCAGAAAACGGTGACTTTCAAGTTCTTTGTTCATAACGTATGAAGTCTTTAAAGATGTAAATATAATTACAATTCAATTCCTATCAATAAAACATCATCAACTTGTTTTTCATTTCCCATCCAATCGTAAAAAGTTTTTGGGAAATACCGGGAAAAATGAGCCATAGTAAATCCGGGATCCATCGTAAGCGCTTCCCGCATTCTTCTGGGCTGGAATTTTTTTCTATCGGGTCCACCTAACTGATCTGGCAAACCATCCGAAAAAATAAAAATTTTATCCCCTTCATTGTATTCGATCAAATGGTTTTCAAACTCTTTTTCTTTTCTCCGTGGCAAGGGAGCCCCTCCAATACCTTTTCGAGTTCCTTGATATTCCATTAATTCTCCGTCACGAAGTAAAAAAAGCGGTCGGTGTGCACCACAATAGTCAAGAATTTTGTTCTTCGGTTCAATTTTGCAGAAGGCTATATCCATGCCATCTCTTCCGGTAGATCCTTCCTTGTCCTGTTTAAGAGTTCTTCTAACTTCCTGATGCAAACGTTCCATAATCTGATTGGACGATAACGAAGGATCAGAACTAACAATATTATTGAGGAGGAAATATCCAATAAAAGAGAGCAACGCGCCTGGGACGCCATGTCCGGTACAATCCACTGCCGCAACATAAAAGGTATCCTCCTTTTTAAGGAACCATGGGAAGTCGCCGCTAACCACATCTTTTGGTCTATAGAAAATAAACGAACGCGGAAAATAGTCCTGCAAATAAGAAGAATCAGGAAGAAGAGAACTTTGAATCCGTTGGGCATAATTTATACTATCCGAGATCTTTTTATTCTTCTCCTTAATTTCTGCCTCAATTTTCTTAAACTCCGTCATATCATGCGATACAAAGAGTACGGATTCTAGTTCGTCATCATCATTCAATTCAGGAATTCCCTTAATCTCCATAATTCTTTCACCCTCTTGGGTAGATACCCTCACTTCAGAAATTATAGTTTCTTGCTTTTCTTTGATATTTGACAAGGTATCTTCAATATAACTGACGAATCTGGAATCAATCGAGAGATCACCAACCCTCTTTTTAATAATATCAGAGGTGGGAATTCCGGCGAATCGTGCAACCGCTGGATTTACATATACCAGTTTACCCATCATATTAACCCGCATAATCATATCCGGACTATTCTCCGAGAGACTTTGCATACGGGATTTCATTTGTTCTTCCTTTTCGGCTCTTTTACGCTCAGTAATATCCTGAGTGTTAAAAATTATTCCCCTAATAGCGGGGTCATGAAGTAGGTTTTTCCCCTTAGTTTCCAGGAATAATTTCTCTCCATTTTTTTTCAGGTAAGTATATTGGGCAATCTGTTCTCCACCTGGAGTTTCCAGAAGATACTGAAAAAGGTTATTAATGGTTCGATACCCTCTGGGGGTAAGCAAATTGGGATCCATTCCCGTCACTTCATCATCATCATCATCATACCCCAAAATTCTTTTCACGGAGGGGCTCTCGAATATTAATTCCTGCTTTTCATTATATATGGAGATAAATTCAGAAGCATTTGTAAGAAGAGCTTCAAGCCGTTTTTGGGCATGAGCCACTTCCTGTACCTGAGCTTCCAACATTTGGTTGGATTTTTCGAGTTCCTCTTGGGTTTCGAGCATCTCCTGCGCATTTTGTCGAAGCTGCTCCTCGTTCTTTTGAAGTGTTTTCGTTAATTCTTGGGACTCTTTTAACAACTTTTGGGTACGTGCTGTAATCTTCAGGTTATAAATGGTTTGCCCAATAGATTCAGCCACTACTTCGGCATAGGCCAAATGCCGGTTCTCAAGATGATCTTTTAAAAATGCAACTTCTACAACCCCCTGCAACTCTTCTTCCTGCAATAACGGGATTACCAAAAGTGCTTTGGGTTTCTGTTCGCCTACCAATCCTGAAGTTATGGACCAATAATCATCCGGTATTTCAGTACGGTAAATCAACTGTTTTTCATAAGCAGCAGCCCCAACCAATCCATGTCCTATTTTAAATTCATCGTATTCGAACCGCCTACGATTATATGCATACATGGCATTGCGTTTTAGGACATTCTCTTCCAGAATATAAAATGCTCCCTGAATGGCTCCTAAATATTCTATCAATGCTTTTAATACCTCAGGTCCCAGTTCTGTCAAATCGTGATGCATCCGCAACAGATCTGACATCATTTCTTTCCCTTTTGAAATATAATTCTCCTCGTCTTCACGCTGCCTGGCAACTCTGATGTTTTTCCCTATTTCACGTAAGAGGGAGGAGAGATGGTCGCTAGAAAGATCACCTCCCAGTTCTTCCTTTCCTTCTTTTAAATTATTTGCCAGCTCAACATTATGCTCTATACGTTTTTTTAAATCAAAGACTTCAAAACGGTATTTACTGGTCTTCTCATTGATATAATTTCTGACAAATACAAAGGAAAAAGGTATGGCAATAATCAAAAAATCAACAAACCAAACCAACCACCATGTATGAAGCGATACAATATTTGCAAAACTTAATACACTTTTTTCTATAGAGAGAAATCCACTCCATGCCATAAAAAGGAACAGAAAGATAAAGATCAGCAAATAAAACCGTTCTTTTACAGACAGTACACCTGTATAGAACAACTTTCTTACTTTCTTGTATGATTTCTCATATATACTCATTTCACTCTATATCTTCATTTAAAGGTTAGCCATTCCAGTAATGGAAGGCGTTCTTCTCCAGTATAGTCACATTCCCCAATATCATAGGATGTCATGCTCAACCAACTTCTCCATGGTTTCAGGCCATAGGTGCTCAGCATCCGAGGCTTTAAAACTCATAACCTCGATAAGACCGGTACATTCATTCTCTTTAATTATCGGCAACAAGTATAAATAGTAACTTTTACTTTCTCCCAAGGCTGTTTCAACCGGACAATATTCGGGCGGTATTTCTTCTACAACGGTCGGTTTTCTGTCCGTGATAGCCTGACCATGAAGGCCTTCTCCTTCAAAAAAGGGTTTGGGTTCAAAATCATCTGGCAGCCCGAAAGTTTTTTCTACGATAAAAGGGCCTTCGGGTTTATCTTTTTTATACCAAATAATGGCCATGCCATGAAATAACTCGGCAAGCAGAAACAAAAAATGGTGGTAATTAGTTCGGATTTCCGGATCTTGGATTAATTTCTGCACCACTTTATCACGATAGGATGCAAAACGCATCTTATCATTTTGTCTTTTTTCATATTCAACGATGGTATTGGTCAATTCCTGAATTTTTCGATTGCTTTTATATCGGGTATTAATTAACTCCTCCTTGTATTTTTTAATACGGAAAAGCAAAAACTGGTTATTTTTATCACTAATGTAGAAGGCAATCAGAAAAAATAAAAATGCAAGTGCCTCAACCAAATAAAAAGTGGTGCCCGGATATTGTCTGAGAAAAATATTTTTGAGCAAGGATAAAGCAAATGCAATTCCACCGATAAGGAATAACCATTTTTGAAAACTTTGATTATGAAAAAGATACCTGCTCATATTTTTGATCTTTACATATAGATTAACCCTTCAATCGGTTCAAGAGGGATACAATTTCCTCAGGTTTAAGAACCTGATTGGGCGAAAACAATTTCAAAGCGGAACGGGGCATTGTATCTACTTCACAGGTAGAAGGATCCTGAACAATGGTGTATCCCTTTTTTTCATGAATACATTTCATCCCTTTAGCCCCATCCTTATTAGCACCTGTAAGGATTATCCCCAAAGTTTTTTCTCTGAAAGCATAAGCTGCAGAGGAAAACGCATAATCAATAGACGGTCTGCTATGATTATTCACCTCTTCTGTTGACAATGAAATGGTACTGTCAAATTCCACAAACAAGTGATAATTCGAAGGGGCTAACATAGCCACACCGGACTGTAATTTATCTTTATCGTAGGGTTCAACCACCGGGATGTTCGATTTCATATTCAACCCTTCCACCAGTCCGGAACGCACATGTTTCAGCCGATGAAGACACAATACTATTGGATAGGGGAACGCAGGATCCAATTGAGACAGCATTCTGGATACAACTGAAAAACTTCCTGCCGAACCGCCTATAACAACTACTTTAAATTTCTGATCCGGTATTTCCATCCAATTGCTTAATAGTATTCTTAAATCACTTCTAATTCTGTTTATTCTGCCTTCCCCTTGAAAAATGTGTTCAGTCAAGTGGAGCCAATCTCTGCAAAATGAAAGAGGATAATAAAGTCTCAAATTTTCCTAAAAATACTCTCTTTTTGATTGAGGACTTTTACCTGATTTCTAAAAGGGTCCGGAACATTCTCCCTTACCCCGAGCGCAATAACCCCGCCAGGTTTCAGATTCTTTAATACACCCTCAAAAATCTCTTCCTTCTTTCGAGCTGTATAATTAATCCCTGAATTACGAAACAAGATCAAATCAAATTGTTCATTATTCTCTTTTTCTCCTAAAGCCTCACTTCTATACCGACATCCCTTCAAAAGATCTTTGCTAAATAATTTTCTCCCATCTCTATCAATAAAATAATTCTCAAATAGTGTATTCTCTTCCAGTCGACGATAATTACAAAGGTTAATATCCAATTTTTTAAGATCTAGCATCCCTTGAGAAATTTCTTGACACTTTTCCTTTGAGGGATGTTGACACAATACGTCCACCGAATCGATTAATCCTTCCTCTTTGAGCAGGACCAATAACGAAAACACCTCTTCTCCAGAAGAAGCATCCGGAAACCAAACGGACCAGTTCTCCTCCTTAAACAACGGGAAAATATCCTGCCTTAAAACTCTCCAGAAACCAGGGTCTCTAAACATTTCAGTAACATTCACTGCCATGTGATAATTAATCTTTTCCCTGAAATTTTCATCCTTCAAGAGCTCACTCAATTGATTCAGTTTGCGAACTCTTAGTTCGGAAAAGACATGCCCGAGTCTCCTTTTGAGAAATGAAAAGGAATGTCCAGTATAATCTAAACTTTCATACCGGGCCATCTCGCTGGTAACACTCTTTATTTCTTTAATACTAAAAGTAAAACCCATGTTCAAAAAATTGTGATCAGCATCTGAAATGAAAGAGATTGTTTTTTTTATAAACAGGTCCCATTCTTTCAAATTTGGTCTTAAAAAAGCCGCTCAGGCCTTCGTGTGCACCTAATATTAGTGTTCCTTTCGAAAAAAGAACATCAAAAAATCGTTGAACAATTCGCGACTGTAATCTGGCGTTAAAATAAATCAGCACATTCCTGCAAAAAACAATATCCATTTTATTAAAAAACGGCAAATCATGTTTTACCAGATCGTGTCGCATAAACCTAATATTGCCCTTCAAAAAGTCTTTTACTGAAATAATATCAGCTCTTGCATCTACATCAAAATATTTAAAAAATATCTGTTCACCCCTTTTTTGATCTTTAAATACCTCAGTAAAACTATCAATACAGCCTCTTTCGATCTGATGGTGATAAATCCCTTTCTTTGCAATATCCAATGCATTTTGACTAATATCCGTTGCATAGATTCTAGCCTTATCCAATAATCCCAATTCGCCGAGCAAAATCATCAAAGAGTAAACCTCCTGACCCGTCGAACAACCTGCGTGCCAAATATTTACAACTCCATTATTCTGATAGGTCAATAAATGCTTATTAAGCAAAAATCGCCATAATTCAGGATCCCGAAAGAATTCAGTTGTATTAACAGTAATGGCTTCCACCACTTCCTCCAGGAAACGTTTATCGGTAAGGGTTCGAGCTTCCAGTTCTTGGATGGTTAGTTTATGATCTTGCATTACTTTCTGAATTCTCCGGTTAATAGAGTTATCAGAATATTCAGAAAAATCATAGGGTGTATGCTCTTTGAGCACCTGAAGATAATCTTTATAAGTCATTATTCAGCATTGATCCAACTCACTACTCAATTAAAACAGCTCTACCTCAACATTTTGAATAAATGCGGTATAGGAATGATCATCCCCCACCTCGGCTTCAGACAAGAGAAATAGTACTGGCACTTCCTCTCCATATTTATTCAGAATGGGGGCTTCTATCCGCTGTCCAATCACCTTGCTTTCCTTGGGATTAACAAATGCAGAAACAAACGGGTCGTTACGGGCAGTATTCTTTGAAAAGAGCTTGGAAACATGCTGCCCCAACACTTCATCACGAGTATAGCCCCATAATTTTTCCGCGGCAGCATTAAAAAACTCCAGAATTCCATCCTTATTCGTGGTTATAATGGCATCCAGTGCTCCTTCAAGTGTTTTCTCATTTCTTATTTTTACGGCTTCAATTTCTTTAAAATGCTCTTTCACTTCATTTCTGGCTTCTTCCAACATGACTCCCAACTCTTCTTTGGACCGTTTAAGCGCTTCTTCCATCTGAACCTGCTCAGTAACATCATTTTCAAGACTGAGTATTTTCATTATTTCACCGTCATTATCCACCACTGGCGAATAGGTAGTAAGCAAATAAATTTCTTCTCCAAGCTTGGTTCTACGACGCACTCTGCCTCTGAAATTCTGTCCTTTCTGCAACTGCAATAATATTTTATCAAGTTCTGCAACGTCTTCTTTAAAAAAGAAAATCCTCAGATTTTGACCTTCAATTTCTTCAGGACGATATTTAAAAGTATTGAGAAAGTTATGGTTGACAGAAATGAGCGTTCCATCAGTTTCGAATTCACAACTAATAGCCGCATGATCAATAGCATCTAGTATTCCCTGCATTTCAACTTCCCTACGTTCACTCTCCTCCTGAGTGGCGGTCATTTCTTCCAAGTTTTGCCGCAATTCTTCTTCCTGCTGAGCCATTTTTTCAGCCTGAATTTGCGTTTCCCTTAAAAGCTTGGAAGTCTTAATATTGGTTTTTACAGTAGAAATAGTAACGGCAATACTTTCTCCGAGTTTTTCAACAAATTCCACTTCAAAGGGTTGAAAAGGACGGAACGAAGCCAGTTCAATAACCCCGTAAATTTCTTCGTTGGCTTTCAAAGGAACAATAAGGATGGCCCCAGGCGTGGCCTCTCCTAGTCCTGATGTAATGTTGACATATCCATTCGGGACATCCGTCATATAAATAGTTTCCTTCTCTAACGCACAGCGTCCCACCAATCCTTCTCCCCATTTAATTATTTTATCTGCAAACTTTCTTCTGTCGTAGGCGACGCAAGCCGTCATTTCAAAAAACTTCTCACCCTCTTCATCTGTCTCTGGTTGATTCAATAAGAAAAAACCGCCCTGATTAATTTTCATATAATTAACCAGATAGTGTATAATATTATAAGAAAGATCCTCTAAATTGTCGTTATTTTTCCTCAGTAGTTCGGCAAACTGAGCCAATCCCTGAGTAACCCAGGTACGTTGTTCTTCTTCCAATCGTCTTTGCTCCTGATCCTTTTTACTCTGGATCATAAACTCCCTTAATTTAATAAGAGCTTTGGTCAGCGCATCGTGTTTGTGGTTGTTGGGAATAATTTCGTCCAACTTCCCCTGACGCAGATTATCAATAAAACCTAGAACCATTCTGGTTTTATTGGCTTCTTTTTTTATTCTTTTATGTTGTTTCCGAAGCGCTTTGACAAAAACATTGGATACACGATACCCCAAAATCGCAAAAATGGCAGGGAAAAGCAGAACAATCCACATCCCAGGCACAAAATACATTAGGTGCCACAATCCATCTCCCGACTGCTTAATTGGACCGGCATCCAAACTCAATAAAATTATTAGCACGGCCAGAATTAACCCAAAGGCAAATCCTCTGAGAGAATACTTCGATAATATGTTTCGATAATCCGTTTTCTTCATGTTGTCAATCCTTTGACATCTAAAACATTTAATAAGCCGACTACTCAGGTCAACCTTCCTGATCCCTCCAATTATCCTTTCTTTATCAGGCCAAACAACTTTGATTATATTCGGTTATAAACGAATAATCAGGAAAAAGGTTATATTGTCCGGACAGCCAATGGTGCAAAATTATGAATAGTTATAGCACCATAATGCAAATCAAATAAATTTTTTCACAACATAGGAAGCCATTTTATCTATTGACATCACCTCGTTGGCGGCTCCCAATTTAATTGCCTCTCTAGGCATTCCAAAAACCACTGATGATTCTTCATCCTGGGCAATTGTATTAGCACCTGCCTCTTTCATTTCCAGAAGCCCTTTGGCGCCATCACTTCCCATTCCGGTAAGTAATATTCCCAATGCATTTTGACCGGCATAACGAGCTGCCGACCGAAAGAGTACGTCAACAGAAGGACGATGTCTGTTAACCAGTGGTCCTTCTTTTACTTCTACAGAATACTCTTTCCCCGAACGTTTTAGCAACAAGTGATTATTCCCGGGAGCAATTAAGACTCGCCCCTGATATAGCTTATCTCCATTTTCAGCTTCTTTGACTTCAAGCTTACATAATGCATTAAGACTCTTGGCAAAGGATCGGGTAAAGCCCTCAGGCATATGTTGAACAATAGCAATTCCCGGCATTTTTGCAGGTAGTACCTTCAGAAAAGCACGAATCGCTTCAGTTCCCCCTGTCGAAGCACCCAATACAATAATCTTCTCTGTATCTATAATTTTTTTATACGAAACGCCTTTTTGCAAAATAACATCGGCAGAGAATTTTGGTGCAACCCAATCAACTTGAGGGTGATTATTTATCTTGAGTCTTGTTAGCTTAGCCTGAGAAGCAGCTTTAACGGCATCACACAGCAATATCTTGGAATCATTAATAAATTGCCCTGCGTTCATTGCGGGTTTGCCAATAATTTCGGAAGCCCCATATTCGAGGGCTTTCATGGCCGTATCAGTGCCTTCCGTGGTCAATGAAGAAATCACTACCACAGGAATGGGGTGTTGAGACATAATCTTACGAAGGAACGTCAAACCATCCATCCGGGGCATTTCAATATCAAGGGTTATCACATCGGGAACCTCTTTCATAATCTTTTTTACAGCGATCAGAGGATCCGCAGCAGTTCCCATAACCTCAATATCAGGATCAGATTCCAGAATAGCGGACAGACTTTGTCTTACCACTGCAGAATCATCAACAACTAAAACCCGGATTTTTTTGCTCATTTTAATACTACTGTTCCTTTTTATCCAAAAACTTATGCCGTACCTCACCTGTGTCTGTAAAAAAAAGGATTTTTCGTCCTTTTCGCCCTCCAGTACTGGAGGCTACAACCGGAATACCTTTTTCTTCAAGTATGAGCCGTGCCACCCTAATATTTCGTTCGCCTATTAAAGTCCCGTTTGCGCCACTCTCAATTAGTTCCCCGCCCCCAAAAATTTTGGCTTTAAGGTTTTCCCTTCTTGCGCCCAAATATGCCATACGTTCCAACAACTTGTCGATGGCTATATTTCCATATTTTGGAGAAGCCAAATCGTTTCCGTTCCAGGTGGGGAGCATGTAATGGTTAATACCGCCAATTTTTGTTACCGGATCCCACAGGCAAATGGCCACACACGATCCCAGGATGGTTTTAACCACATATGGTTCTTTACTGGCAAACAACGTGGATGGATATAAAAAATGTTGTGAATATTGTTGCTCCATTTAACAAAAACCTTAAAAAATCTCATCACCATCGTCAAAAAAGATGTCATTTCCTTCACCGCTAAAACCATCAACAACATTTTTTGCCTCCGGTAAATGAATGGTAAAGGTCGATCCTTCGCCTTTCCGGCTCTCAATTTCTATATCGCCACCCAACACATCTAGAAGCGCTTTAGTGATTGAAAGTCCAAGCCCATGCCCTCGATTGATGGAGTTAATGCCGGTATCCAGTCTTTTAAACCGCTCGAATATAATTTTTTGGTTTTTTTCAGAAATACCTGTTCCGAAATCCCGAACAGAAAAGCTTAAAACTTCTTCATTCGCCCAAACTTTTATAATCACCTTCCCATCTTTATAACTATACTTCAAGGCATTATTGAGCAAATTACTCAGAATCAACTTAAGCTTTTCGCTATCTGTTTTAAAGTAAAAATTCTTTCCAAAGCCGTATTCGATGGCCCACTCAAACTCAATCTCAATTCCCATTTTTCGGGCGACCAAGCTAAAGGCATCTATAATACTTTGAATTATTCCTCTTATATTGACTTTGGAAATGTTTGGCGCTACTTCTCCCGCTTCAATTTTAGCGGCAACAAAAATATTTCTCAGCTGAAAGTCGAGATTAAAAGCCTCGCTATGAATCAATGCTACCATTGAAACCACTTTTTTCCAATCGTTTTTCTCAACTGAAAGAATGGACTTGGATAACCCTAAAATAGATGTGAAGGGGTTAACAATCTCATTGGAGATATTGGAAATAAAGTGGCTCTTAAGAGCTTCAGATTCTCTGAGTTTTTTGGTTACCTCCTGCAATTCTCTTGTGAGCATCTGAACTTCCTGCTCAAATTTCTTTCGCTCGTTAAGCCTCTCCCGTATTTCTTTCAATAGCTGTCTGTCACTAATATTTGTCATAATGCATCATTTAAAAAGCGTCATCGTATTATTAAATATCACTTTATAACCATTTTAAACCAAAAACTCTAAATCTCATTCTTTATTTCCGCCTAAAAATAGTAGGTTTAACATGTTCTAGCGGAACATTCATTCCCGAAAGGGATTCAGAATGACCTATAAAAAAATAGCCGTCTGGTCTCAGGTGTCTGCACAGACGGTTGATAACTTTCTCTTGGGTTATCCGATCAAAATATATCAGGACATTCCGGCAAAAAATCACATCAAACCCCTCCTCCTCGGCATAAGACTGATCCATCAAATTCAGATATTTAAACCTGATACTCTTCTGTAGTTCAGGAATCACTCTAACCGTGGGATTCAATCTGTCCTTACTTCTTAAAAAATAGCGTTTTTTCAGCAGGCCGGGAACCATATCTATTTTTGATTCCTTATAAATTCCTTTAATCCCCTTCTCCAACATTTGAGTAGAAATATCGGTTCCCAAAATTTGGTAGCGAAAACCTGGGTGATTCAGTTTAAATTCATTAAGTACAATGGCAATGGTATACCCTTCCTCCCCACTAGACACACCAGCACTCCAAACTTTGAAGGGTCCTTTAGCAGCTTCTCTTTTTGAAAAAGCCGGTAAAACACTCTCTTGCAAAAATTGAAAATGTATCGGTTCTCTGAAAAAATCGGTTTTATTGGTTGTTACTACATTCAAAAAATTCAATAGTTCTTTTTCCTGGCCCTCCCTGCTGAAGAAAAAATCACGATACTCGGAATAAGATTTCATCTTTAAATCGCGAATCCTTTTCAATAATCGCCCCTGCAACATCAACCGCTTAACCGGAGGCATCTTAATCCCGTATTCCCGATAAATATAGGTACTAAAGGCCTGAAAATCTTTTTCAGACAATTCTGCCTTAAAACAATCGAGTCCTTTATTATTAACACCTCTTTCTTCAGCCATTTCTTTACTACTTCTGTTCTTTGGCGTCCAATAAAATTTTATCCATTTCAACTATCTCTTTATCGGTAAACACCTTATCAGTGTTGAGCACCAACACAAATGTATCCTCATAGTTAAAAGATCCAGCCACATAACCTGGTTTATATTCCTGCCGGATAGGTTTCAATTGGTCTGCCTCAATTTCTAATACATCCGCTACAGAATCAACCAAGATTGCAACCCGAAAAGTATTCGATTCTCCCGGCTTTTGTAAATTAAGCACAATAAAAACCGTGTTTTGATTCGCCTTTACGGATCCCAACCTGAATTTAATTCCGGTATCAATTACCGGAATAATCTCATTTCTAAACTCCATCAAACCAATCACAAACTCAGTTTGTTTTGGAACAGGCTTGGGCTTTTCATATTCACGAATCTCCAAGACCTGTGATACATGAATCGCAAAGATCTCTTCTGCAAGTCTGAATGTCAGATAGGACTCCATCTATCTTTGTTAAAATTAAAATTCAATAATTCGTTTAAACTTCTGCCACTCTGATTAATTCCTGCACATCAATAATGTGCACAAATTGATTGTCGAACAGAAAGGTTCCCAAAAAATTTTTCAGTAGGCTCTTTCCCATATCGGCAACTGTCGGTTTTAGCTCAAGGTCTTCTCCTTCAATAACTTCTTTAACCATATCAACCATCAACCCTAGATTGTTCTCTTGCTGCTCATCAGGAGATACAACAATAATGGCCGTATCATTTGTAACCTTATCGTTGGAGAACCCCATCATAACTCTTAAATCAACGACAGGAACAATATTCCCGTGAAGATTTATCAATCCTTTCATAAATTCGGGCGTGTTAGGGACCCTGGTAATGTCTGTTACTTCCAGGATGTGATTCACCTTCATGGCATCCAGAGCAAAAAACTCATCATCCACCCTAAAGGATAAAAGTGTAGTATTCTGTTGTTGCCCGGCCATATTTTATTCTTTTGTCATTTTATTATTTCTTTCCCGGTATTTTCCCGCGGAATTCAATTGTAATAATCTATTAGAATCGATAACCATTGCGATGGATCCATCCCCCAACACAGAAGCTCCGGATATCACCTGATGTCGTTGGAGATAACGCCCCATAGGTTTTACCACAGTTTGGTGTTCTCCCAAAACTTCATCAACCAATAATCCCAACTTTTTATTTTCATGACGAATCAGTACCATTTGAATATTCTGACTTTCCTCTATTTCTTCATTAAAAGCCTCCCGCACATCAACATAAGGGATCTGTTCTTGTTCGAGAATGACTACTTTATTGAACGAATCCTTCAACTGCGTTCTATCTAAGGAATAGATCTTTTCGATGGCAGAAATAGGTACCACATATTTATTTTGGCCTACTTTCACCAATAAACCATCTATAATTGATAAGGTTAATGGCAAACGTAGCGTAATGGTAGTTCCTTTACCAACTTCCGAATCAATGGTTACTTCTCCACGAATTTCTGATATTTTCTTCCGGACAACGTCCATTCCAACACCACGTCCAGATACATCGGAAACAGTCTCTCTAGTAGAAAAACCACTCATAAAAACCAAGTCCAGAATCTCCTTCCGGGACAATTCATCTGACTCCTGAATTAACCCCTTTCGTATCGCTTTCAGCCTAATGTCTTTAACATCAATACCTTTACCGTCATCTGTCACTTCGATCATGACGTTGGCGCCTTCATAATAAGCTTTAAAATAGATATTTCCTTTAGGCGATTTTCCTACAGCAACCCTGTCATCAGGGTTTTCAATCCCATGATCAACAGAATTCCGTAGAATGTGAAGAAGTGGGTCTGTTAAATGCTCAATAATATTCTTATCCAGCTCGATATCACCGCCTTCAATTACAAACTCTATTTCTTTTCCCAGCTCTTTCGACAAATCCCTTACCAACCTTTGGAAACGCATCAATTCACTTTGCATAGGAATTAGACTGATTTCAAAGGCATTATCTCTTAATTGTTTCGAAAGTTTCTGAACATTCTCCGCCAATGCAAGAATATCAATATCGCCACTTTTCTCGGCATAAACGCTTAACTGGGCCTGAGTTGTTACCAATTCACTAACAAGGTTAACCAGTTCATCAATTTTCTTGGAAGCAACCCTTATACTGGATATTTTATGTTCCTTTATCTGGCTTTTTTGTTTTTTACGGCCACCATTGTTGTTTTTTGATGCCCCTCCCGCTTTTTTCTGATCGATATTATTCAGTAAGGATTTTAAATCGTCCCCTTTAATGAGCTTGTTAGAATTACGGGCATCAGCAATCATCTGCTCTACAGGAGGCAAGATTTTAAGCGGTCCACTTCCAACTTCTTCAATTGAAAGTTCACATTCATCTTCCACAAAAATAAAGACATCCTTTATCTCATTCAGAGATTCGGAAGTAGAAAGGAGAATTTGCCATACACAATAAATGTTTTTCGGATCCAGAACATCAAAGCCGGGAATTTTATGCGTGTAAACGATACTTTGTCCATTCCCCAATGCATGCAAATCATCGAGCAAAAACAATGGATTAGTCCCGTTTTGCAATAAATTCTCCCCAGGCACAAATGAAATAAGGTAAATTTTCTCTCCCGAACCGGTTTCTGTAGCTCCTTTTTCTGAAGAGTCATGGTCTGTTCCCTTACTTGCCTTCCCTCCCGACTGGAGAAATGTCTGAATCCTATCCATTAATTGGTGAAATTCATCCAAATCCTCATTATCGGTCAGGTCACCTTTTTCAAGCAAATATTTAATTTCATCAACGGCTGTAAAAGTCAGAGAAACCAAATCCTGAGTTACCTCAAGTTTGTCATTTCGAACCTGGTCAAATATACTTTCTAGGTGGTGTGTGAATTCGCTAAGGTGATTAAACCCAAACATAGCCCCACCACCTTTTAACGAATGCATGGCCCGAAAGATGCGCTCAATAAGATCCTTGCTCTGCATATCATTTTCGAGAGCAAAAAGAGCTTCTTCCAGATCATTCACATTATCCAGAGATTCTTCTACAAACTTGGCTTTAAATTTATCAATCATATTCGTTTGCGGTTTCGCACATTTATTGTGGCCAAAAAGAAATTGGCTACCAGCTTGGCGTGCACCTGTTACTTAGGAAATTTAGCGAAGCACCCTGGAAATTGCACTTAATAATTTGGCAGGAACAAATGGTTTAATAATCCACCCGGTTGCGCCGGCCTGTTTGGCTTCCATCTTTTTGGCTGCCTGAGATTCGGTGGTCAGAAACAAAATGGGAATATGTTTATAATTATCCATTTCCCTAACTTTCCGGATCAGCTCCAAACCATCCATATTAGGCATATGAAGATCGGTAATAATGATATCTATTGGCCTGCCATCCAGAAATTTAAGGGCATCTTGCCCATCGACGCCGACAAGCACATCATACCCTTCGTTTTGTAGTGTGAAATTCACCACCTCCCGGATACTTTCGGAATCATCAACAATAAGAACTGTTTTTGCCATATGCTTATTTGTTTACAGGATTACAACTTAATAATTTGGAAAACCCACTATTGGATATTAAACTCAACAATTCGTCGGGCAATGAGCCCGAAGCTGAAAATTTTCGTTGATTCGATTCTGCAGTGGCCTTTATCGACTCCAATAACTGCAGAAAGGTGATATCCAAATTATCAGGGTTCTCCACCTTTACAACTATATCTTTTGAAAAATGGATCTTTTTTCCAACAAGGTCTTTAATGTTTTGGATATAATTAATAGTTAGTTGACCGGAAAAAGTCACTACTTGGCTATCTCCTTCTTTACTTATTTGAACTGAATAATTTTCATCACTCATAATGAAACCTGGCTAAATTTTTATAAACCTCAAGGGTTGCATGAGTTTTATCTGGCATACCTGTTTTTATCTTCCATTTCCTCTTAAATAAAAATTCTTAAAGGAACACTGACTGAATACTTTTTTCTTTTCTGGTATACAATCAAAAAGGCTATCCCACAAATATACCACTCAGATACATCTATAATTATACCCCCTCAAAAAAAATCATTAAAACTTCTCATAATTATCCAGATCGAATTCCTTTCCCAAATCGGAAAGGTCAGGCTTATTCCCTTTTAAATCCTTCGAAAGAGGCAATTTCTCATTGCTGCCTGAATTTGCGGGTTCATCTTCGGAAGACTTATCGTTATCGGAATATCTTTGCCTTTTAGCCGGATCATCTGTTCCAGATTCAAGATCGTCCACTTGAGTATCATCTTCTCCAATGTTAAAAATGCTCACAGCTTTTTGTAAGTTACGCGCAAGTCCTGCAAGTTGTTCCGAAGACTGGGTCAACTCATCGGAAGAAGAAGCATTTTCCTGAGTAATCAGGTTTAATTGCTGCATAGCCTGATTGATTTGATCGGCTCCAGTTTTTTGCTCCAAACTTGCGGCAGCTATTTCCTTAATCAGTTGGGTCGTTTTTTCAATCTCGGGAACCAGCATTTTGGTTTTATCACCGGCCTCTTTAGAAACCTTCAAACCTTTGGCCACCAAATTAACAATTTCATCTGCTGCAGATTTACTTTTTTCAGCCAATTTACGAACCTCGGCTGCCACAACAGAAAATCCTCGACCATGTTCCCCAGCCCGAGCTGCTTCAACTGCAGCATTCAAAGCAAGAATGTTCGTCTGAAAAGCAATATCACTAATCACCGAAATACGTTCTGCAATATCTTCCATTGCTTTCGCCGCTTCCGATGATAATTCATTAGCTATATTGACTTCACGCGCCGTATCAACAGTAATTTTTTCTGTTTGAATGGCATTGTCGGTATTCTGATCAATATTTGCCACCATCTCTTCAATAGAAGTAGACACCTCTTCAGCGGAGGCAGCCTGATCTGCAGAACCACGAGACATCTGAAGAGAACTGTCTCTTAGATTTCGGCTGGAATGAACCAAATCTCTGGCATTTTGCTTGATCGAAAACACAATACCCTTTAGATTTTTGGCCATTGTCCCTAGCTCTTTGGCCAGGATTCCAATTTCATCTTCCTGATTAATTTCAATCTGAGCTGTCAAATCCCCATTCCCAAACAATTGAGCAAATTTCACCCCTTTCAGAAGCGGTTTAACAATAGAAGAATATAACACATAACCGATAATTGCCGAAGCTGCAGTCAGTATTATGCTCATGATAATCATATACCATGTAAAAGACGAAAAAATGGAGTGCATACTTCCAAGTGAAGACTCATAATCACTAAGATATTTCTCTTCCAGCTTAGAAACTTCACCAATTATTTCGTCACTTAAATTCATAACCTCTCCACCTTCAACGACCATTGGTTCCACTTCAAATAAAACCATAGGATCATCATAGGCTTCAAACGAATTCAATGCCAGCATAATCTTCTTATGCATGGCAAATAAAGAATCGGTTTTATGAAATATCCCTTCCAATACATTCTTTTCGTCCTTGTTTTCCCACATCTCCGAAAGTTGACGGAGATCATTTTTAATGGTCGGAAATTCGGTTTCATGAATTTCTGCAAGTTTAACTTTATCAGGAGTATTGGCCTGGCGATCGATGTAAACCCAATTTTTTATTAGCATCTTGGTTTGGGTCACTGTCATTCCCAAATCACCTAATTTTTCAACACTGGGTGAATAGATGGTGGTAACATCCATCGTTAAGCTTCTGCTTCGCGAAAGGATACTCAAAGTCAAAACCGAATTAATAAGAATTGCCAGTAATATTATTCCAAAGCCAGCAACTAACTTTTGGGCGATATTAAATTTAACTTTCATCTTCATGAATAAATATTTTGCTAACCGAGCCTGTCGGACTTTATTCTGAAAAAAATTCCGGAACATTGGTCTTTTCCGGACCCGTCGTATTTATTATTTTTTTAATTGAATTTTGGTCATAACACGATGGCCGACGACATATTCTCTAATCGGGAACTAATCTGAAGCCCTTTATTGGAAGCATTACTATTATGAATCTCAAATTTCAGGACATCATCTCTAATCACGAAATTTATCATCGCCCCATGATCCGTGGCTCCTTCCTCCTCGGTTATAATTAAAGAACTGCTTCCTAACTTCGACTGAACCTGGGAGGCAATCCTCAAATATCTGGATCGGGAGGATACATATAGCACCTGACAATCCTGAACCTCATCAACAGACTTAAATTCTTTGACAACCACGTCCTGAAAACCAAATTTTTTACCTTCCGATTGACTTTTAATCCATTTAGCCACATTGGGAGAATTTAATACACCAATTACAAAATCTCCCTGCCGGGCATCCTCCGGCCAACCAATATACCGGATGAAGTTCAGCGTAAAAACTGCCTTGTACTTCTCTACCTGTCCTTCCATTATAAACGGCATCAGCAGAAGAAACGTCAAAATCAAGTAAATCTTTCTCATTTCCTTTTAAAAGTTTATTAATTCACAAAACCCAAGCACAAAATATATCGGTGGTTTTACTTTTTAAACCCCACTACAGGGGCAATAATTTCCAAAATATCCACCAACCACATGCTACGTAAACTATTAAGTTTGGTTTCCTTTTAACTATCAATTTTTCTTAAACGAGAGTGTTTACCTTATTCTATTTGACTAATTCTCCCCCCTAACAATCACCTGTCTGTAATAAACAATGAAAAAAATAATCACGTTTTCTCTTCAAGTGTTTGCCTTAATATTATTATCAATTAAGCCAAATGAATTTTAGTTGAATAACCAGAAAATCGACGGACATTTAATATTTTTTGATTATTGAAGAAGATATATTGACCTCTAATACCAGTCAAAGTCCCTTCAACAAAGGATTCTTTATCAAGATTTAGCTGAACGGGGGTTTTAGGATATGTTTGAACCGGATATCTGATTTCAAAAACTTCATCGTCCTGTTCCAAAACATATCTTTTCAATTCATCCGGAAGTAATGACGTGGCTTTGTGTTTTGAATTTTTGAGGTCAATGTCAGGCAGTGACTCATTCGTCACCATCTTCTTCCAGTTGGTTTTATCACCAAAATGAGGCATTAGAAAGGATTCAATGACGCCAGCAATATGCCTATTTGGAACCTGACAAATTTTAATAGCACGGGCAGCCCCCTGATCTATCCAACGATAAGGCACTTGAGATAGTCGGGTTACACCAACTTTCAGTCCTCCACTTACTGCCAAATAAACAATATGAGGCTGAAGACAATGATCTTCTGCCCACGACATATCTCTCGCAACTCCAAGATGAGCTAAGCACCGGTCGGGTCTAAGAATACACTCATCAGCCTCCGGGGAGGAAGTAAAACACTGATAACAGAATCCTTGGCCATAAGTTTTACGGATTTCTTTTCCACAAACAATACAGTTAATCTTACCCCCATAGTGTATTTGTATGGTTTTCCCGAGCCAGTCGTTAAGACAAACTTCATCATCCCCCAATCTAAGCGTATAGACAGCCTCTCTGTTGATGAGAGCACTTTTCATTTTAATAAGATTTCCGTCCAAGGTCATAATACAATCAATATAACTTAAGCAAAGAAAAGATATCCTAACAATATGGCGGCAATAATCCCGGCGATATCGGCAATCAACCCACAAACCACAGCATAACGGGTTTTCCGGATCCCTACCGAGCCAAAATAGACAGCAACAACATAGAAAGTAGTGTCGGTAGCCCCCTGAATAGTGCTGGCCACACGACCAACAAAAGAGTCGGCTCCATACATCTTCATGGCATCCACCATCAACCCTCTGGCCCCGCTACCGCTTAACGGTTTCATCAATGCTGTAGGAAGGGCTTCAACAAAATCAGTGTTCAATCCCAAAGAAGCCACCCCCCATTCGATTCCTCTGATCAAGATATCCATTGCCCCCGAAGCACGAAAAACCCCAATGCCTACAAGGATTGCAATCAGATATGGAATAATCTTAACGGCTATTTGGAATCCGTCTTTTGCTCCTTCAATAAAAGTCTCATAAACATTTACCTTCTTAACAACGGCCATCAGGATGAAAGTCACGATAATCGTAAACAATATGATATTGGCAGCCAATAGAGAAATGATTCGGATCTCATCTTTATCCAGTTGCGACAAACCATAAATGACTGCACCAATAAAAAGTGACAATCCCCCCAAATAAGCCAAAACAACTCTGTTAAGCAGGTTTATTTTTTGCACTATGGCGACAGAAATTAAACCCGCAATGGTGCTAAAAAAGGTAGCAAGAAGTATGGGAAGAAAAATATCCGCCGGATTGGCAGCCCCCATTTCGGCCCTGTAAACCATCACGGAAATGGGTATGATAGTAAGACCGGAGGTGTTCAATACCAAAAACATGATTTGAGCATCCGATGCAGTATCCTTTTTCTTATTGGCCGATTGCATTTCTTTCATCGCTTTAAGCCCCATAGGTGTCGCCGCATTGTCCAACCCCAGCATATTGGCCGCTATATTCAGCATCATAGGACCATACGCCGGATGATCTTTAGGTAGTGAAGGAAAAATATGACGAAAAAATGGACCAATAGCCTTCGACATAACGGCAACCATTCCCCCTTTTTCACCAATACGCATCAGTCCAAGCCAAAGGGTAAGTACACCTGTCAACCCCAACGAGATATTAAAACCCGTTTTGGCATTCTCAAAAGTAGCATTCATCAGGGCGGTAAAGATCTCCAAATCTTGAAAAAAGATAAGTCTAACCAGTGCCACTACAAAGGCTATCAGAAAAAAAGCAATCCATAGATAGTTTAGTACCATAAATTATTTTTTACAGACATCGTGTGGTGCCCCAAATTCCTTACATCCTATGTTGGTAATATCAACACGCCAGATCTTTACATTTCTGACAGCAGGATCACCATACTTAAACTGTTTCCTACTGTATTGAGCCATAATACAGTCCAAGGCATGACGTTTTTGCTCCATATCTTCGACAAAAGTCACTTTCCCCTCAGCCACAACACTGCGAGCTTTCATCCTATAGCTACAAGCCACTTCAGGATGCTGAAAAGCCAGCTCTTCGCCAAAATTAAAAGTCAAGCATATATCATTTTTTCTTTCCAGAGCTCTTATGATCCTCCCTTCCGGTGCACTATGCAAATAAAATACCCCCTGTTCGTAACCAAAATTCATGGGAACCACATAAGGCAATCCGTCTTCGTCAACAACACCGGCAAAACAAATTTTGCAGGACAATATTACTTCATCTATAAATTTTTGATCATTAATTAAATAAGTCTTCATAATACCATTCAATATTCGATTCTACAGCTAATAACATTAAACAACCGTCCTTTCGCCCAACACTTTAGAGATGTAAATAAACGCCTGCTGCAGCCCATTAATTTCCTTCAAAAGATCCATAAACCCGGTTTTGTCCCCTCTTTCTTCTGCCGCTTTTAACTGTTTTCTCTTTTCGTCAAGCAATACTTTCACTTTGCGCCACTTCAATTCGGTCACCACTTTAGGGACCAATTCATCCAGTCTGTCACTTTCTTTTTCCACCTTCCCTCCTCGATTGTGAATCCTGCTCAAAGAATACTCTTTGGCTATAAGATCTGTTGCCAGTCCGGAAATTCGACTATCGGCATGTGAAACAAAAAAATGAGACGCTTTAAAATCCTGATTTTTAAAATTCTCTTCATATAGTTTCATGATTTGATTGTAAAGCGGATTGACACTCTCCAGCTCATCCTGACGAAGCTCTGCAATAATATATTCACCTACGGTTAATTGACGAATCTCTTCTTCGGTTTCCAACTCCCCTAAATCGACATCCCCATACTTCAACAAAAAACGAAGGACTTCTCGTTCTTCCGTTTCAAAAGGATTGGAAGAGGTGGCAGCAACCTTCTCAACACGAGGCGACGAAAAAGATTCACCTTCCTGTGCATGACCATAATGCCTGCCCCTTTGAGATTCTTTTTCCCGTTTTCGACGACGTAGTTTCCCAATCTCCGAGAAAAGCACCTGTTCTTTCACTTCCATCAAATTACTGCA
This sequence comes from Thermophagus sp. OGC60D27, assembly GCF_052400625.1. Taxonomy (NCBI): domain Bacteria; kingdom Pseudomonadati; phylum Bacteroidota; class Bacteroidia; order Marinilabiliales; family Marinilabiliaceae; genus Thermophagus; species Thermophagus sp. OGC60D27. The sequence goes on from NZ_JBQTGH010000004.1 coordinate 326,930, forward strand.
TTCTTTCACGTACTCTGTACGAGTAATAGAATCAGGAATCACAGAAATGGAACGAACAATATCCTGAATAAGCCGAGCCCGGCCAACAGGATCATCTTGTGTTTCCCCCATAAGAAGAGACGTTTTAAACCTTATAAAATCAGTTTCATGCTCTTTTATATAAGCTATAAGAGGGTCACCACCCAGTTTTTTGGAATACGAATCCGGATCCTCTCCGTCGGGAAGCAATACTACCTTCACATTCAATCCTTCTTCAAGAACCAGATCAATACCACGAAGTGAGGCTTTTATTCCCGCAGCATCTCCATCATAAATAATCGTCAGATTTTTAGTAAAACGGGCAATCAGCCTAATCTGATCTGGTGTAAGAGCGGTTCCTGACGATGCCACCACGTTATGAATACCTGCCTGATGAAATGAGAGCACATCGGTGTAACCCTCCACTAAGATGCACCGATCCTGCCGGGCAATCTCCTGCCGGGCCTGATACATCCCATAAAGTATTCTGCTTTTATGGTAGATTTCCGATTCCGGCGAATTCAGATACTTGGCTGTTTTGGCATCGGTCCGCAAAACACGTCCTCCAAATCCGATCACTTTTCCCGCCAGACTATGTATCGGAAAAATAACCCTTCCTCTGAATCGATCGGCTTTATAGTCATCCCGAACGATGGTTAGCCCGGTTTTTTCAAGAAACTCCAACTTAAATCCTTTTCTTAACGCTTCACGCGTAAAGGCATCCTTGGATTCGGGCGAATAGCCCAACCCAAACTTCTGAATAATATCATCCCGGAATCCTCGTTCTCGAAGATATCCTATTCCCACTGATTTCCCTTCATCGGAATGATGCAAACGTTCTTCAAAATATTTTGCAGCAAACCCGGTAACAATAAGCATACTCTCACGTTCGGTCTGATGGGCAACCTCCTCCGGAGTTAAAACTTTATCTTCCACCGGAATATGAAATTTTTTTCCTAAAATTTTAATGGATTCAACAAATGAAATCTGTTCATGCTCCATTAAAAAATTGACCGCATTCCCACCCTTGCCGCAGCCAAAACATTTGAATATTCCCTTGGAGGGTGAAACAATAAATGAAGGTGTTTTTTCATTATGAAATGGACATAATCCAATATAATTAACCCCTCTGCGCTTAAGATTAACAAACTCCGAAACCACATCGACAATCTGACTCTGCGCAGTCTCCATCACGCGATCTATGGTGCTTTTATCAATCATACCCTTGTTTCGGTTTAGACTCTCAAAGGTAGAAATTTTTGTCTGCTTTTACCGGCAATTTATCTCCATGGGCTTAATTTCAGATTTGTTTCCTTACCCACAAATGCCACAGAAGGGTTATCTCAGACAGAAACTCACTTGAAAAATAAATCATAAAAAATCTACTTAGAAAAAGTGTTTCCTCTTCCTCTAATGATTCCCAATAAAAGGAAACCTGGTTCATTTTATTCAGGATAGTGTTACATTTGTAATCCACAAGTTAAAGCAAGGATGAAAATTCAGACTAAAAATCGAATACACCGGGAAATAACGCCCCTTCAGACCGACGATTGTTTCTTAGTATTTGATCGTCAAAGAAACTTTTTCAATTTCCCGATTCATTTTCATCCTGAATACGAAATCAATTTTATAGCCAATGCCAAGGGAGGCAGAAGAGTCGTTGGCGATCACATAGGCGAAATTGATGATCTGGAATTGGTAATGGTCGGACCTAATCTCTACCATGGATGGGAAAACTATAAAAATACCGGCAAAGAACTGCTTCATGAAATTACGCTACAGTTTCCTCGCGATCTGTTTCAAAACCATTTGTTACAAAAAAACATCCTTAAACCACTCAAAGACTTGCTGCACAACGCCGAAAGGGGAATCCTTTTTTCACATGAAACCGCACTTTCTGCTGCAACACGATTAAAACGAATCAACAAAAAAAGAGGTTTTGATTCCTTCCTGGAATTTCAATCTTTACTGTATGATTTGTCCATTGCACCAAATCAACGATTACTAACCAACCTCTCATTTCGAAACCAAGACGACTTCTTCAACAGTGATAAAATCGAAAAAATATACAATTTCGTAAAAGAAAACTACAGTAAAAGAATAAAGTTGGACGACGCTGCAAAACTCATGAATATGTCGGTGGTTTCGTTTAGCCGAATGATCAAAAAAAGAACCGGAAAATCGTTTGTCGATTTTGTCAATGAAGTTAGACTGGGTGTTGCCACCCGGATGCTTATCGAAACGACAAAAAGTGTTTCGGAAATATGTTACGAATGTGGCTTCAACAACATATCGAACTTTAATCGAACTTTCAAAAGAAAACAAAACTGCACCCCCACTGAATTTCGAGCTAATTTTAATGGGATAAAGAATGTGTTTTAAATATTAATCATTTACTTGATAAATCCGAAACCACACCTTTGTAATCACTCGAACTCCCTTGATTAATCAACTGAAAGAATTTTCATTATAATTAATGAACACCGAATACAGATCTTTCCTCATCACCTCTCGTCTATCAATAGTGCATGGCAACCAACTTAAAATCAATTTTCTCCTTTTTTTAGATAATTTCATTAAAAGAGAATAGCTAAAAGACCGACATTAAAGAATCGCAATTCTCACCTTTAGGCCATCTTTCTTCCCTCAACATAATGCATTTCAAAGAGCAAAGACATTTTTTCAATCTGGTTATCCACAGTTTAAGGTTCTTTTCTCACTCCCCAACTGGCTATACCGGTTCAAAATGTGCCACCGATTTCGGAGTACTAGTGCCAGACATTTCGGTTTAAAACGTGCCAGTCATAGCGCATAAGCAAAAAAAGCTTTCGGTTCGACTTGTGCCAGTTTGAGAGATCAGGAAAAAACCGCTATATCGCCAAAAAAAGCGATATGGCCAATAAACTTGATCTTATAGATTAAACCCGAAAAATGCATTAGAAAATCTATTTCGAATTAAAAGTGCAATCCATTAAGAACTTGTTTCATTGGATAATAGTGAATTACTCAAGTTTATTCCAATCCATACCACCATCAAAAATGCCCGGTATGATGAGCTAATGAGCTACTTTGAAAAGATGAACGCGCAACGTGACCATCCGGGTTTTACATTTCTATACCATTATAAAGATAAGTGGTATATCCAATGTTTTATCCTATTATGGAGGCGTACCGAAAGCCATCGTATCAGACCATTTTAAAATCGGCGGTAACAAGAACCAGTAAATACGAACCACAAATAAATTGCGCCTTTAAGGACTTTGCCCATCATTACAATTGCGTAATGAATCCCACACGTAGTTATTCTCCTTACGACAAAGCATTAGTCGAGAATGCTGTAAATCTTGTTTATCAGCACATATTCTATCCCTTACGCCAGATGAGATTCTTTTCTCTGGAAGCTCTCAATAGAGAAATAAAAAGGCTTTTGATCACCTCTAATGATCTTTTACTGAAACACCGGCAAGCCAGCCGCAGAGAGTTGTTTAAATTGTGATTACAATGGTCGACACCATGTGATAGTAATCATCAGGACCATGTGATTATAATGATAGATACCATGTGATAGTAATCACCAGGACCATGTGATTATAATGATGGACACCATGTGATAGTAATCACCAAGACCATGTGATTATAATGATGGACACCATGTGATAGTAATCACCAGGACCATGTTATTATAATGATAGACACCCTGTGATAGTAATCACCGAAGGGTCTACCCCCCCAAAAAAATCAGACAATCGTAAAAACTCAGGAAAATGCGGATTAACGCAATGACCGATTGGCACCTGCAGCAAATAAAAAAACAATCAGTTGACGGATGTAACCCGCGATGAATATCTGACATTGCTTACCGATCATGAATGGAAAGACAGACAAAACAAGAAAATACAGCGATTGCTTAAGCAAGCCGGTTTTCGCCAAAAAGCATCCATCGGTGATGTAAATTATCAGGCCGACAGAAAACCGGATAAAAACATGTTTCAAAGACTTTGTTCTCTTGATTTTATTAAAAGAAATGAAAACCTGATCTTTACAGGGCCTTCCGGCGTTGGTAAAAGCTATCTGGCCCAGGCTATAGGACATCATGCCTGTATGATGGAATATAGAGTGTATAATGCTATTATTTCACGATTATTTAAGCGCTTTAAGCTCTCCAAAGTGGATGACACTTACATGAAAGAACTTAACAAACTATCAAAAGTTGATCTTTTAATCCTGGATGACTTATGATTGCAATCCCTTGATAAACAAGATCGTGAAACATTAATGGATATTATAGATGACCGATATAGTCATAAATCTACAATTGTCTTGTCACAAATCCCCGTGTCTGTATGGTATGATATTATTGGTGACGGAACAATTGCCGATGCAATACTCGACCGACTGATAAACTCTTCCCATCGAATCGATCTAAACGGACCCTCTTTAAGAAGAGATATTTTGAAACCTGAATAAACTTTTTTTGTACTATTGCTCCATCTCTCACACTGGCACAATCTGACCGAAATAACCCCTCCTATTTATTCCAGAAACCTTACGAAACCTACGATATACTATGCATCCCCTTCTATCCATTCATTCTGCAAATCGGACGATCAAAAGTATTGAACCGGTTGACATATTGTCTTAATACTTTGACTAAGCCCGCTAGCCCATTCGTTGCTTCTCAATCTCTACTTTTTGATTTGGATTCCCCTCTTTGCCCAACAATACTCAACACCCACATAATCATACCAATCAATCTCAGCCATATAAAACATACTTCAATAATCAGATCTAAAAAATGGAACTTCCTAACATTCTTTTTCAACTCCCCAACCGATAAAATTTCAGTCAAGAATAATTTTTTTCAACTCAGCAAGTGATAGGATTTCAGTTTTAAATGGATTTTTCCACGCTTCCACTGACGGAATTTCAGTTGAAAGTAGATTCTTTCACTCCCCAACTGTCTTTTTTTCGTTTTATATCTATTTTTTCACTCCTAAAAGGCATTTCACATAAACTAAAATTGATTTTCACGGGTGTCCAATTAAATTTATTAACAATTAATACTTAAAGGCAAATTCAAGTTGAAGAGCATCATTACATACATCATCAATAGTCTCGGAAGTCAGAAAAAGATCTCT